>NC_019678.1:7651731-8000642 GCF_000316665.1 Rivularia sp. PCC 7116 | reverse complement strand
ACTTTTCCCTTGAATAAAAGTCATAAAAGTGATATTGAAGTATAACAACTGAATTGATTTGATTAAAAGCAGAAAAATTTTGATATGAGAATATGCATTTCTTCGATTATTCTTCTATTTACTTTCCCCTGTTTCTCTGTGAAGGCTCAATTAATTCCCGATAATAGTTTGGGAAAAGAAAATTCTACTGTCAATCCTTCCATGGAAAGAGATTTAATTGAAGGAGGTGCAATTCGCAATAATAATCTTTTCCATAGTTTTAAAGAATTTAATGTAAATCCTAGCCAAAAAGTTTATTTCAGCAACCCGGATAGTATTACTAATATTCTCACGAGAGTAACTGGAAACAATGCATCGAAGATTCTTGGTACTTTGGGAGTTGATGGTAATGCGAATTTATTTTTAATCAATCCCAAAGGAATTATATTTGGTGAAAACGCTTTTTTAGATATTGCTGGTTCGTTAAGTGCTACTACAGCAGAAAGTATTTTTATTGATAATTATGAATTTAGTGCTGTAAATCTAAATGAAACACCTTTATTAAAGATAAGTCTGACTCCCGGTTTACAATATGGGAAAATTAATCCTCAAAGCGAGATTGAGAATCGAGGTGTTTTAAAAGTAGGTGAAAAACAGAATTTAACGCTTTTGGGTGGAAGAGTTTTTCATCAAGATACAGGTTCCTTAATTGCTCCTGGTGGAAAAGTTGAAGTTTCAGGTTCAGATATTAATTTAAAGGGAACTGTTGATACTCGTGGTTCAAATGGTGAAGTTGGAACTTTGTTAATTGACCCGAAAAATATTTTAATTGAAGAGAATGGTAATTTAAGCGGTGATGATATCAGTCAAACTTTGGCTGTAAATAACGTAGTTTTGCAAGCTAATAACGATATTACCGTTGATGATGATATTACCGGAATTGGTACGAATAATTTAACTTTAGAAGCAGGGCGATCGCTCACTATTGGCGAAAATCGAAATATTTTTTTAACTGGCGGTAGTTTCAACGCTAAAATAAACGATGAAAATGCTTTACCCAGTGAAAGAGATGCGGGGATTGCTGAATTTAAAATGAATCCCCAATCTTCAATCATTACTAATGGTGGAGATGTTAATGTTGTTTCGGGAAGCTTTGCAAATAACAGTCAAATAAATACTTTATCAGCTGCTATTCTCAGTTATAAAATTAATGGTACAAGTGGAAATATCAATCTTTCAGCTATTGGTGATATTGCAACGGGACGTTTGATAAGCGGTATTTTAAATCCGGATGATGATTCTTCCTTGAATGCTGGGGATATCAATATCAATAGTACGAATGGAGATATATTAACTACCGATTTTATATTTGCTAATTCTTTAATTAAAGCGGGAAATATCACTTTAAAAGCAGAAAATAATATAAATCTTACTGCCCAACAAGCTGTAGAAACTGGTAATATCAGTTCGATCGGTGGTAGGGTTGCAGGAAGCATAAATTTAGATGGTGAAAATATATTATCTCAAAACGTCCGCACGCTCAACGGTATTCTTGGAAATGGTATTGGTAACGATATCAATGTTAATACTAAATCATTGACTGTCGAAAATGGTTCTATTATCGCTTTAACTTTTGGTGAAAGTAACGGAGGAAATTTATTTATTAATGCAGATGAGGAAATGATACTCCGTCAAAGTTCAGTAGCTACAAATGCTGATGGAGGTAGTAGCGGTGATGCTGGCAATTTAACTATAAATACAAAACGGTTGACAGTTCAAAGAATACCAAGTTTGCCTTCACCTTTTGGTGTTGGTATTGGTACTAGAACCGATACTAATACCACTGGAAACAGTGGAGATTTAACAATTAACGCTACTGAATCTATAGAAATCATTGGCGATCGCCCTGGAAGTTTTGTACCCCAAGCAAATCAAGTAGTAAATTCGCTGCTTAGAGGAGATGACAGAACGGGAATCACTACATCTGCAGAGGGAAGTGGAATGTCAGGAAAATTAATCATCGATACATCCAGATTGATAGTTCGAGATAATGCTGCAATTGTTACCGCTCCATTTTTTGGAGGAGGAGGGGATTTAAACATTAGTGCAAA
Source organism: Rivularia sp. PCC 7116 (assembly GCF_000316665.1). Classification (GTDB taxonomy): domain Bacteria; phylum Cyanobacteriota; class Cyanobacteriia; order Cyanobacteriales; family Nostocaceae; genus Rivularia. The sequence goes on along the minus strand of NC_019678.1, from coordinate 7,998,552 downwards.
GGAAATTTTTTTAACAGGTGAAGCGGGAATTGGAACAGGAAATCTCTTCGGAGAAAATGCTGGAGATTTAAAGATTAATGCTGAAAAAGTTATTTTATTAAATGGTGCGAATATCGGTACAGCCAGTTTTGAGCAAGGTAATGCAGGTAATTTAGAACTTTCAGTAGCACAGCTAAGTATTAGTAATGGTTCTACAATTAATTCAGCAACTATAGGAGAAGGTAATGGTGGAAATTTGATTATCAAAGATGCTCAATTAATAGAAGTTATTGGAACTTCAGAAGATGGAAGTTTTCCTAGTAATATTAGTGCTTCTTCTTTAGGTAGTGGAAATTCTGGAAATTTAAATATTACTACCGATAAGTTAAATGTTCGTGATGGAGGAGAAATTACAACAGCTACCGATATTAATGGGATTGGAGGAAATATTGATATCAATACTCGCACTTTAGAAATAAACGACGGCAGAATTAATGCTTCTACAACAACTCCTCAAAAGGGAGGAAATATCAATATCAACGCTTCCGAATCTATAGAAGTTATTGGTGGGGGATTTGATAAATTACAAGAAAATATTATTATCCCAGCCTTTGACGGTAACAAAAATAGTCTTACCTTAAATAATTTTGATAATGGTATCGTTACCGCTTCCCAAGGAGAAGGTGATTCGGGAAATATCTTAATTAATACTCCTAATTTTAAAGCATCGAATGGCGGTTTAATTGCAACCACTACATTAAATCAAGGAGCGGGAGGAGATATCACCATTAATGCTTCCGATATTTTAGAAATTGATAATTCTCTTCTAGGTACCGGAACATTTACCACCGAAAATTCTGGTAATATTGCTTTAACAGCGCGTCAATTAATTGCAAAGGGAGGCGCACAAATTCTTACTACTACCTTTGATGCAGGGAAAGCGGGTAATCTAAATGTAAATATATCAGATTCAATTGATTTAATCGACCCTTCCGAACAAGGTTTTACTTCTGGGTTATTTGCAACTTCATTTCAAAACGCTTCGGGAGACGGGGGAAATATTACAGTTAAAACCGGGAATTTTAATATTGTTGATAGAGCAGCGGTTTCCGTCAGTGGGGAAGGTGTGGGAAATGCTGGGAATATTGATATTGAAGCTTTGAAATTATTCTTAGATAATAGTTCGATTACCGCTCAAAGTGTTTCTGGTGAAGGTGGGAATATCACACTTACAATTGCAGATTTACTATTATTACGCAATAACAGTACAATCTCAACAAGAGCCGGAACAGAGAATAGCGGTGGTGGAAACGGTGGTAATATTACAATTAACGGTGGTTTAGTTGTTGCTGCACCCAATGAAAACAGCGATATCAACGCTAATGCATTTCAAGGAAACGGTGGAAATATTGATATCACAACACCTGGAATATTTGGAATTCAATTTCGAGAACAAACAACTCCTCAAAGCGATATTACCGCAAGTTCCGAATTTGGAATTGATGGTGATTTCGATTTAAATCTGCAAGAATTAGATATTACATCCGGTTTAGTTGAACTCCCCGAGAATTTAACCGATGCTGCTGATAGAATTAGCGCTGGTTGTCCCACCGACGAAGAAGCAAGGTTTGTAACATCAGGAAGAGGTGGAATACCGCAAAATCCGAAACAAACATTGCAAAACGAAGTTGTTTTACAAGATTTAAGAAATATTGCTTCCACCCCCTCTACCCCTTCTACCCTCTCTTCCCCTTCCCAAATCAAAGAAGCTACCGGATGGATTGTTAACAAAGATGGGGATATTGAATTTATTGCTGATAATCGCATAATTAAACAAACTACTTTTAAGAAAGATAGCTGTCAAAAATAATTTGTTGTAAACAATGTGATTATTTAGAGACGTAGCAGTGGTACATCTGACTTGAAATCGGGATGAATCATTATGACCGAAATAACTGCGAATTACGATGAAACTTGGAAAGAAGCAATTACTGAAATATTTTGATTGTTTTTTACAATTCTTTTATCCAGAAATTTATGCAAAAATAGATTGGAATAAAACACCTATTTCCTTAGATAAAGACAGGACTTACGCAAGTGTCACAAAACTCTGGTGGTGCGTGACACTGAAAACATTGTTACTACGTTCAAAGTTAATCAAAGTGTCACAGCACCCTACAAAGAAAATATGCCAGTTGCGGCCATTCCTAAAAGAATTTAATCAAATTGATGATGTCGCGCTTTTGGAAAGTTTAGTTGTAGAAACAATCAGCGTTAATTCTCCGGAAGATTTTCAACAGCTTATTGATTCTCAATCATCGGATAATGATTAATTTAAATTAGTTTGATTTTTTGAATTATTCGGAATAAAAAATATGGTGCGTGAATATAATTCGTAATTCGTAATTCGTAATTCGTAATTAATGCCCCATAAATAAATTTAGGGGCTTCGACAAAACCTAAAATAACATCCACGGATAAATCCGGGGGTTTCAAACCATTAATGTTTTCCTGGTGACGGCAATATTCAATTATCGTTATGATTAATAATTTATCGTAGCCGTCATCCACTCAATAAAATAAGGTTTTGCGTTTTGATACCCAATTTCGGGCACCAACTTACAAATATACTAAGCTGGTTGTCAGAAAAAATTGCATCTGTGGTGGCAAAATTGTTAAAACTAACTAAGGTAATAGTGTATTAGAGAAAAGTAAAAAACATGAATATTCAGCTTAAACCCGAACACGAGCAACTAATTCAAACCCGACTTGCAAGTGGTAGATATGAGAATGCAGATGATGTTATCGTCAAAGCGTTAAAATTACTCGAAAAATGGGAGAAGGGTTATCAGGATTGGGAAGAAGAAACCCGAAAAAAAATAGCTGTTGGACTTGCTCAAATAGAACGTGGAGAGGTAGTTGATGGTGAGGTAGTCATGGCGCGATTGCAGGATAAAATACGGAAAGCGCGTGATAACGAAGGGTGATGCAATACGTCTTAGCACAAGAAGCAACTCAAGATTTAGATGATATTTTAGATTATTTCCTAAGTCATAATATTGATGCTGGAGAACGATTTATACAAGAGTTTAATAAAAAATGTAAGTATCTAACACAATTTCCAAATATAGGCAGGAGTTACGCAAATCTTGACCCAATGTTAAGAGGAATACCTGTAGATGGTTATATTTTATTTTACCGGGTATTTGAAGATAATATTGAAATCGTCCGTGTAATTAGCGGCTACCGCGATTTAAAATCTGTATTTACTGATGCAGATGATGAATGACCGAAACCACCGCTAATTATAACGATGCTTAAAAAATGGGTCTCAACCGAGATTTAAGACAATAATCGGAAAATGGTTAATTTAAATTAGTTTGATTTTTTTTATTATTCGGAATACAAAATATGGTGGGTGACGGCAATATTAACAATTATCGTTATTATTTATAATCTTTTGTAGCCGTCACGCACCCTGCTGACTAATACTTACAGAGCGATTTATGCTGTAAAAATAGGGGGAACAATCTATGGACTTTGAAAGTGCGATCGCACTTTCAAATATGCCCCAATCGTTATAGTATCGACCAGAAGCGATGCTCACGGTAACTATCACTAAACCCCTAAAACTGCGATTTCTGGCTTTGCGTCCGGTAAGTCACTTGAATAGAACTACAATATAAAGCGATGCAGAAACTCCTGATTTAGTAAGAGATTCAGCTTCTTGCAAAACCTCAATAATCAAATCTAGCCTTGTTTGCTCAACACCTCTTGAAATGGATGAGTTAGAAGCACTCTTAGTTGAGTTCGGTATCTTGGATGATGATACCAAGCACGCAGATATCATTGGTAAAAAAGCTGAAGAAGTACCTGCTAGCTAATAGTAAATGATGTCTTGAGTAAAGGTAAAGGTAAAACTGTATATTCTAGCTTTTACCCTTTACCCTTTACTAAAATGCTTCAATCAACTCTTACTTTTCCTGAAATCCCAAGTAGTTACCAGTAGTAAAAAAGGCAGAGAAATATGTCACCCGCAGATAAGAAGAACATTCTCGAAGAAAGAAAGCAGCTAGTTAACGAAGTTTTAGACGCTTATCCTGAGAAAGCTAAGAAAAGACGTACTAAGCACCTCAACGTTCACGAAGAAGGTAAGAGTGATTGCGGCGTAAAATCTAACGTCAAGTCTCTTCCTGGTGTTATGACCGCTCGTGGTTGTGCATATGCAGGTTCTAAAGGTGTGGTCTGGGGTCCGATTAAAAATATGTTTCATCTTTAAAATAAAATGCTTTAAACTGCTTGTAATGAACATTTTGTATTGCTTTTAAATGTTCGTTATAAGCAGTTATTTTTTAGGGCATATTTAGGATGAAACAGGTGCATCAAGAGGATATAGATGATTTATTTGATGAATTTGAAGTTCCAGCAAGTACCGACGGAAGCTACATGGGTACGCAGAATCAAGTTAAGGCAACGCAAGAGTATATGGATAAAAAGATTGAAGAGAAGTTGAAGGATATAAATGCAAGGCTTAAAGCAAGTAAAAGTAAAGTAAGTATCAAAAGAGTAGGAAATACTCTACAGTTAAGGGCTACTCTTCCTTTGAAACCTGGCGATACAAATAAATCGGGGAGAAGTAAAAAGCAATATTTTATTTCTTTAGGTATTCCAGCAAATTTAAATGGTCTAAAAACTGCTGAAGAAGAAGCTTATGAATTAGGTAAACTGATTGCAAGAAAATGTTTTGAATGGAATGATAAGTATTTAGGTCAAAACGCGAATCCGCAGGTATTCAAAACTTTTGAGCAAGTATTAGAAACTTTAGAAAGCGAATATTTTAGTACTAGAAAAAGAACTATTAAAAGCGAACATAGTTTTTGGCATTTATATAAACGATATAAACAATATTTTGAATCAGATTTACCAGTTACAAGCGAAAATATTATTAAAATTATTCAAAGTATTACCTCTCCAACCTCACGCGACCAAGCAATTAGAATTGCGAGAGTATTTTCCAAAATTCATGGGATAGAAGTAAATTTCAAAGACTTAAAATTACCTGTTGTTCCGAATGATAGATATATACCTTCCGATATCGAAATTATAGAAGCTTTTGAAAGATATCAAGAAAAAGGTCAAAATTCAAAAGTAAGAAAGGACTATAGAAATTCCTGGAAGCTACATAGATTAATATTCGGATTAATTGCTACCTACGGTTTAAGACCGCGTGAGGTATTTAATCAGCCAGATTTAGATTGGTTTTTAAATGATGAAAATACTGATAATATTTGGAAAGTTCATAAATCCAATAAAACAGGTTACAGAGAAGTTTTACCTTTTGTACCAGAATGGGTAGAATTATTTGAATTAAAAAATCCAGAAGCTATCTGTTTGCTGAAAGAGAAAATACAAAAAATAACTAGTTTTCAGGAATTATCGCACTTAGTTCAAACTAATGCTCGGTGGTTTAGACGAATTCTAGATTTACCGTTTGAACCTTACGATTTGAGACATGCTTGCGCGATTAGAGCGCATATTCAAGGTTTACCAATCAAAGCATCAGCCGATAATTTAGGACATTCTGTAGAAATGCATACCAAAGTTTATCACCGGTGGTTCTCGTTGGAAAATCGCAAGCAAGTTATGAAATCTGCAATTAACAAAAAATCACGAGAACAATTAGAAGCTGAAAACATCAGATTAATCGCAGAAAATCAACGCCTTAAAAATGAACTGGATAAACTACAGCAGATATCATCTTATCCCAAGGCGATCGCACAACCAGAAATGCCGCTACCATAATAGATCTATAATTCTTCACTCGCATTTTAGGGTAGATTCAGGATTTCTCAAACTGAAGTTAAATTAGTAATTTGATTTGTGTGCTGCTCTTTTCAAGAGGTTTATTTAGGGTAAATTCAGGTTATCTTATCATTAAGAATTGGGAAAATACTATCAATCGGATTTTTTAGCTGTGGGGAAATATCACGATTAAGGACATGATCCACATCAGCCACGGTCCCGTTGGTTGTGGTTACTGGTCTTGGTCTGGTCGTCGTAACTATTATATTGGTACCACTGGTGTTGACACCTTCGGTACAATGCACTTTACTTCTGACTTCCAAGAAAGAGACATCGTTTTTGGTGGAGACAAGAAGCTCGCCAAAATGATTAACGAAATCGAAGAACTCTTCCCCCTCAACAGAGGTGTATCAGTTCAATCTGAGTGTCCCATTGGTTTGATCGGTGATGACATCGAAGCGGTTGCTAAGAAAGCTTCCAAAGATATTGGGAAGCCAGTTATCCCCGCTCGTTGTGAAGGTTTCCGTGGTGTGTCTCAGTCTTTAGGACACCACATCGCTAACGATGCTATTCGTGACTGGGTATTCCCTGCTGCTGATAAAGCTGCTAAGGAAAATACTCTAAATTACGAACAAGGTCCTTATGATGTAGCAATCATTGGTGACTACAACATCGGTGGTGATGCATGGTCTAGCCGTATCCTCTTAGAAGAAATCGGCTTGCGCGTAGTCGCTCAGTGGTCTGGTGAGGGCGAGTAACTATTAACGAGCGCCGTATGCCGATTGCGACGCTAACTTCTTCAGATGCGATCGCGTTCTTTGCTAATCGTGAGTAATTGTGAAACCCGTACAAAAAATATCCGCTTGTAGTTGATTCCTTGCTTGAGGATTACTGACGAGCGGCTATTGTTTTATTTGTTGAATATTTCAAACATGAGTGTAGCACATATTAGCCTATTGTTGATGAAAAGCAATTTCTCTTTTGAGGAATTCTAATAAGGTAATCGCCACAAATAATCTGAACAGTAAATAAGTATAAAATTCGTCATGCTTTTAAGGTTTAACCATACCAGTATGTTCTGAGTAATATATTTAATTTTTTATTTTTATAAATTACTTAGAATAATAATTTAGAGTGATTTTACCTAATTTATACTGATAGATAAAATGTTCTATTTAGTAATTAAAAAAATAAACTACTCAAAAGTAATATTTAAATGTAATTTTAATTTCTTGTTATTTTATTAATATCTATTTAGTATTAAAGAGTTAAAACTCATTAATCTTTGATTTCTTGAGAGTTAATTTTGATTATAAATCATCAAAATTAACCTCATGAAATAGTGTTGCATCTGAATAAAAATAGGATTGTTGAAAAAAATTTTCTCGTTGATGAGAGATATGACAATGCTACGTCTTTAGAGAGATTTCTGCTTTTGGACGATAAAAATTCATATATAGATTCCGCAAATGGCTAAACAACTATCCGCGATACCTTGTTTATTATGCCACTTGCTAGTGAATAATACCTTAATACTTTAAGTTTACATTTAATTTATTACGTAAAAGATATTTATCTGCGTTAAATCAGATGAAAATAACTTCCTCATTTCTGCTAATTATATTTGGGGTATTGCTTGCGATGACAAGTACGTCAACTTCTGCACAAACCTGCTTGGTATCAGATTCTAGTGACAGCAAATCATTTGGTTATGCCGTTTCTGTTAATAACAATTATTTAGCAGTTGGTGACCCAGAAGCAAATCGCGTTGTTATATATAGCCGCAATGGTAGTCATAATTGGGTAAGAACAAGAGAAATTTTGCCTCCAAAAGGTTCTGCTGCTGAAGTTGTCGGCTCTGGGTTTGGTTATGATATTTCTTTAGATAAATCGACTTTAGTTATTGGTGCATACACTGAGAAATATAAACCAAATAATCAAGAAAATTTTCAATATACCAATCAACTTGGAGTATCTTTCTCTGGCGGAGTATATCAAGTTTTGCTTGATAAGAAAGCAGAAGTGAAACGGATTGATGCACTTAGCGGTGGTGAAATTTCTGGTTTCTCGGTTTCCTCAGATGCAGGAATAATTGCTTTTAGTATCAAGCAAGAAGAAAAACCTGGTAGATGGATTGGCAAAGTCAATTTGTTAACTGAAGGTGATGTAAAGCAGATTTTGTCACCTACAAATAGTGCAGAGCAGAATTTTGGTGTTGATATCGATCTTAAAAATAATCTCCTTCTTGTTGGTTCACCGTTTGATGATACAGGAGCAGCTTGGTTATTTGACTTGAAATTACCAGAAAATCAACCCCAAAGACTTGCTGTTCCCAATGCTCATATGGGAAGTACTGTAGCAATTTCTGACCAATTTGCTGTGGTTGGTGCAGTGGGAGGATTTACTTACGCTATACCACCAAAAACCTTAATTACAGGAATTAAAGATGGTTCAACAACAGTTATTGATGGAGTTGGTGAACTTTCTTTAGACCACAATATTTTGGCAAGAATGCGTCCCCGTTCAAATGATGGTGAGCAACAAGCCCTTTTAGAACTATTTAACCTTGACGATAACGCTACACCTCGTCTTGTGAAAGAGCGTAGAGATATAGATCGCGCTCTACTTCAAAACAGCCTTTTGACAACTGTTCAAAAGACCTCTTCTGGCGTAAAGCTCTGCATAGAGCAGCATATTACATCAAAAGACTAGTGGTTCGCCAAGCGAACTTTGCTGGGTTTAGCGTGGAAATAAAAAGTTTTTTCTCCCCCTGCTCCCTCCGCTTCCCCTGCTCCCCCTGCCTGCCCTTACCCGGCAATTGTGGCTTGCCAGAGTACTAGTCCGCTAATTTTCATTTTATTAACTTTTTGGAGAATATTGAAATGAGCGTAATTGGTCCTGATAGTAGACAGGTTATTACTTCGTTTGGCACCTTTCCAATTTCCACGGTTACGACTGTTGATATTCAAACATCTGCTGGCTCTTTCGTTGGATCTGGAATTACAATTGCTCCCAATCACGTACTTACCGCAGGTCACAATCCTTACAATGCTAGCAATAATACAATTGCTACTAGTTTGCGAACAACAACCAGTGCGAACGAAGATGCTTTGAGAACTCGCATCATTGGTTTCTCTAGCGATCCACCAGCAAATGTTACCAATGTAAATTTTGTAGATAATTACAACGTAACAGGGAATCCTGGAGATGATATTGCTCTGTTTACCACTAGTGACGCACCAATTGCTGCAAGCGATGTAATTGGTCTGATTGCGTTTGTCGATCCTGCAACTACTACAGGTTTAACCATTGATACAGCAGGATATCCTGGAGACAATGTCTCGGGTAATATACCAGGTAACACTGGAGTGTTTGGACGCGATTTAGTACGTTCTCCAGGTGCAGCAGAATCACCAGGTAACATTGTTTTTACATCAAATGGACGTTTTTTCTACTCTCAAGATGTTGATACTGCTGGTGGTCAGAGCGGAAGTGGTGTATGGCATACTCTAGACGGTGACCCTAATCCTCGTGTTTTGGGTATTCATGCTTATGGAAGTAGTACGAACAACAGTGGTGTGCTGATTACAACAGATATTTATGATGAAATCATCGACCAGATTGAAACTGATTCTGGAACTACCAATGCTAATGACCTTCCAGAAAACGCAATCATTGGTGGTACTGCTAACGATGATATTTTCGGTTCTTACCGTAGAGAGCGCATCATAGGAAACGATGGTAATGACAGACTCTTTGGTGGTGGTGCAAATGACCGTTTAGAAGGTGGAGACGGTGTGGATCAAGCCCTTTTCTCGGAAATCTTCACCAATTACGACTTTACTATTACCGATCCTTTATTACCTGCATTTCAATTCATACATGCTCGTGGAAGTCAAAGTGACGCTACAGATACTACTAAAGATATTGAATTCGGTGTCTTTGAATTTGTTGATGCGGATGAGAATGGTACCGATGATGATGGAAATCTTTTCTTTGTTCCACTGCAAGTAGATCCTGACGACAATACAAAACTAAAGGATGGAGCTCTTATTACTCCCGAAGAAGATATTCTCGACGACGAGGGTAACAAGATTGGCACAATAACTGTTGAATCTCCAGCTTGGATGTTTGATGGCGATGTGAACTATACCCTTACTCTTGGTTCTGAACAGGGACTCTTATACAATTTTGCCTATATTTTTGACAGTTCCGGCAGTATGTCTGGAACAAGAATTGTAGAAGCTAAAGCTGCCTATCAAGAATTAACTCAATCCTTAATTGACGATGGTATTGCTGCCAATAGTGAATTTGCTGTCGTAGATTTTGATAGTTCTGCATCTTTATTCGCTCCACTAGATGCACCCACCACGATTTCTACTATTAATGGCTTAGTTGCTGGGGGTCTTACAAACTTTAATTCAGCTTTAGTTGAAGCACAAAATTTCTTTACATCGCGGAATAATAATGCAACTAATATTGCTTATTTTCTCTCTGATGGATTTAATAATGGTCCTGACTTCTCGTCAAGTGCTGCACAGCTACAACAATTAGCTGAGGTTCGTGCTTTTGGTATTGGTAATCCAAGTTTAAGTGAATTAAACATTGTAGATTCAGATGATGCTGTTGTGCTTTCAGATCCTGCTGATTTAATCACAGAATTTAATGCAGCAACCATAGATAAAAATATCATTGAACGTATTGACGTGAAATTAGCTGGTACCGTAGTCGATACAATCACTCCAGATCAATTAATTGAAGATACACTTGGTCTGAAGTTTGAAGGTACTATTGACGGACTCGAAGTCACCCGCACAGCAGAAAATGATGTCACCTTTGATGTGGTGTTTAATGATGGTACTCCTACTGCTTCTCTAGATTATAAAATTACCACGGGTCAGGAACAGGTCACACAGCAAACGGATAATGGAACAAAACAAATTATTACTTTCAGTGTGAATCAAACTGACTTCGTTGAGTCTACCCAAAGCCAGTCAATCAGCCAAGAGAATAATCAAAGCAATCTTGAAAATACTGTCGCAAGTCAGCCAGTAATTCGAGAAATCAACGCAAACGATCTTGATAATACTATCCAAGTTAGTGACGGTCAAAACACCATTTTTGGTAATGGTGGAAATGACCGGTTTATTCTCTTGGGTGGTGTCAACCTGGTAGATGGTGGTGTAGGTATCGATACTGTTGAAATCAATAAGACTCAAACTGATGCTGGCGGTGTTTCCAAAAACGGGAATATAGTCAATATCGGTACTGATAATACTTTGCTAAATGTAGAGTTTATTCAATTCAGTGATGTTCGACTAGCTGTTGATACACTAACCGTTACACCAACACTATCTTTAGCAAACCAGGGTATCTCCCTCGCAGAAGGTAATACTGGTTCAACTACTGCTACCTTTACTGTCAATCTTTCTAGTACCACAACTGAAGATGTAGTAATTGACTTTGCTACTCGTTCAGATAATGCAGATGCAGGAACTGATTTTGTCGAAAATACAGGTCAACTGACAATTGCTGCGGGACAAACTTCAGGTGATATTACGCTGGAAATATTAGGCGATACTGATGTTGAAGGGGACGAATCTGTATCTCTCGATCTGAGTGTGGTTTCTGGTGGAACATTTGCGAATGGAGCAACAACAGCAACTGCTGGGGTTAACATCATTGATGATGATAGTGTAATCAGTATACCAATTACAGGTGGAGATCCAACAGTTGTAGAAGGAGATTCCGATGCTCCATCGACTCTCACACTCACACTCGATCGCTTTGGCGGTTTAAATGGAACTGACACAATTAAAGTTGAGATTATTGAGAAAGGTGATAATCCTGCTCAAGCATCTGATTTTGTCGATGGTTTTTCTTCTAGCGAAGTTACTTTTGCTGCTGGTGAAGATACAAAAACAATTGATATTGCTATCAATCCAGATCGAGAAATTGAAGGTGATGAGACATTTGGAGTTAAACTAACAAGTGTTTCTGGCACTGCATTAGTTCCAAGTGAGGATTTGATATTTACAATACTTAACGATGACGCTAATACTCCACCAACCATTACCAGTAATCCAACATTCCAAGTTGCAGAAAATACCACAACAGTAGGAACAATTACTGCTAACGATGCAGATGGAAATGACCTCAGTTTCAGTATTACTGGTGGTGCTGACCAAGGATTATTTTCTATCAACGACAGTGGGGAACTAAGCTTTATCAACGCTCCCGACTTTGAAACTGCTGCTGACGCTGACGCTGATAACAACTACCAAGTCCAAATTGCTGTTTCCGACGGTGCTGAAAATGTAGCTCAAGACTTGACTATTACAGTAGAAAACGTTAACGAAACACCTACTGTTGATGATGCGACTTTCACTGTAGATGAAAACAGCACTTCTGGAACAGAAGTAGGTATTATTACCGCAACAGACCCCGAAAAAGAAGCTTTAACTTTTGCAATAAGTTCCGGAAACCTTGACCCAGATAATGATAGTAACCTAGCTTTTGCAATTGACCCCTCTACCGGAACAATTACCGTTAATGACAAAGATGACCTTGACTTTGAAGTTACACCTACTTTCAATCTAGAGGTTACAGCAACAGACGCAGGTGATTTAACCGATACTGCTAATATTACCGTCAACCTTAATGATGTTGCTCCTGCTCAGTTTGAGACTGAAAGTAATAACGGAATATTTACTTTGAATGGAGGAGACTCCACCAACGTCAAATTTACTCTATCTAACAATAACACCGAAAATGTAAACGAGGTTGGTGTATTTGTTGTAAATAATGAAAACGGTAATGTTGATGGTAATGCCCCTGGTTCCGACGGTTATCTCAAAGCAGCGCTACAAAGGTCACAAATAATCTTCTCAGCAATTTCTGACCGTCCTAGTGGATTTGACTTAGGAGATATTGAGCGGGTAATTGAAGTTGATTCTGACGCACATTTAGGCTTCTATTTGGTATCTAACGGTACAACTGATACAGCACTTGCGGAGTTAGCAGCAAACGGAACCACAAACTTACCCATATTCTTCTCCGATTCCTCCAACCTACAAGTATCTGATTTGGTTGCAGAAAGTTTTAATTTAAACTGGTCAGATGAAGCAGGTAATAGTGATTTCACTAATTTAGATTTAACTGTACAACTTACTCAAGATGCTCCTGCTTCCGCTACTGAATTACAAGGAAACCTACAAAATGAACTTATAGATTTGAGTAATGAATCAGGTCAAGTATCAGTTAGCGTAGAGGTACACCGAGAAGCCGCTTTCGATAACTTGATTGGTTTTTACCAAGTTCTTGACAGTAAAGGTGGAATTGATACAAATGGTGATGGTGTAATAGACTTTAATCCTGGTGATGCTGGATATGAAGAAGCTGCGTTGACAAACCGCATCACAAGTTTAGATTTGCTTCAAACCGATGAGCAACAAACATCTAGCTTTGATGGAACCTTCGACGGTGGAAATATTTTAGCTTCCTTCATGGTTGTAGATGGAACTGTAGATGAAGCAATCAACAACAACGCAGAAGTTTACTTCTCATTCTTGGGAGCAAACAGCGATGGAGTTGACCACATTCGCTTACTTGGTGACAATACTTTCGGTTACGAAGACCTAGCTGGTGGTGGTGATTTTGACTATAACGATATGATTGTTAAAGTTGATTTTCCCACTGTGTAAAGGTTGAACAAATTTAGATATTGTCTAGTAGCCCAACATACTAATCCGTAATTAAGAAGCCCTGGTAATATTCTGGGGCTTCTTTTTTGGAGTTTTGGGGAGCTAATCGAATACCGCTATATTCCTTATTGGAATCGAGTCCATGCTTCCACTTGATCTGGGATTAAAATACATTAACTATAAAAGTATTAAATTCGCGTTACTCACATCTGAGTAACGCAATATACCGTTATCCGGATCTGGATAGCGAAAATTTTAATGTGTGAATTAGACAACTTATTCCTATCTTTTCATTCCTCACTTAAGGACTGAATCAGAATGTCCAGCAAAGACAGAAGCTTTGTCAACGCTGGACTATAATGATTTGGTTGCTCGCTACAAAAGGTTACTCGTGTACGCAAATAAAGACTTCTTAAAGCGCTTGCGAAAACTAGCTATTGAGTTCTACGATAACCATCATTCATCAAAAGAGATGCTTGATACATTGCCAGTAGAATCTACAAATACCGCTTCTACAAACGACTTAAAAGCCTGCCGTAAATCATCATTGTCAAGCGATTCCCAAAAAGCTGGCTGAGAATACGACCAAGCCAGTTTAAGCCTGTCAGCATCGATTTTATCTGCATACTGCGATCGCATTACCTCAGCTTCTATTTGGTTCTCAATATCTTGCATAGCCGCAATAATTGCAGGATTGGAAGAATTAAGTGCTTTCAACCCCTCCAATTGCTGCTTTAAATCAATCAATTCTGATGATTCAACGGGACTATCTGCAAGTTCCGATTGTTCGATAATTTTTTCTGCTTCGTCGGTAATAGCTTTAATTACCTGCTTTGTAAGGACATTCAATCGGGAATTCTTCTTGTTGTGGCACAAATGCGGGTTACGAGCGTGTTTATTACACCGTATCCAATGCGTTTCACCTGACTTGTACCTGCTTATAATCCGAAACATCCCCCCTTTGCAGTCAGCGCATTTCAATAAACCTTTTAACGGGTATTCCTTCTCTTTCTTCCCCGTAAACCTCGGTCTGCTCTTAGCGTTGCGTTTAATCCGGGCAATTTCAAATTCAGTGGCGATCGCCTCGTGGGTATTTTTAATTATTTGTGGTGGTCTGGGGTTTTTCGGGTTCCTTTTCTGCTCCATATCGGTGAAATATCGGGTGTGACCGAGCAATGTAGGATTTTCAAGCCAATGCCTAATACCCGATACCGAATAATTAATCCCGTGTTCCTCGAATAAATATTTGGATACTGCTCCAAAGCTGTAATCTTCAAGCAATAGTTCAATTACTTTCCTAGCAATGGGGAAGTTCTTTTCATGCGGTATTATTTTGTGTTCTTCATTTAATCGATATCCAAAACAAGCCGATTGAACTTTACCCTGCGACCTAAAATAAGCCATACCGTGCCTTGTACGTTCCGATAACAACCTACTTTCAAAGTCTGCGAGTGCTGCCATCTGGGAAGCAGAAAACCGCCCAAACGAGGAACTAACATCAATTGGCGCATCCAGTATCCTTAAAATTATTCCTGAGTCATTGAAAAGCTGAATCGTCCGAATAACATCAATATCGCTACGCCCAAGCCTATCAATGCGGGTAACAATAATTTCTCGAATCTTTCCCCGCTCCACCATCTTTAAAAGCTTATTAAACTCCTTCCTTTTATTTGACCGTCCCGATTCTATATCAACTAACACCACATCAGCCCCAGCATCCTCTAAGCGCTTTACTTGCTGTTTCAATGCATCGTATTCTAAAGATTGCTCGACTGTAGAGACGCGAGCATAACCGTAAATCATATAGTGTCACACCAGCCACAACCGTTTATAGTACCACGTCTTCGTGGTCTGGTGACGGTACCTTAAACGAGATGATGTTGACTCCCAAGGTAAAAATGAACTTGATTCATTGCTACCGTTCTATGAACTACATCTCTCGTCATATGGAAGAAGCTTATGGTATTCCCTGGATAATAGATAATCCTTGAAAAATCTAGCAGTTAAGGATTTAAGTTTTTTCATTTAAAAGTGTTTTACTTTTTCATTAAATAAAAACGTTTTACTTTATCAAAATGCTGCAATGAATAGTAAATTGACTCATTTTTTGGATTAATTATGCACTATTTAATGATTTGTTTGGAGAAATATTTGCTAACAGTACTATTTAAAAGGACTTGTAGAAAAATTTTGTAATTTATGTTTAGGTTAAGAACAAATTTCATGTAGCTAAAATGACTTATACGGCATTATTTGATTTTTTATCTGGCTTTGGTATAATAATCATAAATTTTTGTCAATAAATTTTAAGTGAAGCAAGATTTAGCCAAAACAATTGATGTATCGATGGAGAAGAATATAGTTTTATAAGTAAAGCATAGAATGAATCTATTTTGAATCTAAATATATTTGATATTTGAAATCGGATGTTTACAAACTAGAAAATTTTTAGTTAATTTTGGTAAGAGTCACGTTTCAAGCTCAATTGTCAAATCCATGTATCGACATATTCAAAGTTTATTGTGGGGAGATGAGCATCATGACAGCTACTATGCCGCTAATATCTGTTATCGTTCCGGTTTACAACGGTGAAACAACGATTAAAGAAACAATTGAATCTGTGTTAAACCAAACTTTTGTCAATCTTGAATTAATAGTAATTGATGATGGTTCGCAGGATTCAACTTTGAACGTAATTGCTAATATTCAAGACTCGCGTTTAAAAGTATTTTCATATAAAAATGCGGGTGTTGCGATTAGTCGCAACCGTGGCATTAAAAAAGCTGGTGGTCAGTTTATTTCCTTTTTAGATGCTGATGACCTCTGGACTTTAGATAAACTAGAATCACAACTGAAAGCTTTGCAATCAACTCCTCAAGCAGCGGTTGCTTACAGTTGGGTGGATTATATTAATGCTGAAGGTGAATTTTTACATAATGGCAATCATATTACTATTAATGGAGATGCCTACAAACAGATGTTGGTGGAAAATGTTTTAGAAAATGGTTCAAATCCTTTAATTATTAGAGAAGCCTTAATCCAGGTTGGCGGTTTTAATCAGTCATTAACACCAGCAGAAGATTGGGATATGTGGTTGCGTTTAGCGGCTCGTTATGAGTTTGTGACAGTACCATCTCCTCAGATTTTGTACCGTACTTTGTCTCACTCAGGCTCTACTAATGTTTTGAAAATGGAAAAAGTTTGTTCGCAATTGATTGAACAAGCTTTTAATCGTGCCCCTGCATCAGTTCAGTATTTAAAAAAGAGAGCTTCTGGAATCCTTTACTATTACCTGATTCATAAGTCTTTAGAATCCAATAATTCAAGTCAAAATTCTATCGCTGCGATGCGATTTTTTTATAATACGATTCGCTATGATGCATCAGTTTGGCAATGGCGAATTATGTTAAAAACCATTATCCGAATTTCTACGTTATTTCTATTGTCGCCGTTACTATATCAGAGATTTAAGGCAGTATATAGAAGATTTTATGCAAAAGATTCCAGGCAACTGCAACATAACTTATAGGGGAAAAGGTAAGTATAATTCGTAATTCGTAATTCGTAATTCGTAATTAATTCCCCATAAATGAAATTTAGGGGCTTTAACAGAGTATAGTCCACGGATGAATCCGGGGGCTTTAAACCGAAAAAAGACTTGGTAATTGGGTATTGAGAATTGATAATTGGGGATTTTCTTTAAAACGGGGATACTTCTGACAATAGGCTAGATTATTTAGAAATTAGTGCAACCTGTACTATAGATTATTAAGCAGTAATGTTGTATTTCATCTGTAATTGCTGATTCTCTTGCTTTAATTTCTCTACCTGTAGTTTTAACTGTTGGTTTTGATTTTGTAATTCTTCAACTAGACTTTTATTTTCGACTGCAAAATTCATTACCTTTCTACGATTTTCTAAGGAAAACCATTTTTGATATACTTCTGTGTGAACTTCTACAGAATGTCCTAGATTATCAGCAGCGGCTTTTATGGGAATTCCGTTGATGTGAGCGCGAATAGCCCAAGCATGACGTAAGTCGTAAGGATCGAAACCTACATTAACCCTGCGAAACCAGGATGAACAATTAATTCTAACGGTGTTGATATCTTGGAATGTTTTTTTGTCTTCTACAGCCCCTTTGAGCATTTGCAGATATTGGGGATTTTTTAAATCGAATAGTCTCACCCAGTCTGGATAAAAGGGTAAAACCTCTCTACTTCCTGTTTTAGTCTCACCATCTACTTTCCAAGTACTGTTAATATTATCCGTACTCAACCAATGCTCTATATTTGGATTTACAAATAATTCTCTAGGTCTTAATCCATAAGTTGCCAGCATACCGTAGCACCATTGCCAAAGCTTCCAACTATTTAAATAGGCTTTTTTGATTGTTTTTTTGCGTTTAGCAGCGTAATCTGCAAATTTTGTATAAGCTGCGGTAATTTCTTCATCGCTCGGTATATTTCTGTCTCTAACAATCGGTTTACCCGAATAGGCAGATAAATCTATATTTAAATCAAAAATTTTGCAGAATACTTTAAGCGTCTTGACTGTATTATACAGAGTACTGCTTTTAGGCTCTAATTTATCCAGACACGCTAAGATTCCATCTTTACAAACAAAAGTATCTAGCCCAATATTTCTTTTCAAGTAATCTTGATGACAGTGAAAAGTATGTTCGCTTTTCATTGTGCGTTTTCTAGTTTGAAAATACTGCTTTTCAAAATCGGGAAGTATCTGTGCAATAGTTCTAACTTGCCCTTTAGCAGCTAATCGTCTTTTTCCTAAATACTTGTCATTCCATTTAAAGCATTTTCTGGCGGTAAGCCTGCTTAATTCATGTGCTTCTTCTTCAGCTGTTTTCAAACCATCCAGATTCGCCGGAATACCCAAAGAGATGGAATATTGCTTGGTACCAGTGCCCTTTTTATTAATTTCTCCAGGTTTGAGAGGAAGACTTGCCTGTAACTGAATTGAAGCGTTCTTAACTACTATTCCAACTTTGATATTGGCTTCTTTCAATCTGGCTTTAACTTTAATAACTTCTTTGTCAAATTTTTCTTTTAAATCAGTATATGTTGTCTCAACTTGCTTCATACTTTCCTTGCAGCGTTCGTAGTAGAAGGCAACTAAAAAGTATCAAAACTGCTATCTTAGTAAAGAAAATTTACTTTTATGATTGCCTGATTTTTGTATTAAACCGGTTATTTAAAAAGCAAACAGCTTCTGACGAGCATTGTTTACAATTAACAATTATCTATTACCTATTACCAATCACCAATATTAATAGCCTATAGTCAAATACAAAATTCCCTGGATGGAATACAACTTCTTCGGACCTACCAAGATTGCTGAATCTTTAAGAGCGATCGCCGCTAAGTTCGACGAGAAAATCCAAGAAAACGCTGAGAAGGTTATTGCTAAATACCAAGCTTCTACAGACGCAATCCTTGAAAAATACGGTCCTCGTCTAAAAGGTAAGACTGTTGCATTGATGGTTGGTGGTTTACGTCCTCGTCACGTAGTACCCGCATTCAAAGACTTGGGAATGGAGCTTGTAAGTACTGGTTATGAATTCGCTCATAACGATGACTACAAGCGCACCACAAACTACATTGAAAACGGAACCATCGTTTACGATGACGTAACTGGTTACGAATTCGAGCAGTTTGTTAAAGGACTTAAGCCCGACATCGTTGGTGCTGGTATTAAAGAGAAGTACGTATTCCAAAAAATGGGTCTTCCCTTCCGTCAAATGCACTCTTGGGATTACTCCGAGCTTATTTATGGTATTTCAGGTAAGGCTTTTAGAGATTGAAAAATTAACTAGACTATCTTTAGACTAAGTATTATAAACAAGATTTATTTACAACCATATAATTATTACAATCGACATCATGAAAAAAATATTTTATCAAGCTATTTGCATCAATCGATATTGATTGATATTGCAACTGTGTATTATAAACTTTTTTGATTGCGACTTTTTTAGACTAAATTGCAAATTATTTAATTGTTGTATTTTGTGCGGGAGGCAAATAGGGGTGTAGATTTTCTTCCCATAATATTGCCGTGTCGTTACGTTACGGCATAAATATCTAAAAATGGAAATCATTAATTTAATCATGCCGCAGGACACCATAATTTTTGATATTGAAAATTTTGGGTGACGATGTAATCTGAATTATCGATTAATAATCGAATTTTGTCGTGAATCTAAACCAACCTATCAATAAAGCATAATAAAATTATCAAAAATATCCACTATAATTTTTGCCATATTTGACTAGTATAAGTCGGCGTAAATAAGGCAACCATCAAAAATGGCTGAAAAGACTAGAAAATCAAACTTCTTACTTCTTACTTCCGCGAAGCGGTATTAGTAGATTCGCTATAAATAGTGTAAATGGATTTTATATAAAAATTGATAACATCAAATTATAAACAATAAAACAAAAATTGACAAGTGTCTGAAGCAATAACACTGGGAAGAATTTTGTTTAAATTAAAGAAAGTCCCGCTATAACCGATGAAATGCAGAATAAAACAAACTCATCAACACTATATGACCTAGGGTTGATGTAAGTATTTTGCGTTTAGGAATAAAACTAAGAATCTGATTAACTAGCTTGAAAGCAGCAATCAGTAAAGTATCGATTGTGAATAGAAGTGTTTGTTTTTCACAATACAATTTATAATGTTAAATAATTATTAATTTACATAACTTAATACCACTCAAATCCATGTCTCTGATTATTGGAACAAGAATTCATAGCGCTTGTGGTACCCATACACCTAACTTCTCTAAATTAAAGAAATGGTGTAATCAAGTATTGAAGTACGCAGATTATGTGGTTATAGCGACTGACGAACACCTTTTTGAGGAAATTACTCAAACTGTTTCTTGTTTTGGAAGGCGGGTACATTCACTTTTGGTCAACCCCTGGAAAGGATTCGCTCATCCTTTAAATGCAATCGTCTATGAAGCAACTTCTTTGGGTGGGAATAAACTTCTACTTCAAAGTCCAGAAGTTTGCGTTCATTCGACAGACGTAAAAATACTGGATTTGCATCTAACCGCAGATACATTAGTAGTCGGAGCAAAGATGATTTTAAGTCATGGAGGAGATGCTGGAGTAAAACCGATAGATGGAATGACTTCACCTTGGAATACTTTGGCTTTGTGGAATTTATCAAAATTAAATATCACGGGATTTCTAGGGGTTTCCAGCGGACTTCTTAAAGATGTGCCTGGGGGAATGGAAGAAGTAACCACGATTTCGCTACTACAACAGCTTGCTCCCGATCAAGCTCATGCAAAGTTAGTGAGTTTGTCACAGTTAAAGTGGATTAATGATTGGAAGGATTTAAAGCGTAAAAAGTACCACGAACAGAAAATGTCCTCCAAATTATCCCGTGCAGAAATACAATTAAAATACTCGAATATTCAGCGGGGCATCGTTACTGTTCTTTAAACCATGAATCAAGAACGTTTTATAAATTGGTCGGGGGAATATCAATGCACGCCTAATTATGTACATCACCCTGTTTCCAATGAAGAAGTTAAGGATATTGTTTGTCAAGCCATCAAGCGGGGAAGCAAAATTCGAGTATTTGGTTCCGGGCATTCTCCTAGCGATATGGCGATGAGCAATGAAGAATTAGTTTGCCTTGATGGTTTAAATGCGATTAAAAATATCCACGCGGAAAATCAAACCGTTGTTGTTGAAGCGGGAGTGACTATTAATGAGTTAAGTCAAAGTTTGGCTAAATATGGATTAGCATTACCAAATTTAGGCTCTATTTCCGCTCAAACAATTTCCGGTGCAATGGCTACTGCTACTCATGGAACTGGTTTAAATTATGGTACAATGCCGACCATTATCGAAGAAATAACTTTGGTAAATGGTAAGGGAGAAATTATCAAAGTTTCCCAAACTGAAAATTCTCAATTCTTCAATGCTGTTAAATGTCATTTAGGAAGTTTGGGATTAATTACAGAATATAAGCTAAAGGTAACAAAGAGTTTTGATTTAGAAGTACAAGAACAGCCGCAAACTTTAGCAGCGGTATTTGAGAATTTACCAGAATCCTTGAAATCCGACCATTATCGTTTTTGGTATTTACCCCATGTAGATATGGCTTGGGAATGGACTGCTACTCGTAAACCACCGGAGGAGAGTACAGTCAAGGGAAAAAATATTTTTCAGCGTTTGGGGGATTGGTATCAACAACAGCTAATTGGATTTTATACTTTTCAATTTTTATTATATATAGCAACTTATGACCAAAATTTGATTCCTAGAATTAATCGTTGGTATGCTCAACAAATGTTTAGCAAGCCAAAACAATCGCGGGGTGATAGTTTAAGTCAATTCAATTTTGATTGTTTATTTAAACAGCAGGTAAATGAATGGGCTATTCCGATAGAATATACGGTTCAAGCTTTAGAAGCAATTCGTGATTTGATTCAAAAAAAGGATTACAAAGCGCATCTTCCGATTGAAGTACGTTTTGTGAAAGGGGATGATATATGGTTAAGTCCCTGTCAGGGAAGAGATAGCTGCTATATCGGAATTATTAATTATATGCCTTATGGAAAACGTGTTGATTGTCAAGATTATTTTAATGACTATGAAAAAATAATGACTAAATTTAATGGTCGTCCTCATTGGGCTAAAAGATTTGGTCCCGATGCAAAAGAATTAGCAAAAATATATCCCCACTGGAATGATTTTATGCAAGTACGCTATCAATTAGATCCAGATAATCGATTTGGAAATTCCTATAGCGATAGAGTTTTGGGACAGATGGGGTAGAGGGGGAAGATGGGGGAGAGGGGGAGAAAAATTTATTTACAATCTAAAATCCAAAATCCAAAATCTAAAATCAAATGACAGATATTTTAGTTATCGGAACGGGGGAATATGTTACGGGTTTTGTTCGGGGAGCGGCGGCTGATTCGGATAAAAGTGCTGGTGTTATAGGGCTGGTACTTTTCGATTTGAGAAGTCGTGGTAAGGTAAATCAAATTGCTTTATGCGGTCGTGATGGCAAGACTTTTCCGGGTATTCGCAATCATTTTACTGAGAAAATAGAAAAGCAATATCAAGGAATAGATATTAATGTAAATACTTTTCCTGGTGATGATGAATATAATCCCCAAGCTTATCAAACTGCGATTGAAAAAATGAAGCCGGGGGATGCGGTAATTGT
Source organism: Rivularia sp. PCC 7116 (assembly GCF_000316665.1). Taxonomy (GTDB): domain Bacteria; phylum Cyanobacteriota; class Cyanobacteriia; order Cyanobacteriales; family Nostocaceae; genus Rivularia. The sequence continues at coordinate 7,975,849 of NC_019678.1, read as the reverse complement.
GGTGACTCCCGATGATACTCATTTTGAAATGGCTATGGCAGCGATTCGGCATGGGTTGCATGTTTTGGTTGTTAAACCATTGGTGAAAACTTTAGAAGAACATCAGAAACTAATTGCAGCTGGGAAACAGCATAATGTATTAGTTGCAATCGAAATGCATAAAAGGTATGACCCCATGTACTCCGACGCTCGCGATCGCGTTCGTAGTTTTGGAGATTTTAGCTATATGAATAGCTATATGAGTCAACCTCGCACTCAACTGCACACTTTTGGTAAATGGGCTGGAAAATCTTCTGATATCAATTACTATCTGAATTCCCATCACATCGATTTATTAGATTGGATGGTAAGCGATTTTGCTAGACCAATAAAAGTAAATGCTTTGGGTGCTACCGGAGTTGCTAAAAACGAGTTTGACATCAAAACCGAAGATACGATTACCACTACAATTCAATGGGAAAACGTTAAAAGTGGGAATTTAGGAATTTCGGTTCATACTGCTTCGTGGATTGCTCCAAAATCTGACGTTCATTCCCAACAGCGTTTCTTTTATATGGGACATCAAGGTGAGTTACAAATTGACCAAGCTCATCGGGGTTATTCATCCGCAACGGTTTCCGGAGGATATGGGAGTATCAATCCTTTATTTATGAAATATGAACCTTCCAACGGTAAATTTGCCGGACAAGGAGCTTATGGTTATCAAAGTATTGAAAAATTCATTGATGCGGTAGCTGGTATTAATAAAGGAGGTAAACCCGAAGATTTTGATAATGTTATCGCAACTGCGGCAAAAACATTACAAACAACAGCAATTCTCGAAGCTAGTCGTATTAGTTTAGATAATCATACTTCAGTTGAAATTAATTATAGTTCTTCCGAATCGTTGATTCCAGAAAGTTTTTAGTTCGTTCGTAGTTGCGTTTTCTCGAAGAGTAAGCGCAACTACGAACCGATATAAATAAATTTTAAAATCAAAAACTCATGAAAAATAATAATAATAACATCGCCGAAAAATATCAAAAATATCTAGACTACGAAAGCCAACAATTTCAACAATTAGCCGACCAAAATATCAATAGTTGGGCTGATGTTTGGCAGCAATCTGTAGATAAATATCTTGAAAAACCAGTTGTTCATGAAGTCGGTTCGTCAAAAACTTGGACTTATCAAGAACTCGACCGTGCAGCCGATAAAATTGCTTGTTGGGCTATTTCTTTAAATCAAAATCAAGATAAAAAATATAAATATATCGGAGTTCATCAAAGTAACAGTGCTGTTTTCTTAGCAACTGTATTGGGATTGGCAAAAGCCGGAATCACCGCAGTTTTATTTAATATTAGAGAATCCGAGCAAAAATTATCATCATTAGCTAAAGATTGTGGAGTTGAAATAAATATCGGTAAACCGATTCCATCAGTAGATAATTACGACCCGAATTCAATTTTATCAGCAGAATGCTCAGGAAGAATTCCCAAAGAACATCGCAGTCAAATTACTATGGAAGATGCTGTAGTAATTATCTTCACCAGCGGCACTAGCGGTCGTAGTAAACCAGCACTTTTTAATCATCGTCGCATGATTGGTGCGGGAATTGCTTGGTCTTTACGAACTCAAATGACACCAGAAAGTAACTGCTATATAACTTTGCCTTTATATCATGGAAATGCTTTAGCTGTTGCTTTTGCTAGCTGTGTAGAAGCAGGAGCTTGTGCTGTAGTTAGAGAAAAATTTTCTGTCAGAGCTTTTCTAGATAATGTTCGTAATTATAATTGCGATTCGGTTGTTTATATTGGAGAACTTTGGCGATATTTAGCTAATAGTCCCCAAAAACCAGATGATAAGGATAATCCCCTCAAAGTTATTTTTGGTAATGGTTTGTCATCTGGATTGTGGGAAAATACTATCGAAAGATTTGGAATTGAAAGAGTTGTTGAACATTTTGGTGCTACAGAAATGCCAGCATCAGCTTTAACAAACTGGACGGGAAAACCTGGTTATTGTGGTTTTATTCCTCCAAATCATCCCAATGCTAAAAATGTCGTTTTAGTTGACGAACAAGGAAAACCCGTTCCAACAGGAGAAGTTGGACAAGCTTTATTACGAGTACCTGGCGATCGCTATCGGGGTTATCTCGATTCTTCATTAGATGAAAGTAAAATTTGGGAGAATTTATTTGAACCAGGAGACTTATGGTGGCGCTCTGGAGATTTATTATCTAGAGACGCTGACGGTTTCTTCACATTTATCGATCGCATGGGAGATACCTTTCGTTGGAAAGGGGAAAATGTTGCTTGTCAGGAAGTAGAAGAAGCAATTTTATCAACTGGTAAAATTCGGGAAGCGGTTGTGTATGGAGTTGAAATTCCCAGAGCGTCGGGTAAAGTTGGAATGGCATCTCTTTTAGCTGTAGAATCTAACTTTGAAAATAATCTTGATGAATTTTTGCATCAACTTAAAGAACTTTTACCACCTTATGCAATTCCTCATATTATTAGATTGGTGGAAAATCATCATCAAACAACTTCCACAATGAAAATTCTTAAATCCCAATTACAGAAACAGGGATTTACACAAATTGATAAATATCCGCATTTTATTTTAGTAGAAGGTAAATACGTTCCTTTGACAAAAGATTATTTATCAAAGTTAGAGAATGGGGAATTAAACTTTGGTTTTCGATAAAAAATGAAATTCCTTCCCCTCTCCTTAATAAGGAGAGGGTTAGGGTGAGGTTTAATAAGTTGAGGTTTTAAATATAAATTACGTAGATGTAGGTTGGGTTAGACGTGCAAAGATATTGATTACCCACAAATAAATTTTATTCACGTCGTAACCCAACATTTCTATTGTTGATTAAATAAGAAATGCTTTTAAAAATTTGAATTGAATTATCTTAGATATAGAATATTGGGTTACGACGCAATATAAGTTATAGGTTTATAATTCTATATTGCGGTACGTCTAACACAACCTACAACTGATAACTGTTAAATATAATGTCTTACAGTCAATTTACGCTTCCCAAAGTCATCGAGGATTTTAATTTAAATCTGATAGAAGGAGTTGCGTTTTTAGCAAAACCTGAAAACCCAGTTAAACCTAGCCATTATATTGCAGAATTTCTAAACAAGAACTTACAACTTGCAATTGCACTGAATACAGAAAAAGCTAGATCTGAATTAATTATCTGTCCCTTACTTTTAGCAGTCAAAGAAGCTTTAAATAACGAAATAAGTTTATTTTCTGGTGAAGAATTTAATGTTGAAGCTGAAACTGGCTTAACAGGAATATGCGATTTTATTCTGAGTCGCTCCAAAGAACAATTATTCGTTAAAGCACCCGTAGCGATGCTGGTAGAAGCCAAAAAAGAAAATCTCAAAGTTGGTTTGGGACAATGTATAGCTGAAATGGTAGCAGCGCAGAAATTTAACCAGAAAGCACAAAATTCTATCAATACTATATACGGAACAGTTACCACGGGAACCCTTTGGCGATTTTTAAAATTGGAAGCTGATACTGTAACTATTGATTTAACAGAATATCCCTTACCTCCAGTTGAACTGATTTTTAATCAACTAATTTATATGGTTAGCTCTTGATAATTTCAGTTTCGTAGGACAAATTCAATAATCCTATTTCGCAAAACTTCACCACCTTTATCCAAAATAGTAGAATGATTACCACCTTCCACAGCATAAAATAATTTCTCACCCTTAGCAGTATTAAAAAGCTTCTTCCCATTCACAAAAGGAATATATTTATCTAAAGTTCCATGAACAATTAGAATCGGACAATTAACTTTTTTTATTTGATTTATCGGTGAAATTTCTGCAATATTAAACTCAGCAATTTCCTCTGCATTTGCAATTGCTCTTTTTCTCCAAAAAGACGGTAGCCAAGGAACTTGTTTCGCAATAGTATTATTTAAATCAGCAAAAGCGGATATTGTAATTAAAGCTTGAATTCGTTTATCGTAAGCTGCTGAAGAAATCGCAACCGCACCCCCAGCAGAAATTCCCATCAAGGCTATATTTTGAGATTCTTCTTTGTGATATTTTTCTAGAAAATCAATTAATCGCGAAACATCTTTCCGCTCGTGAAAGCCATAGGTAAAATATTCACCACCACTTTTACCATGACTTCTCATATCGATAAGTGCTAAATTGAAACCTCGCTGCCAAATTGGTAAATTAAACTTGAGGAAATCTTGTCTTGTACCACCTAATGAGTGTAAAACTATCAAAGTCGGATTTTCAGATAGATTTATTGGTGAAGGAATCCACCAACCGGAGATTTTTATATTGTCATCGGTTGTAAAGTTGATATTTTCGACTTTTGCGTTGAATTGTTGAAAAATAGCCGGTTTTGAGTCAACAGGATAATTATAGTGACTTAATAGAGCATAGGGAAGCCAATTATCTATGAGGAATATTGGTAAGAGAGCGATTATTATTCCGATGAGGAAATTCTTCCACAACTGTGGAACATTTTTAGGAATCAAAATTTTTCACCTGTAGATGCAAATCGTTGTTGTAACAACTCTGTGATAACTTATTTATCGAATAATTAATTGAATATAAACACGTAGGTTGGGTTAGACGTGCAAGGATATTGATTACCCACAAATGATTTTAATTCACGTCGTAACCCAACATTTCCATTGTTGATTAAAAAGGAATGCTTTTAAAAATTTGAATTAAATTATCTTAGATATTGAAATGTTGGGTTACGACGCAATATAAGTTATTGGTTACAAATTTAATTTTGTCGTGCGTCTAACCCAACCTACAATTACAATAAAATGAAAAGATATTGTAGGGTGTGCCACGGTACGAATTCATTATGGTGGAGGTTATCAATTAACCGGATACCGTGACGCACCATAATTGTCAAATATTTAGTTTACGTCTAATATTTGAAGATGATTAATTTATTTAAACGCAATTTAATTCAACTAATCTCAATCTGCTGACTATCAACTTCTAAAATCACTTCATCCTCGTAGTTTAAATCATCAATTTTAAAAGTAATAATCTCTAAAATATCCGCGGCTTGAAAATGTTCGGGTTTTGTATCTGGATGGGGATAATAAATCAATCCTTCTTTGATTTCACCGTTTTTGAGATTAATTCTACAATCAAAAAACGAAAAGTCTTCTGCTGGTTCATTTTCTGCCCATTTGAGATTTTTAAAAGTATATTTAGCTTGTTTAACAGAATATTGATGGGGAGATATGGAAATATTTAGCGTTCCAGAAAAATACGGTTCTAAATCAAGTCCCAATTTCTTAAAAAAAGGCTTCTGCATTTCAATTGTTCCGTTGGGGAAGCGTTTATCTCCACCTTTACCCGATGCGACACCGTAACCTTTTTTTATTATTCCTTTGACTTGTGAATAATTGGTCATAATTAAAATGTATTAAAAAAATTAGATTTAGCGGTTTTTACGAACATTTACCCAATGTGCAGCGTCTTCAACTAAATCCTCAATCCATTCCCAAATAGATTTGTATAATTCTTGAATTGTTTCATTATTCCCACCTTCGTAATCATATACATAAACAGGACAGTCTTTTTCCCCATTAGCTAATATGAAATTTGGTCTATTATCATATCTACAAAAACAAAAGAAAACATTTTTAGGCAGACTGATAGGTTTTTCTCCTTCTTGTATTCCTTCTTCTCTATCTTGAAACACTCGTTCATTTAATTGAAGAACTTCATCAATGTAAAACTCAAACTCTCCATTGCTAATCAAAGTTCCTGCTCGATGTCCAGCTAAAAAGAGAATTTGCTTGTATACATATGGTAAAGTTCCGTATTTTGCCTCAATAGTTTCAATTTCGCTAACTTTGCATCCACGAAATCCATATTCATTATTCACAACATTACTCGTTAATAACCTTGTTTTTAACTCATTAATACTAGAAATCATTGGATAATCTGAGAATTGAAAGAAATTAGTTACTTGTTGCTATTAAATTATTTGCGATAAAATTAAAATTGAAAATTGTAATCCACTCGCTTCATCACCTCCCGAGCAACTTCAAGAACTTCATCTTTCACAGATTGCTCGCGAATCTCACCCAAATATTTCAACTCTTGCCAAACCCGTTCGCATTCACCAGCTTTGTAGCGCTCTAGAAAATTTTGACTTGACATACCATGAAAAATTGCTTCAATACACAAAGGTTTGTATCTCAACAGGCATGAAATAATAAGCATAAATACTTAATCAATATTGATTATATCCTCCCCTACTCCCCCTATCTCCCCCTCTCCCCCTCCCCTATTCGTGTTTCCTCCGTGGAAAAGTCGGCTACCACTACTGAGAACTGTTTCATCATGTCATATAAATAATTTATAATTACTTAACAAATGGTATAGTCGCCATCAGCAGGAAGACATAAAATGTCTGTGATGGTATAGTTCCAGCCCGTGCTGACTTTTAAAACCAATGCCGATTCCCCTTGAGTATTACTTAAGTGTAGTCACCGACCGTTCTAGCACCAAGTTATATAGCAAATATGAAAGACCTCACTCGTTATCGAAATATCGGCATCTTCGCTCACGTTGATGCAGGAAAAACAACCACAACTGAAAGAATTCTGAAGCTTACTGGTAAAATCCACAAAATCGGTGAGGTTCATGAAGGTGCAGCGACAACGGACTTCATGGATCAGGAGCAGGAGCGCGGTATTACGATTCAATCCGCTGCTACTAGCTGCTTCTGGAACGACCATCAATTGAATATCATCGATACCCCTGGGCACGTTGATTTCACTATTGAGGTATATCGTTCTCTCAAGGTTCTCGATGGCGGAATCGGCGTTTTTTGTGGCTCTGGTGGTGTGGAACCCCAATCGGAAACAAATTGGCGCTATGCTAACGATTCTAAAGTTGCAAGAATTATTTACGTAAACAAGCTTGACCGGATAGGAGCAGATTTCTACCGTGTTGTCAAGCAGGTGGATAATGTTCTTGCTGCTAAGCCGTTGGTAATGGTGTTACCTATCGGTACTGAAAGCGAGTTCACTGGTGTTGTTGACTTGCTAACTCGTAAAGCTTGGATTTGGGATGATTCCGGAGATCCAATGAATTACGAGCTTAAGGATGTTCCCGAGGATATGAAGGATGATGTGGAAACTTGGCGCGAACAGCTTGTTGAAATGGCTGTAGAGCAAGATGATGCGTTGATGGAAAAATACCTCGAAGGTGAAGAGGTTTCCATTGATGATTTGAAGCGCTGTATCCGCCAAGGTACCAGAGAATTAGCATTCTTCCCCACTTATTGCGGTTCTTCCTTTAAGAATAAAGGGGTGCAACTAGTACTTGATGCTGTTGTTGATTACTTACCTAATCCTAAAGAAGTTAAGCCTCAGCCAGAAGTTGACCTTGAAGGTAATGAAACCGGCGAATTCGCTGTTGTTGACCCAGAAAAGCCATTAAGAGCGCTAGCATTCAAAATCATGGATGACCGCTTCGGTGCTTTGACCTTTACTCGGATATATTCGGGTACTTTATCAAAAGGTGAAACAATCCTCAACACCTATACTGGTAAAACCGAGCGTGTTAGCCGTCTTGTAGAAATGCACGCCGATTCCCGCGAAGAAATTAATTCGGCTCAAGCTGGTGATATTGTCGCGATTGTGGGTATGAAGAACGTCCAAACCGGACATACTTTGTGCGACCCCAAACAGCCCGCAACCTTGGAACCAATGGTGTTCCCAGACCCAGTAATTTCTATCTCGGTAACTCCAACCAAAAAAGGTAGTTCCGAGAAATTGGGTATGGCTTTGAGCAAAATGGTTCAGGAAGACCCCTCATTCCAAGTTGAAACCGACCAAGAAAGCGGTGAAATGATTATTAAAGGAATGGGAGAATTACACCTTGATATTAAGGTTGATATTCTGAAGCGGACTCACGGTGTAGAAGTGGAAGTTGGTAAGCCACAGGTTGCTTATCGCGAATCTATCACCAAGCCAATCAACGACAGCTACACCCACAAGAAGCAATCCGGTGGTTCCGGTCAATTCGGTAGAATTGATTATACAATCGAACCAGCCGAACCCGGTGCTGGCTTTGAGTTCCAGTCCAAAGTAACTGGTGGTAACGTACCTAGAGAATTTTGGCCTGCGGTACAAAAGGGTTTTGAAAGCAGTATTGACAAAGGTGTGTTAGCTGGATTCCCCTTAGTTGACGTGAAATTCACCTTAACTGACGGTGCTTTCCACCCAGTTGACTCCAGTGCGATCGCGTTTGAAATTGCAGCGAAATCTGGTTATCGTCAATCGATTCCTAAAGCTGGTCCTCAATTACTTGAGCCGGTAATGAACGTAGACGTATTCACCCCAGACGACCACGTTGGTGACGTAATTGGTGACTTAAACCGTCGTCGTGGAATGATTAAATCCCAAGATCCAGGTGCTACCGGGGTTCGCATCAAAGCAGAGGTTCCCCTAAGCGAAATGTTTGGTTACATCGGCGATTTACGTACCATGACATCCGGTCGCGGTCAGTTCTCAATGGAATTCGACCACTACGCACCATGTCCTAGAAACGTGGCTGATGAAGTGATTAAGGAAGTTAAAGAACGCGAAGCTGTGAAGAAGTAAATCGTAAATTGCGAACCGTTTTTAGCTTTTAGTTAAAAATTCCCGATTGACATTATAGTCAGTCGGGAATTTTTTATCTGTTTGAAAACTGCTTATTGTTAATGATTTAAATCTACAGTTAAATAAATGCAAACGTAATTACTAAAAAAATTTACACTGCCGATATCCTAGATGATGAATCGTATTTTTTAGTTGATTCATCTTTGCTCGGAACATACTCAACTAAATCGAAAGGAGTACATTTTTCATTTAGACAAGATAACTCATTGATAGCTTCACAAATTTGCTCCCATCTTTCACCACCAATTTCTGGCATTAACTCGGCTCTTTTCAAAGCTGACACAGAGTTAGCACTTATACCTAAATAATTGGCAAGCTCTTTTCCCTTTATTCGATGCCGAGCCATTAATTCACTTAATTTCCAACGAATCACGTTCTTACTTATATATACAGTACTACTGAAAATACGAACTGTTTAGTTAAAACTAATACCTTTAGATATGTATGTATAAAATATTTTTTTACAAAACAGCATCATAAAATCAATGCATTTATTGTATACTCTTTATAGAAATAATAAAAGCGGTTCCCCAATTTCCTCGCAAGAATTTGAGACCGCCTTTATAAGTTCAACATCAAGTCTAAGCAAGTAATAAACAAGCAAGAAATTGTCCTGCTTAAGCTAACCGGGAATTTTCAAATCATGCTAAGTGTGTCATGTCCAATCAAGTTAAAAGGCTCTACCTTTATAATCAATCCTGAGAATCTGCATCTCTATTAAAAAATAAATTGTTTATAAGAATTAATAAATTAATAACTTGCCAGATAACAAGTTGTCCGCCTATCTACGCAGCAATTTGTAAAGGGATTGATAGATGTGACCAAAAAAATGCTACTATTAAAGCGCTTAAACCCATAATAAATGTAATCCAAACCCTCCGGTTTAATAAATTCGGCAATACATAATATTAAGCCTATAGCAATCCAAATTTAGGAAGCATTGATTGACATCTTTAAAAACAAAACTCTATAGTTTGAAGATACCCAAATTTATAAAATAATTATCAATAGTTGATTTTTTGTTTGGTAATTGGTGAACCACTGCGTTGCGGAGGTTCCCAAGTCATTGCGTTGCGCGGGTTCCCCGCGTTGTAGCAAATGGCGCTCCGTTGTAGCAAGTGGTGAACCCGAAGGGTAATTGGTAATTCTTAATTACTGGAAATAATATCTGTTAAAAATTAGAGAGGTTTAAATTATTTTCTATTTCATTACGAAGCTTTCTTGCTATCAATATACTCTTGGTCATTGACTACTATATTCAATTTTTCCTGCCGAGCTACCAAAGTATCCACTTTCTCACTCAAACTTGCTATTTCTGCTTGCAACTCCATAATCAAAGTACGAAGGTCTTTTTCTGTTTTTTGCTTTGCTTGATATTCTGCTTCGCGTTTTTCAATTTCAACAAGCAATTCTTCAGCCGCTTCCCTTATTAAAACAGCATTCAACTCTCCCGGCTTACAAATAAATTGATGAAGCTTTTTCTTTCTATGGCTTCTTTCTATGTAAAAGTATGTGCGACCCTTAGATATAGACTCTCTACAACGAAAAATTCTTTCTTTGTAAGTTACTCGAAATGATTCTACATCTGGTAGCGGAGTATCTACCGTTGCATCATCCAATATTATTCCGGGGTCTTTTGCTTTTGCCATACCAACATTCGTTCTTCTCCTAAACGATATTTTAACATTACACAAAACTACGTAACTTGAAAAACTACTTGACTAAGCGTGTTATGACGTAGTACTTTTAATTTTGTACCAAAAAAGGATAAAATAAAAACAGACGTAATTCCGATCAAGAATCAATACGTCTGCTTCTGATAAATCCTCTCTGTGGAGAATTTAATATATTATGTTGGATTCAAGTATAGTACAATCCAAGACCCTTTGTCCACTACAGTTAACCTGTAATGTTGATAATCAGCTTATTTTCTTACGATTTTCAGAAGAACAAAGCGATACTGCAATCGAACAAAGTGCAGTAGTAGATTCCCCTGAAACCAAGATGTACCGAGATTGGTGCTTGGACGGAAAATTTCCACCGAGATATATCTAACGAATTTTAGATATCAACTTCCGTTAATCAGCCTCAAAAATTGCTAATTACTCGTCCGCTTCAATATTTCAGGGGAATCTATCATGGCAAATGTCTTTCAGACACGCTCCGCGATCGCAACATCACTACAAACTTCAAACTGTGCCCAAAATTTGGGTGAAGCAACTCAAAATATTCTGGAGAATGCTTTCTACATAGCCAAGCAGAAACTAGAATTATCTCGCAAAGCATATAAACAACTGATTAAAGAATGGGGTTGGGAAAAGGAAGACAAGAAATATCTCAAACTCGCTAAAACCTTTGAAAAATTCTCACCCTCAGATTTAGCCGAGATTGAACCCAATACTTTATTTTTGCTATCCAACCAAAGCAAGAAATATGCTGCCGTAATTGAGCAACTTCTTGATATCGGCTACATCACTCAGAAAAAGGTACGCGAATTAATTAAACAGCAGCGCAAACCCAAGCCAATCAAGGTAGAAAAACCATCAATTTGGCGAAGAACTAAAAACGGTCTCAGATACTGTCAGGTACCTCCAATCCACGACCAAGCAGTTGGTGTTGCTTTGCAAAAAATGATGGATGAGGAAGGGTTGACTGCTCAACAGATAATCGCAGAAGCATTGGAATTGCGACAAGCGTTGAAAGAAGGACGCTTGAATGTTGAATCTCAGAATCAAGAAACAGAGGATATTCAAGTATCTAGTGCGAAAGTTGTACAGAGCGATGAATATTTAGAAAATCAAAGTCAAGAGGTTGTATATGAAGATATTTTCGATAATGAGCCAAGTTTTGAGATAGATAATTCGGAAGCGAAACAAGACTATACAATTTTTTCAGACAATGTAATTTTCAATCCAACCACAAATCAGGAGACAGTAGAATTTTTGAGCGAGCAATTATTTGTGGCTGTAGAAAATCTTAACTATTTCGGTAGAAAAGAAGTTAAAGAAGCCGAACAATTGGTAGCATCGATTATTGATTTTTGTAACTCTCAACCTGCTTCCGAACAATGGAATACTTTAGCCCAAATCACTCGGAGGAATAGTAAAGCTTTAATGGTTGTGGTTGGATATTCGGGAAAAGAACATTCAGAATGGTTTTTCAACTTACCTCAAATATTGGCAGATGCAGCCTTAGATAATCCCGAAGAATTAGATTGGGTAGATAAAAGATTGCGTTCTGAAGCGCTTTTGTTGATTTCGGGTAGATAGTTTAGTTTATTTTTTGCAATCTTCACTCAACAACAAATCTGATTTTGAATATTGGCGATCGCCTGGAAGTAAACGCTTCAATTTCCAGTATTTTCTAGCATCCTTGATTGATTTATCGGGGTTATCGGCTAAAAAATCTCTAATATATTGATTGTATTGGTTATGTGCTGGAATTACAGATTGATAATTTGGGTTTTTCTTTAATTCTTGCAATCGATGCCATTCTACAACTGCATCACTCAGAGTTTTACCGACGTTATCTTTCATCCACTGCATTAAATCAATGGAAAAACTGAATTTTGCACCTACCCGCTCGGTAAAAAATCTTCTGACATTAGAATTATTTTTATAATTATCTGTGATTACCGTATCAACAGTTAATTGTTCATTTTTCCAATCAAACTTTGAATTAGGTTTTTTAATTGATTTATCTGGTTTTTTATTGGTTTCAGTTTCACCAGTATTTAGATAATTAATAATTCGCTCTGCAATTTCAAACTTGCCACCGGTGATTTTAATTCCGACTTCGCGACAGTAAGCAATTAATTCTTCTTTTAACCAATACCAATTTTTGAATTCTTCTGCTGAGGAGATATTTTTTAATTTAGGTCTTTCCATATTTGTTTATATCCGTGGAAATCTAATCATATTTAGTAGCAAAACACTGCAAACCCTGAGTGGTGCGTTAAAACTAACGTTTATAACACACCCTACAGGAAGAGAAAACAGTGATATTTATGAATAAATTAAAATTCAGCAATGAAACAAGAGTAATCCTAATCGGTGGTTCGTCTCATGCTGGAAAATCAACTCTTGCTCAATCTTTAGCTGCAAAACTTAATTGGAATTATCTTTCTACAGATAAACTTGCTCGTCATCCCGGAAAACCTTGGATACAACCAAACAAAAGGTTTATTCCAGAACACGTTGTAGAACATTATAAAAATCTTTCCCTTGAAGCTCTTTTTGTAGATGTAATATCTCATTATGAAAAAAATGTTTTACCCCAGGTTGAGAATATTGTTTGTTCTGGAGAACATCTGATTTTAGAAGGTTCTGCAATATATCCGGGATTGGTAGAGAATTTAGTTCGTGAAAAGGGAGTTAAAGCAATTTGGCTGACAGGTAGCGAGCAACTTTTTCAAAATAGAATTTACAATCAAAGTAATTTTGACAATGTAGGTGAAGATGAAAAGTATTTAATTGAAAAATTTCTTCAACGTACTCTTTTGTACAACAAAAGAATGATGGAATCGGTTGAGCAGTTGGGATTTAAATATATTAATGTCGAATTCACTTCAAATACAGACGAACTTTCAACAAAATATATCGAAATGCTTCTTGAAGATTAATCCCAAACATTCCTACACGATAGAACATTTTAAATAAAACTTTAATACTTCATATCATGTCCGCTTGACTTTCTTTAATAGTTCAACTCTGAACCTGATAACTAACTAATAAAACACCACTTTCATAAATCTTGCTATCGGTAAGTTTTAACGCAGTTGGTTTAATAACTTCCCCAAACAGCGGAATACCCGAACCCATAACAAAAGGATTTATTTTTAAAATAATTTCGTCAATCAAATTTTCAGCAAACAACGTCGTGGCTAAATTCGCACCACCACATAAATAAATATCTTTTCCTGTTTCATTCTTTAACCTTTTTACCAATTCACCTGCATTCTCCGAAACAAGCTCTACATTCTCATCGGGACTTTCTTTCATGGAACGAGAAAACACATAACTTTTCATCATCGGATAAGGATTAGTTTTTCCTTCGGTTAATCCCACCTCATAAGTTTTTCTTCCCATCAAAACGATATCAAATAGTTTAAAAGACTCGATATAATCATTTACGACTTCTCCTTCAAAGACAAAATCATTAAATGAACCGTCTTTCCGAGCAATAAATCCATCAACACTGCAAGCAACGTAATATTTAAGTTTTCGCATAATTAAGTTTTAATTTATTTGATGGATTACTACAGAAAAATATCAATTCAATCTGGAAAAGCTAAACCAGTTCTGGGATCGCGAATGTACAATCCTAAAGTCAGACTGCGAATAACTTCATCCCATACGGGTGTTAATTGTTCTGCTTGATCTGCCCAAAATTCATAGGTAATTAAACATTGAATATTTGAACCGATAGCAATACAGGTTCGCGAATATGCTTCTCGTGGTTCTTCTTGAGTATCAATAAATTTCATCTCCACCCAAACAATTCTGGCAGTTTGACGCTTTACAGTGACAACTTCACCAACTTCAAAAGGATTGCGACTGTCATCTTCAATAATCTTCTTCAAAGTACGTTTTAATGGAAATAAACTCCAGTCTCTTTCGGGTAAATGATTGTAAGATACTTCTAAACCACAATCATCATCCGGTGGTTTTTTATCGCAAAATCGAAATGAATTTTCCTTGGGTTCAAAATGCCAATCGTGAGGAACATTGAAGCGAACAGCCCCCCTACCCGCGACAAATATTTTATGTTCTGGTGGAGATTCCCAATGATGATCGGGTTGTAGTTCAAGCGTTTCCTTAATCCACTTCAGATTGTTTTTCTTACGCTTTGCCATGATTAAATGCAGTTCCATGAATGAACTCGTCCACTTTGTTCATGCTACCAAATTACCAAAATTTGAGTAAACGAATTTCGAGACTGTTGATTTACTATAAGTGTAGACTTGCAGAGGAATAGAGCGATTATGCCTTATAGTCAGTTCACAAATATTAGTAAAGCTAAGGAAGCTTTTGAGTTAAAAACAGATGACTAGGTATGGTTTTAGTGCGTTTTAACGTACATCTTGCACCATTTTCAACAACCGCCGTATTCATAAATTCTCAGGCTAATATACAAAGTCTGATAAATCAGACTGGGCAAGGGTTTTAGTGCGTTTTAACGTACTTTGGATATGAGCCTTGGAATTTATTCCGAGGTGGTTGTCAAAAGAGTGGTTTCAATTTTAAGCACGCTACCGCTTGTACCTGGCGCAGAAACACTCGAAAATCATTTCTATATAGTTCAATTTGTACCCGAAATCTACGAGAATAAGAATTAAATAATTACGGTCAATATCAATATTATGACTTTAAAACGTCGGCATTTCTTATATTTACTTGGGGTTGGTGTAAGTACGTTTGCTTTAGAAAGTTGTGCGTTAGCAGATAACCAGAAAGTTGCTCAAAGTGGCTCTGGCGATATCAAATTACCTCCTTTGCCTTACGATTACAATGGGTTGGAACCTCATATTGATGCTAAAACAATGAAGTTTCATCACGATAAGCACCATGCTGGTTACGTGAAAAACTTGAATGCAGCTTTAGGAAAGTATCCAAAACTCAAGCAGCAAAGTGTAGAAGAATTATTGGGAAATCTTGATAGCGTACCACAAGATATTCGCAACACTATCAGAAATAATGGTGGTGGGCACGTCAATCACTCGATGTTTTGGGAAATCATGAAACCCGATGGTGGAGGGGAACCCACCGGTGCGATCGCAAATGCTATCAAGGATAATTTTGGCAGTTTTTCTGAGATGAAAAATCAGTTTAACCAAGCCGGAGCAAAACGCTTTGGTAGCGGTTGGGCTTGGTTGGTATTTAATAAAGATGGCAAATTAGAGGTGATGAGTACCGCTAACCAAGATAGTCCTTTTAGTCAAGGAAAATATCCCGTCATGGGGAACGATGTTTGGGAACACGCATATTATCTCAATTACCAAAACCGTCGTAAGGATTATTTAGAAGCTTGGTGGAATACGATTAATTGGGATGAAGTAAATACAAGATTTGATGCAGCAAAGAAATTTGCGTAATAGGTAATAGGTAATAGGTAATAGGTCATTTTTAGACCTTTGACCTATAACCTATTACCTTAAGAATGAGCATCAAAATTGACTGAATTAAATCGCTCAAACATTGATGCTCGCAACCACAAAAGTCCACCTAAAACAATTAAGAAAACACTGATTCCCAAAAGTTTATCTAAAGGAATTGCGACAACTCCTTCTAAAAGTACTTCTCGTAAAGCTGAAACTAAAGAAACTTCTACTGCTGAACCAATTGAAATACGTTGTTCTTGGAGGTAAACAATTAAAAGTCTAAATAACTCAACTAAAATTAAAATAGATAAAATATCAGAAGTAATAGCTTGAAAATTCAAAGGTTTTAGCAGAGAAAAGAACATTTCACCCAATCGAATTAACATTACGCAAAATAAACCAATACATAAGGAAATAACAATAAAGTTTTGAACTTTTTCCAGATTGCGAACAATAGTATTTTGCTCAAATAAAAACTGTATTTGTTTTGTCAATGAACGATTAGTTTCCATATTCAGATAAATTACTCAATTAATAATATACAAATAGAGTTTCAGCATACTCATTATTGATTCAGAAACTCGATTTATATGCTATAAGCAATTGAATTATTTATCTATTAAAAAAGAGAGCTATTTTAACTTTTTTTTTCATGATGACTGAATTATCGGATTGATTTACAACTTCAAAACCATTACGCTGATACAGTCTTAATGCTGGATTATCAGAGGATACACTTAAAGAAATAGCCAAGCAAAACTAATTCCACCAAATATCTGTGATAATCGAGAAGCATGAAATCATAAAAGCCAATTCTATAACTATTAAAATATATTTTATGTAATCATACTTTTTAAAATTTTACAAGTTGTTTTCAAACAATTTCAAAACATGATTCCAAGCATCAATAGCAGCTTGTCTATTTACATTTGGGTTTTGTGCTAAAAATGGATATTTATCAACAAAAAATCCTGCAAAAAATCCATGTCCAGCATCATATCTAAATACACGATGATTAATATTATGCTTTTTTAATTCCGTTTCTATTTTCTGGTTATCTTCCTGGGAAATGAATGAATCATTAGTACCGAAAAACGTATAAATAGTACCATTGATTTCAGAAGTACGATTCACAGTCGGAATTTCTTCACCATAACTAGGTTGAGTAATTCCACCACCATAAAAAGAAGCAGTTGCTTTAATATCTGGCAAAGTTGCAGCCATATAAGCAACATGACCACCAAAACAAAAACCAATACAACCAATAGAATCGGTTTTCACATTAGATAAACTCTTTAAATAAGCAATTGTCGCTTGAATATCGCTGAAAATCTCCTGATATTTTACCTGTTGATAATATTCCAAACCCAAACGGTAAGCTTCTTGACTAAACCCAGCATCTTCCTCACTAAACCCAAATTCAAAACCGGGAGCAATGCGTTGATACATCGCTGGAGCAATTGCAACATATCCTTGTTTAGCTATTAATTCGGTAATGTCTCGAATATTATTGTTAACACCAAAAATTTCTTGAAAAACAATTACAGCACTTCTTTTATCATTACCTTCCGGTTGAGCTAAACAAGCATCGATTAATAAATCATTGTTGGGAATTTGAACGCGGGTAGTATTAATTTCCATAATTGTAAAATTTGATAAGCTTAAACAAAACACTATAAAAATATATGGTTGTCTAACAATTAATCATAAAAATAATTAGACAACCACAGTTGCGAAAAACCTTAAAAAATGTAATTACTGTAGAGCTTTCGATAAAAGACCAGCGACATCAGCACCACCTTTCTGCTGCACAAAATTAAGAATTACAGGAAAGAACTTAGTTACCATATCTCCACTCATTCCCAACTTTTGGAAACCACCAGCCAAACTCATTAAACTACCTAAATTAGAACCTTGACCACCGCCCATCATTCCAGCAGCCATACCACCCAAAGCACCCATCATTCCAGTACCAGCATCTTCCGAAGGTGCAGAACCTAACAATACATCAGAACCGGGAATAGCTGAGGCAAGTTGAGCGAATTCACCACCACCGAGCTTATCTTGAGCAAGCTTTAATATTAAACCAGCACCACCCTTTGCTTGGTCTTCTTGTACTCCAAGATTTCCTACCAATTGTTGAACGAGTTCCATAAATCAAATCCCTTTTTTTCGTATTCAGCATTACACGAGTTCATTTACCCATCGATTGTCTTTGCCGTCAAGATGGGGGAAATCGCGATAGTTCATGTATTTCATGCTGGGTAACGCAATGGTTAGATGTTGAAAAAAAGGTTAAAAGTATTTAGATTTAACGTTAATCCTCTAGGGTGTGTTGTCACGGAGTGCAACGCACCAAATAATTATAAAGCACTAACAGATTATAAATATGTTGTAAACAAATCCAATATATAGCAATCTATTCAATCAATATGGGCATTCTAAACAAACATAAGAAATCTTGTTTAATTTATGCCTAATTATCGCAGACCTTATATAGATGGTGCTACATACTTTATTACCCAAGTAACATATAAAAGACAGCCTTGGCTTTGTACCGATATAGTGACGTTATGCTTTACGTCACGCTTTTACCCACGTCAGAAAAAAATTTCCTTTTGATATAGATGCTTTTATTTTGCTACCCGAACATTTTCACTGTATATTAACTCTACCGAAAGATGATAGTAATTTTTCAATAAGAATGCTTCTAATTAAACGTTTTGTAACTAAATATTATGGAAATCAGTTAGGAATAAACTTTAAAATATCTCGTTCCAGAAAAAAACGTAGAGAAGCTAATTTATGGCAACGTCGTTTTTGGGAACACTTAATTAGAAATGAAATCGATTTTGCGAACCATTGCGATTATATACATTACAATCCTGTAAAACATCAACTTTGTAAATTACCTCAACAATGGTCTTTTTCAAGTATTCACCGTTTTATTAAACAAGATATTTATCCACCAGATTGGACTAGTGATGGGAATATTCCAGTACCTGAAGACACCTGGGATATATGATGTAGGGTGTGCTGTCACCGAGTGCAACGCACCTTTCTAATAATAAAATAAATTCGGTGCGTTGCGCTAAAGCGACTACACACCCTACAATTTTTAATCTTATTTCTAAATATAAATACTTGATATATACAAGGGTGCTGTTGTCACGGAGTGCAACGTACCTTTTTAATCACAAAACAAATTCGGTGCGTTGCGCTAAAGCGACAATACACCCTACAAGTTTTAATCTTATTTCTAAATATAAATACTTGATATATACAATTAACGTAGGGTGCTGTTGTCACGGAGTGCAACGCACCTTTCTAATAATAAAATAAATTCGGTGCGTTGCGCTAAAGCGACAACACACCCTACAAGTTTTAATCTTATCTCTAAAAATACTTAATATATGTAGCTAATGTAGGGTGCTGTTGTCACGGAGTACAACGCACCTTCTTAATAACAAAATACAACTAATTTGGTGAGTTGAGCGTTCGCGATAACGCACCCTACAAATTACTATAAACTTTCTCCATCCTCAACTTCTCAACCTCTAATCTCAATCTTTGATTATCTTCCTTAATCACCTCAACTTCACTCTTCTTATTCAAAGCATTATCAATTGCTAACTTTCGCATATCCAAGGAAAACCAACGCTGATAAGTTTGAGTATGCACCTGGACGCTATGACCTAAATTGTCTGCTGCTGCTTTGATGGGAACCCCAAGAATATGCGCTCGAATAGCCCAAGCATGACGTAAATCGTAGGGTTTAAAGTCTAATGCGATTTTGCGAAACCACCAACTAACTCTTTGGGTTAATGCAGTTATCTGTGCGTGATTATTTTTATCTTTTTTGTTAACTGCATCTACGAGCATTTTTGCATATTTAGGGTTTCTTAAATCAAAATCTGTAATCCACTGCTTATATAAAGGTAATGCTTCTCTTTCTCCCGTCTTGCAATTTCTGTCTACCTTCCATGTCATATCTGCATTTTGTTCGCTCAACCACCATTCAATATTGGGATTGATAAATAGTTCTCGCGGACGCAAACCATACACTGAAAGCATTCCGTATATCCAGCGCCATAGTTGCCAGCTATCTTTGACATTTTTATTTACTTGTTTTCCTCTTGTATCAAGATAATCTGCAAATTTGGTAAAGCCTGTAGATATCTCTGCGTCGGTGGGTATCTTGCGGGAATTATGTTCCGGCATTTTGGAATATTTTGATAAATCGATATCAATTTTAAAAGTTTGGCAAAATGCAGATATCGCTCTGGCTGCATTATATCTTGCCCATTCTTTATCGATTTTTTCAATTGAGTCGATCAGATTTTCGGCGATCGCTAAATCTTGAGAATTAGTATATCGCTTGGTTCGAGTAAAATAATAATAAAAAGTGTGTTCGCTTTTTGTAGTGCGTTTATGGGTTTTAAAATATTCTGCTTCAAATTTTTCTAATAGTTCACCTATAGTTTTAAAATCTTTTGAGACTTCTTTACCCAAATATTTATCGTTCCATGCAAAGCTTTTTCTAGCAATTAATTTTCCTAATTCCTGCGCTTCTTCTTCGGCTGTTTTTAAACCATCTAAATTCGCTGGAATATTTAAACTGATATTATATTGTTTTCTTCCCGTTCCTCTCGTATTTTTATCTCCTGGTTTAATTGGCAAAGTAGCGCGTAACTGTAAACTGCCATTTGATTCCCTAATTGTTACCTTTGTCTTTGCTGCTTTTAAGCGCTGATTTACTTTATCTAGTTCTGACAATATATTTTCTTTCATATATTAACATTCAACTCTAAAATCAATATTTATTAAAACTTTAATCCTGGAGATGCATAGTTAGATTTAGACTACAACAAAGTCATAATTAAATATGTCATAAACAAACAATGTTTCAGATTAACATTGGTTGTAAAAAACATTTTTATATAGATTAAGAAAAAACCATAAAAAGGATTACTCCGGACCTTATCACGGTTATGATGGCTTCGCTATCTTCGCTCGTGACATGGATTTAGCAATCAACAATCCTTCCTGGAAATTGATTGGAACCCCTTGGAAGAATGAAGAACCTGCTGCTACTACTCAAGCTGCAAAAGCTAAAGCAGCTGCTTAGGGATTAAGGATTAAAGGGAATAGGAAAATCTGTTCTTATTCCCTATCCTCCCAATCAAACCACTAATTTTTATTTACCAGCAAGCTTGGAGAACACACATGCCACAGAATCCCGATAAAATTAAAGACCACGTTGATTTATTCCACAACCCGGAATATCAAGAGCTTTTTGAAGGCAAGAAAAAGTTTGAAGGCGGACACGATCCCGAAGAAGTTAAGAAAGTTGCAGAATGGACTAAGTCTTGGGAATATCGTGAAAAGAACTTCGCTCGCGAAGCTTTAACCGTTAACCCAGCAAAAGGTTGTCAGCCTTTAGGAGCTATTTACGCTGCTGCTGGTTTTGAAGGAACTCTTCCCTTCGTGCAAGGTTCTCAGGGATGCGTTGCTTACTTCCGTACCCACTTAACCCGCCACTTTAAAGAGCCTTTCTCTGCTGTTTCTTCTTCAATGACTGAAGATGCTGCGGTATTCGGTGGTTTGAAGAATATGATTGATGGCTTGACTAATGCTTACAAGCTATACAGTCCTAAAATGATTGCCGTTTCCACAACCTGTATGGCTGAGGTAATCGGTGATGACTTGGGTTCATTTATCGGTAATGCTAAAAATGAAGGTGGCATTCCTGAAGATTTACCCGTACCTTTCGCTCACACCCCTAGCTTCGTAGGTTCTCATATTACCGGCTACGATAATATGATGAAGGGTATTCTTTTAAACCTTACTCAAGGTAAGAAGAAAGATAAAACCAACGGTAAAATCAATATCATCCCTGGTTTTGATACCTATGTTGGCAACTTACGCGAAGTTAAGCGTATTGCTAAGTTAATGGGTATTGACTATACCTTATTAGCTGACAACTCCGATTACGTTGATGCACCTAACGATGGTAAATTCAACATGTATCCCAAGGGTACAAAATTGGAAGATGCTGCTGATTCTTGCAACGCTGAAGCTACACTTTGCTTGCAAGCACATTCTACTCCTAAGACTCGCGAATATATGGAGAAAGAGTGGAAGCAACCCACATCAGTTGTTCGCCCTTGGGGTATTCGCGGAACTGATGAGTTCTTAATGAAGCTCAGTGAATTAACTGGTAAGCCCATTCCTCAAGAGTTAGAAGAAGAGCGCGGACGTGCAGTTGACGCTATGACTGACTCTCACGCTTGGTTACACGGTAAGCGCTTTGCTATCTACGGCGACCCCGATTTAGTATACGGTATGACCAGCTTCTTGATGGAACTAGGTGCTGAACCCGTTCACGTTTTAGTTCACAACTCTAACAATGAGTTTAAAGCTGAAATCGAAGAGTTATGTGCTAGCAGCGATTACGGTAAAGGTGCAACCTTCTGGCCTGGAAAAGACTTGTGGCACATGCGTTCTCTAATGTGCTGACTATCAAGTCGAAAATTGGTAATTGGTAATTGGTAATGGGTAATTGGATTTGTTCAATACTCGAAGCGGATTTATATATATAGTAAAAACCCAGCTTTTTGAAAAAAACCGGGTTTCTGAATTATCACATTTTCTGTACGTATTAAACAATAACTATATATTGAATTTAAAATTACAATCTTGATTCTACAAGTTACTAATAAAACTATAAATTATGCTGATTTTTGTTTAGATATAGTTTGGTTAGATGTATCAATAATAGCCGATTCTGATGTATACTCTCGAAGTTTATCTTGTGCTACTTTTGCTTGGCGCTGTTCAAACTCTAATACAGTACGACAAATTAATTGAGCTAAAGTTTCTTGTTTCTGCATGATTATTAAGCGATTACCAATAACCATACTAATTAGCCGAAATAAAAATACTGTTAATAGCAAACGTTGAAAGAGTAATACCAATTACCAATTACCAATTATTACAGCCAATTACCAACTAAAACAAAAGCTGCCCAGTAATAGGGGTGTCTAAACTTAGATTGTTGCAAAGTTTTGATTTGAGCCTTACGTAAAGCTTCTGCCTTAGTGACTCCAGGCTGATTTATTTGTTCGTAAAAATCTACCATCATCTGAGAAGTTGCTTCATCATCCACTGCCCATAAACTGGCTATGGTGCTGCGTGCCCCAGAGCGCACGGCTACACCAGCTAAGCCCAAAGGAGCGCGTTTGTCACCGCTAGCTGTTTTACAAGCACTAAGAACTAATAATTCGATGGGATTAGTAGTACTCTGTTCTCTACTTTGAAGAATATTGCCTAACTCTTTTACATTTAAACGGTTATCCCAAGTCAGAACAAATGTGTCTTCAGCTTCAGAACTAAATTCGCCGTGAGTTGCTAAATGTATGATAGGAAAAGGAGTTTGACTAATTTGTTTTTGTAAAGCTTTGCTAGTAAACTTTTGATTGAGAAGTACTTGAGTTGAAATTTCAGTATTAATCTTTTCGACTTCATTTTTAACACCAGGTAAGGGTACAAAACCTTGTCTTCCTTCGCTTAAAGCTCCAATTAAAACTTGCATTTTTTGACTCGCTAAAGGTTGAGGATCTAGCAACTGCATTCCTGGAGCTAAAGCAAGATTGTATTTTTCTATTAAATATTGCTTTCCATCATGTAAAGCGGCTAATGGCACATTTTTCAAGGAACCATCTAGAACAAATGTTAAAGTTTTAATCTCCGAAGCTGCTAAATCTGTTTCTAATGGTTTAACAAGTAGATTATAGATTTCCTGACAGATAGCAAAGTGTTGTTTTTTAAGGAAATTACGTCTGATAGCTCGGCGCATTTTCTGCACCATTTTTTCTAGTTCGTTTTCGGAAATAGCTGTAGTATAGTGTCGTAAAGGTTGCTTTGGTAAAGAAACAATTGTTTCCAGACGGTTTTCTAAAATAATTGGATAAATAACTGCCGCTTGGGTATCAATTCTATCGACTTGAGTCGGATTTGCTTTCAAACAAGGCTCGTGAAAGAAGTTATCTAGTTCTGCGATTTGTAGAGATTCAATTACCTGACGTGCTTTTTTAAGCTTTTCTTGACTTGTCTCTCCCATTTCTGGAGTTAACAATAAACTTACAAATTCTCGATAAACGGGTTCAACGCTTTCACGAAACGAAAACTGAATATCGAGATTGCTGGCAACCAATTCATTGCGGATTGAATCAAGAGTTGCAACAGCACCGTCATATGCCGAAATTGCTTCTACAAAGTTACTTTGCTTTTTTAGTAATCTTCCTAATTGCCATTGCCAGCGATAAGTAATGTCGGGAGCATTACTTGTTTGTGCCAGAATTAATGCTTTTTGGGTTAATGTTTTTGCTGGTTTTAACTGCTGAGTCTGTTCGTAAATATGTCCTAAGTAACCAAGTGCATAAGACTGCGCTCTATCGTCTCCTAAAATTTCGGCTTGCCGAGCCGCTTTAGCAACTTTTGCCGCTATCTTATTTGCAGCTTTTTGATTGTTGAATATTTTGTTACCTTCTAAATGCTCAATACTTTGCACATAGTTAACTAATGCATATACCGATGTTCTACTAGGTGGTATGCTTGCCAATTGAGGCTGTATTTGCGTTGCTAATGCTCTAGCTTTTGATAATTTTTGAGTATCTATTAAAAGCCGTAATTTATTCAACCGTGCTTGAAGTTTTATCCCAGGGGATTTTGATTTATCGATGGCTTGCTGGTAATATTTCAAAGCCTCTTCAGTTTTTTTTTCAAAACGAGAGGTGTTACCCAAAGCCAAAAGAATTTTGTCTATATTGGTATCGGAATTAAGTTTTTGAGCAATAGCCAAACTTTGCTGTAGTGCTTTTTGGGAATCTTTAAGGTTTCCTGTCAGTCTCAAAGCATCTCCTTTCTGGAGCAAACTGACAATTTTCAAAGCAGAATCGGGTTGCAGTTTTAGGTTTTGATTAACTTCTTCTAAAGTATTTAGCGCCCGAGTATGCATTCCTAATTGAGTGTAAGCTTGAGTTTGATTGAGCAAACAGCGAGTTAGTCCGTTTTTATCTCCAACTGTTTCGTATATATTTTTTGCACGCTGCCAAACAACTAATGCATCTTCAGATTTACCTTCCGATAACAGCAAACTTCCTTGAATATTAAAAGTATTAGCTAAGAGGTTTTGATGGTGTTTTTGAGAGGAAGATAAAATCTCAATACTTTTAGCGATCGCCTTTTTTGCTGCGGTGATTTTCCCCAATTTTTGGTATGCTTGTGCTAAGTTACCGAGTACTATCGCTTCATTTATATTATCACCTTTGGAAATCAGTATTTCACGTGCCTGCTGCCATTTTGCAATTGCCTGATTAAATTGCTGGTTTTGATAATATTGTTTACCGGCTTGCGTTAATAAGTCTGGGGAATCAGCAACATTGTTTGATGCTGGCAATATTTGATCGTATTTAGCGTATTTGAGTGGATAACTATATTTCGGGGTAGATGCAACCGCACTCGATAAAAATGAATTTGAATAAAAACTTTTATTAAATATGGTAATAGTAACTAAAAAAGCTAATAATCCTCTAATCCAAATAAATATAATTTTATTTGTTAAAATCTTTTTTAATTTCAAATAGTAATATCTCATGAAAACTACAAATATTTTGGTAGATGCTATCAGTATTGATGAATTAAAGTTGTAATATTATTTATTAATTGCGGCTAGTTTTTGCTATACGTATCAGTTAATTGCAGCTAAACAAAAGTTGAATTAATCGCTGTAAAGTTATTTTCTGCGAATATTGATGATGAGAAATCGAATTCTTGCCCTCTTTGTACAAAGCCACAAAAACCATCCTTTTTGGCATCCGGCAGTTTACCTGGTTGATAGTGATAAAGCCACATTTTATTTTTTATAGATAATGGTAAATCTAATAATTCTTGGTAATGGGCATGAACTCCGCTAGGAAATTTTGCAGTTTCGCAATCTTGAAAAATAATATCTGCTTGTTGGTAAAGTTTTCCCAAAGAATTCCAGTGCATTTGTGTATCTGTTGTTAGGAATACTTTTATCCCATTGATTTCAAAGAATAAACCGTAGCTAGGTGTTACAACAGAAGCAGAATTTACATGAATGACTTTAATTGAGTTAAATTTTATGTTTTCCCAGTAAAAAGCTTTATCTTCATCTATTTCTATAGGCTTAAAAAAATCTTCCAAGGTAACTATTTCATTTTCTATATATTTCATTCCCCCAGATAGTGAGTTATTCCAGAGGTTATGCATTATTTCTTTATCTGTATACAGCCTTGGCTTTTGGCATCGTGGATCGAATTTAGAACTGAAACCAATATATTCAAGCCCACCAACATGATCTGCATGAATATGACTAATATAAATATCGGTAATATCAAGATAGGAAAAGCCTTGCCGATACAAAGAATATCTGATATCTGAACCACAATCAATTAAGAATTTTTTTCCAGTATCGGTAATCAAAAGCATATTTGATTGATAGTTATCCGTACCAACAGTGAAAGCACAACCAGAACCTAAAAATAGTAGTTTTGTCATCAGTATTTATTAATGCTTGGCATTAGATTAGTTTTATAGTTTTTCTGTATTTCAATAATTTAGTATATTGCTTAGAATTAAAATGTCGTAAATATTATCTTAAAAATAGGAATTTATATCGTTTCAAATCACTTTTTGAAATATTGATTTAGAACTCTCTCGACTTAAAAGTCGAGAGAGCAATTATAGAAACTAGTATTTAAAGTATTTTATTGTAAAATGAAGGCGATGAAAAAATGATTAGATTTTTTTATTTATTATCATCATTTTTAACTTCGCATACATTGGTTATAGATTCTGAAACTAGCTCTTTTAAACCGACTGAAGTTAATAATTGATTCCAATAAAGCACCATAGTAGAATCATAAGGAGCAATACAGCGTTGTTGAGCTACATTAGTAATAGCTTCGTGCCAAATACTAGCATCTGCATAAATTTTAGAACGATATTTTGGTGTTGATTTATTTAACTTTATCCAGGTAGCTAAATTAGGTTTAGTTCTTTCAACCCAACCTTCAACTGTTACAATATCATCTGTTTCTTCAGAGCTACAGTTAACCGAAAGATACCAGTGATACTGCTTATTAGTCTTTAAACCCGGAGCTTCCGGAGGAAGGGTAAATGCAAATATTCCTGGTTTTTTGGGAAGATTTACATTAGCCTCGTAAACTAAATCATCATTGTCATCCAATAACAAAAATTCAGCTGTTTCGGCATTGGATTTAGATGTATGCCAGTAAAATGTAGGTCTTTCGTCAAAAGTTAATCCTAATTTCTCTTTAGGCATTAAAGGAGTTACAAGGTTCTGTTTTGTGTCACAACCACCGCGAGTTGCCGCTCCAGCAGTCACAGGACTTTTTCCTTCTCGATTTGGTGGGGTAAAGCTCTGGCTAATTAATGTACGATTCTTTGGCGTAGCTGCAAATACATTCGGAGCATTCGCTCTTACTGAAACAGCCGCAGCTATAGATATCCCAATCGATAGGGGAATTGCAGCCAGATATAATTTTTTTTTAATCCAAGTCATTGGCAAAGCTCTTCTAAATTAATATTATTTGCCCGTTTGTGTTTGTAGTTTGATGGTTAGCAGGTATTGCTTCAATCGCACTACCTCCTATATCTAATATTCCCAAAGTTAATCTCAAACTCTCAGTTATTAAGGTTTAAATTCAAAATGGCTCTTTTTACGAGCTGAACATAAGCTGTTAACGATCAGTTATCCGTAGAGGATTTTTTATTTTATGTAAGAAAATAAAACAGCTTCAAATTCAAATACCTATTGTAATTTTTATTGCTCAAACGGGAATAATATATTCAGATTAAAAACTACATAATAAGTCAGTATCTTTACATAGGTATTTGTTCCATGGAACATGAAAAACTATTTAGAAAGGAATCTTTAGAGAGACTATCTTCTCCAGAACGTTTGGATCAACTAATGCAGGTAGTAAATCCTAGAGATTGGCTACCGCTAGGTACTTTAGGTGTTTTTGTGTTTTCGGCTTTGGTTTGGAGTGTTTTTGGACGCATTCCGATTACAGAAAACGCTCCCGGAGTCCTGATTAATCCAAGACAAGTAGTACAGCTTCAATCTCAGATTGCAGGACAATTAACATCAGTTGACATACGTAATGGTGAATGTGTCGAGAAAGGTCAAATCTTAGCAACAATCGATCCCAAAGAACTAAAGCAACAACTAGAACAACAACGCACCAAACGAGCGCAATTGTTAACGCAACAAACCGATAGCTTCGCGCTACAACGTCAACGTACTAAATTAGAAAAAGAAGTATTAGTTTCAGAAAGAGATAGTTTACTACAACGTTTGAAAGTAGCGCGAGAACTTTCACCGATACTTAAAAATCAAGATTTAGTATCTATTTCTCAACAACGTCAAAGTTTACAACAGCGATTGCAAAGACAAGAAGCTGTGACACCATCTCTGAAAACTAAGTCATCTAATGCGATTAAACAGCAGCGAATTAGCCTACAAAAACGATTAGAGGATGCACGAGCTTTAATTCCTATACAGCAAGAAAGATTGACAAAACGACGACAGTTGTTAAAAGAGGGAGCGATTGCAGCCGATACAGTATTACAAGTAGAACAGCAATTCCGTGAAGCGCAACAGCAAGTTGCGGTTTTACAAGCAGAATTAAAACAGCTAGACTTGAGAGAAACTCAATCGCAACAGCAGTATTTATCTAACCTCAATAGCATTAGCGAAATTCAAGTTCAACTTAAAGGATTAAAAGTTAAACAAACACAAATAGAACAGAGATATCTTAACAACTTAAATACTATTTCTCAACTGGAAACTCAGTTACAACAAATTGAAACTAAAACCAAACGTTTAGATCAAGAAAATTTGGAAACAAGAAATAGTAAACTCAATCAAATAAAGGAAGTTGAGCGAGCAATTGCTCAATTAGAACAAAAAGTTGCCGACAACAGTACAATTGTGAGCGCACGTTCTGGATGTATTTTAGAAATAACTGCGACTGCCGGACAAGTTATTAATCCGGGAACTACTATTGCTAGCATTAATAATAATGGTGCGACGGGAAAAATGCTCGCTGTGACTTATTTTCCTGTAAAAGATGGAAAAAAAATACAGCCAGGAATGGAAATTCAAGTTACTCCTGATATGGTCAAAAGAGAAAGATTTGGAGGTATCATCGGTAAAATTGTTTCAGTTTCTCCTTTTCCAATTACTCCACAAGGAGCAGCCTTAGAATTAGGAAATCAAGAATTAGTAAATAAGTTGACTGCTGGTGAACCAAGAATTGCTATTTTAGCAGAGTTGCAAACTGATGATTCAACTTTTAGCGGTTATCGTTGGTCATCTTCTAAAGGACCGAAATTAACAATTTCACAAGGAACTACTACTAATACTCGTGTCAAAATTGAACAACGGGCACCAATAACTTTTGTATTACCAATATTAAGAGATTGGACTGGTTTGAAATAATTACTGTAAATATCAAAGTTTTATAAAAAATCTGTTATCTAGGACTTCTGCCAATAATTTTCTACAAAAACTCTGCATTAATTTAGCTTTTTTTGACAAATAATTTTCCCAACACAAATCTCAAATTCTATGACCAAAACTGAAGCCAAACCAAATCTTGCAAAAAAGCGATTCAAAACTCCTACATTGCTACAAATGGAAGCGGTAGAATGTGGTGCGGCAGCTTTAGGAATAATCCTCGGTTATTATCGTCGCATTGTGCCATTGCCGGAATTACGACAAGAGTGTGGGGTATCCCGCGATGGTAGTAAAGCTTCTAATGTTCTTAAAGCTGCCAGACGATATGGGATGAAAGCTAAAGGTTATAAAAGAGAACTTGATAGCTTATTAGAGATTAAGCCACCATACATTGTTTTTTGGAACTTTAACCATTTTTTAGTAGTAGAAGGTTTTGTTAACAAACGAGTTTACTTAAACGATCCAGCAACAGGTCCCCGAAATGTATCTTTACAAGAATTTGATGAGGCTTATACTGGCGTAGTTTTAGTTTTTGAACCAGGTGAAGAATTTAAAAAAGGAGGACGAAAGCCAAATTTAGTATTTTCTCTAATTGATAGATTAAAAAGTTCAGTTGCTGCACTTATATACTGTGTAATTGCCGGATTTTTACTTGTAATTCCTGGATTAGCAATACCTGTTTTCAATCAAATTTTTGTAGACAGTATCATCATAGAACAAAGGTCGGATTGGTTACGACCGTTACTGATTGCTATGGGACTTGCAGGGATTCTTCAGGTTGCTTTAACTTTTTTACAAAAACGCTATTTGCGTCAGCTAAAAATTAAATTATCTGTAGGTATGACGAGTCGTTTCTTTTGGCATATTTTAAGATTGCCATCAAGTTTCTATGCTCAACGATTTGCAGGTGAAATTAGCAATAGAGTTAGTTTAAATGAGAAAGTAGCGGATGTTCTTTCTGGGAGATTAGCAAGTACTGCTATCGATACAGTCATGCTAGTTTTTTATGCCATTGTTATGTTTTCTTATGACTGGATTTTAACTTTAATCGGCATATTTTTTGCTGCTGTTAATATTTTTACTTTGCAATTGGTATCTCGTCAGCGCGTAGACGCGAATATGAAATTAGCTCAAGATTTGGGTAAAGTAGCAGGTACAGAAATTGCCGGATTGCAAGGCATGGAAACTATTAAAGCAGGAGCATTAGAATCAGATTTCTTTGCTCGATGGGCTGGTTACTATGCTAAGGGTATTAATTCACAACAAGAGTTAGCAGTTTCCAATCAAACTTTAGGAATTTTACCTCCATTATTAACTTCTTTAACTTCAATGTTGATATTAGTTATTGGAGGTTTTAGAGTAATGGATGGTTATATTAGTATTGGGATGCTAGTGGCATTTCAAAGCTTGATGGATAGTTTCCAAGAACCAGTAAATACTTTAGTTTCTTTTGCAGGAGATTTGCAGGAATTAGAAGGAGATATTAACCGTCTTGACGACGTTTTAGATAATCCAATAGATTCTCAATTACAGAATGTTACTTCATCAGAACCAAGACAACTGAGACCGCAAACTACATATCGCCTCAAAGGTCAAGTAGAATTAAAAAATATATCTTTTGGCTATAGTCGTGTAGAAGCAGCTTTAATTGAAGATTTTAACTTAAGTTTAAGACCGGGACAAAGAGTTGCTTTAGTTGGTGGTAGTGGTTCTGGTAAATCCACGGTTGCAAAAATTATTACAGGTCTTTATCAGCCTTGGGAAGGAGAAATTCTTTTTGATGGAGAACTCCGTTCGTCTATTCCTCTTTCAATTATTACTAATTCATTGGCATATATTGAGCAAGATATTTTACTTTTTGGAGGAACGGTAAGAGAAAATTTAACTTTATGGGATGCAACAATTCCTGATGGACAGTTAGTTAAAGCTTGTTTAGATGCCGCTATTAATGATGTTGTAATGGCATTACCGGGTGCTTATAATGGTGAATTGATGGAAGGAGCAGCAAATTTAAGTGGGGGACAAAGACAAAGGTTAGAAATTGCTCGTGCATTGGTAAACAACCCTTCCATTTTAGTCATGGATGAAGCTACTAGCGCTTTAGATAGTGAATCCGAAAAAATTATTGACCAAAATATCCGCCGCCGGGGATGTACTTGTATTATTGTTGCTCACCGTTTAAGCACTATTAGAGATTGTGATGAAATTATTGTTATGGATAAAGGCAAGATAGTACAGCGTGGAACTCATGAAGAATTATGGGCAATGGAAGGTTATTATGCTAATTTAATTCGTTCGGAAGGGCAAGCTACACCTGCTTAAAGTATAGTCTCAACTAGCTTGAAAATACTCAAAATTATTATTTTTTTTACTAATATAAATGTATGGAATTACAAGACTTAAGAGCTAACATACTTGTCAGTTATGGAGCTAATAGTGTAGAAGTTGCAGAACTATTAGCTTATAACAAAAATGTTTTTGATTATTCTTGTTTGTCTAAAGCAATTAATTTTCCACTTGCATCCGAAGCTCATGTCAATACTTGGAAAAGTTATGCCTCGGAAGCAACAAGTAAAGGTGTTTTTCAAACTTTAAAAGAAAAGCTCGTGCAGTTGCGTTTCCCGATATCGCCAGGAATCTCTCAAACATCTGCTTATCAAGCTGCAACTCGTAAAGGTATAGTGGCTGATTGCATTGATAAAAATCCTGGTTTGTTATTGCGGGCACCAGAAAAATTACAGCTAAGAATACACCCGAGTATAGCTGGAGAGATACCTGTAATCATTACAGATAACCGTTTGGATTTCGTCTCTTTAGTGCAAGCATTAACAATGCGTAACGAACCCAAAGATATCCCTGCTTCGATGGGAGCTTGTATGGTAGGTGGCTTTAATAATTGGGATAGAATTCATCAATATCGGCAAGAATGGCAAGCGAATAACCCCAATAGTACAGAAACTGATTGGAATATTGAGTTTCGTCAGCTCATTCCTCGCAAACAGCTTTATCAAGATAGATTTATTATATTAAGCCAAAGCTGTTACAGTAATGTTTCAGCAGAAAAGCTAGGTTTATCCGCAACGGAATGGCAAAATCTTTCATTAACTATTCGTTTGGAACATGAATGTACCCATTATCTGACTAAACGTTTATTTGGTTCGATGCGAAATAATTTGTTAGATGAATTCATTGCTGACTATCGAGGAATTGTTTCGGCGGCTGGTAACTATCGAGATGATTGGTTTTTGAATTTTATGGGTTTGGAATCATTCCCCAACTATCGTCAAGGTGGCAGATTAGAGAATTATCGTAATAATTTATCTGAAACAAGTTTTGAGATATTACAAAAACTCGTTTACAATGCATCGCGAAATCTGAAAAGTTTTGAAACAGAGCAAGTTAATAAAATAGATGGTGCAATAATGTTAGCTGCTCTTTGCCAGCTAACATTGGAAGAATTAGCTTCAGACGATATTGCAGCTAAGATTCATCAAGCTATAAGTAGAATACAGCAAGATAAAATATGTATTAGCTAAACAAAACTCACGGAAAGTAGATAAATTAAGATATAGTTGACTCTTTTTGATTTTTTTTCATTTTTATTAATATATTACCTAAATTCAACATGGTACTAGATTTTTCTTCTATGTTTGAATTATTGGGTATAGATATATCGTGAGTTTCCATAATTTTTGATAGTTCTGTTTTTATATGTTCTCCGGCGACATATTCAGAAGAGTATTTTATGGAAATTGGATCTAATAAGGTATCTTCTGCTGGAGTTAAAATACCTAACTTAGCTAGAGAATAGACTTTATGAAAATTACGATATTCCCCACTACAGTAAAGATAATCCCAATCTATTTTTTTATTAATCAAATTGTACAAACTAGATGCGGTAATATAGGTAAATAAATTAGCTAAAGGATTGCGCCCTTCTTTTATTTTAATTTTTGAATTCGAGAAATCAATATGGTATGTCTCGGTGATTTCCGGATAGGTAATTTCTAATTGATAAATAACCTGCCAGCGTTGGTTATTCAAAAATAGATTATGCTGATATTCTTTAATAAAATCGCATAAATCTACCCGTAAAGCTTGATGTATTGTCTGTTGCATCAAGTCAATATCATGTCTATCTGAATTAGGATCGATTAAATTCGCCCCTACTTTTACTGGTGCAAATTCCAAACATTCTCTATCATCAACAATTGTTTTGACATAATCGCACCCTGCTGATTCTAAATTATAATCTCCTCGTTCTAATGTTAGGATATCACCGGGGTCTAAAACAAAAATATTATTATTTATATCGGGTAAAACTTGTTTGATATCGTGGCAAAAACGCTCTCTTGTGAGCGGGAAAACTATTTGATTTTGCCATGCTGCTTCGTTAATATATTTCCAACCTTGCGCGCCGGGAGCAATAGCTTGTGGTTCAACTAATTGAATCAAATTCATTAATTGTCCGTATAATTCAAACGGAAACTCAGTATTTTTATTCTGCTGATACTTATTTTCTAAGCTAATATGCCAAGTAGCTAATAAAAAGTCTATTTGGGGATAAATTGCCTTCACGGCTTGAATTGTTGGAGGAGCAAAATATGTATCTACAGTATTCCAAAATACCCCCGAATCATCAGCGAATACCATGCCAAATTCTGGTACTCTGACTTCGGAACGAGTAGTCATCAATGTAGTAGAACCGATTCTGACTTTTTGAAATTCTTTTAATGGGTAGATATTAGAATAACCCAGTTGACGCAAGCTATCGATAATAAGAGCGTCTTTAGGAACTAAAACAT
This sequence comes from Rivularia sp. PCC 7116, assembly GCF_000316665.1. GTDB lineage: Bacteria > Cyanobacteriota > Cyanobacteriia > Cyanobacteriales > Nostocaceae > Rivularia. The sequence continues at coordinate 7,941,695 of NC_019678.1, read as the reverse complement.
CAATGTTTTTAGGAAGATAAGCAAGGGAACGCAGATCGAAATGGTCTAAATGTTGATGAGAAATAACCAGAAAATCAAATTCAGGTAGTTTTTCCGGAATTAATTCTCGTTTAGGACAAGTTTCATTTAATCCTTCGCAAAAAGGGTCCCATAAAACTGGGTCCATCAAAATTTTAGCATCCTGAGTTTTTACAAAAATGGATGCATGTCCAATCATATGAATTTGCATTTTTTTTATTTTCTCTATACATCATTAGTAAAATAAAGGAAAATTACGATAAACAAAATTATCACTATGGTTATGCATAATTTTTCCTTCAAACTGTTCCTTATCTATAGATAATTTTGTCCCAGCAATATTAATTTCACCTCAAATCTATAGACTTACAGCACATTTTTTTAGATAAGGTGGCAAAGCAAACTTTGCTATATACTGCGAATGAGTTTTACACTGATAGCGAGGATGGCAAGAATTACTATAATTACTATTGCTTGAATTTCTATTAACCTGCCATTTATTTAAATCGCTATTTCGATCTAAAGCTAAAGCACATATTGCTGTAGTAATCATCTCATGGGTATCGAGATAAAGAGAAATACTGTGAAGTTGTCCGTTTATGCTACGAATTTGTTTTTGTCCATCCTTACTTCTAGTAAACGTTTCGTTTAACTGTAATGCCAATTTTTCCTGGGAATTTAGTTCTGAATCATGACATAAAGTAGAATAGAAAGGAATCGAAATAGACGACTTCTCACCGATTAATTCCAACAATCTTAATTGAGCAGCGCAAATAGTGCGATCGCTAACTCCTAAAGCTGCCAAAGTTAAAATACCTAGTGCGGTAGATAATGCCACATCGTATTTACCGAAAGAGAAATCCTCATTCATACTTGCGATTATCTCTACAAGCAATCTCTCTCGTAAAGTGGCAGCATTTTTATCTTCGCGAATTGCTTCTGCAAGCATCCAGTCTACTAAGTAAGGGTTGGCAAAATATAAACCCGCACGTTGAGAGAAGCCATCAGCTAAATATTCCAAATCGGTTTTAGTTTCCAAACCTGCCGAATTCCGCAGCCATCGAACTAAGCAGGTAGTTGCATAATCAGGTTGACACCAATGACTGCAACTTTCATCCAGCAGCATTTTACCCGGTTCTTGATATTTTGACCACAGTTGGGGATAATATCCTCCCTCACCATCAGAAAATCTCTCCAGAGCTTCTACAGATTCGGGTTTATCCAATCCTAATAGCACCAATGATGAATCTGTAGCGGTAATCAATCGCTGTGTATGAAATGCCCATAGCTGATCTTGTTGCTGATTTAATAAGAATTGCTGCAATTTTTGTTTAGCAGTATCAAGTTCTGAATTTTCTTTTGTATCCACCTCATTTAGTGCCTTGAGAACAAATCCTAAAGGCACTAAATCACCATAAGCAAAGGGTTTTTGGGGTGCAGGTGGTTGACAAGTCATACTCAGAGTTTTTTCGCAGGAAATAGTTGCTAATTGCGTTAAACTTTGCAAGCATTGCTGCTTTGTCCAATTTATCCTGACTTGAGAAGCTTTCAATAAACCATCTTCTAAAGCATTATCAATATTTCCATGCTGGAAGAAAAATATATTGCAGTGTGCAGTGCGGCTAAAATGAGATAGAATCCCAGCGTGAATATGTACGGGCAAACGATTTTGAAAACGCGCTAAATAATAATCGTCTTTTAATTCACCTCCCGTAAATTTCACACCTACAGCTCGCAACAATTCATAATGTTCAAAAGAAGGTTCGCGTTCAAAAATTGCTGTCGCTCTACCCAAATCATTTTCAAGTCTGAGATGCAATATAACTGGTGAAAAAGGAGGTTGTTCTCCCAAACCTAAGCAGTGTGATTCATCTACCGGGACTAATTTCAAACGATTTTGAAAGCGATTGGCTAAAGAAGATGTAAGTTCAACCGATAACTCTTCTTGAGAAATAGCCTCTACTAATTTTAGCTGATTTTGAAAAGCTAAAAAACGTCCGGCGCTAGTCAAAACAATATGACTATGAGGCTCTAAATCTATATCCTCCGGAAGGTGATACATTGCCTTAATGGTGGATAGATTTGTCAACTTTTGAATAGCTGGTAAATCAAATAAAACCATCCATTCTAAAGAATCTGGTAAAAATCGTAAGATTTCCGAAACTAACATAATATTCTGATAATAACTATTAAATTACCTATTTTTTTGACATGATTGATATATTTAATATTCATCAACCTCTAATCAAACTTCGACTAACGTATAAATAAGCTTTAGCTTCCTTGATTTCTGCATCGCAGTAATTCAGTTTAATGTGATGAATGCCTTTAAATATGACCCATTCATAACTATCACCTAATATTTTAGAAATTTTTCGTAAACTTAAAGGCCATAAAGAAGGATTCATTTTTTCTTGAATATATCCTGGATATGTCAATAAAGCTTGTTGCTTTTTAGGAAAACACAATCCTTTTAATAATAAATTATCTAAAAACAAACTCCAGCGTTTTTCAAATTGTGGCTGTTTGTTTAAATAACATTCTAAACCAATTTTATCACCGAGACCTTCGGTAACATCAATATCTAAATCAATACGGTCAACTAATGGCGAAATATTATTTAACTGTAGTTGTAAATTATTCAAATCTCCTTGCCAATCTAAACTCTTTAAATAATCGATAATTTTCTCAGGTGAAATATTACGAATACAAAGCCTGACACCATCCCATTCTCTTGCCAACATTAACCCAACTTGGAAAACATAAGCATTTTCTGGTAATGCCGCAAAACATTTTACAATATTGTTTTCGACGGATTTTGGAAAGCTTCTTCCTAACAACAGCGGTAAAGCATTTTCCCATATCCATTTATATGGATGTTCTGAATCTACAGCAGGTGTATTATAAAGGTTTTTTGGTCCAAAAAAGCAACTCGGAACTGGTAAATCTTTTGTTTCATTTCCAACATCAAATTCTAGCCAGACATTGGTAATTTTGTCGTAAAGAGGTGATGCCTCACTTTCCCAATTAGTACTAAATTTGCGGATATTCATCCATACAGGATGGTGCAATAATTCAGTAGGTAAATCAATATCATAACTATTAGCAGCTAATACCCTACGCCCTGCTTCGTGAGCATCAGCACAAATGAGAAAATCACCATGTGCTTCTGGAATTCCCAAACGAGATTCAAATCCGAAAAAAGTCGTCAGCGCACTTGGTAAAATATTTCCTATGTGATTGAATTTTCTCCATTCTGACTCTGCAATTAACTCCCTTGGCACAAAAGAGTTTAATAAACTTAAATAATCTGTCAGAGAATTAGTTACTATCATAATTATTTCGCATTTTATTTAAAATTGTTCAAAGCTAATTTTTATTTTCCACTGTCTTTTCCAGACTTGATTTCAAAATCAGGTATTTTATTTAATCGAGATTCGCTTAAATTATATTGCTCGCAAATTAAACTTATCCGTTTATGAGAACTCTCGACTCGATTTACAGAATGCGTTATCCAACCCAGAAAATAAAGTAATGTATTGATTTGAGGGGTAATTTGCCATACCTGTTCTTCGCTTTGCTGTAATACTAATTCACCTCCTTTTAAATCCGAGGGAACTTGAACATACAGTACGCTAACTAAATTTGGCATCACCATTTCCATGCCATACTCAGATATACTGCAATCTACATGAGGTTCTACGTAAGTATCGCTATTCAAAATCAGAGGATTTAAATAAAACGCATTACAGCTAGATTTTAAAGCTGTATCTAAATAAGGTTTAAAATATGGAAGTTTTTTTTCCACTTCAGCTATTGTTGAGCGTTTAAATACAACAGAAAAACCTTGAGTTTCCACAAATCCGTCACTTAGTTGACTGGCTGCTAAATAAGGACTATTAAGAATATCTTTCTTTAAAAATTCTAAATATTCATTAGAAAAGGCATCTTTTCGCTGTGAATAACATTTTTTTTGTGTTTGAATTGAAGATATCATTTTCCTTTGAATATTTACAATTTTTGTGAAAAGAGGGAATTGGTAATTAGTAACTAAATATAAATCAATTATTCATATACCAATTACCAGCTTCTAGATTCCATTCCGTAACATTACGAGTTACATAACCATCGCCAATTTTCCAAGGAATAACTTTAGTAGAACAGCCAATTTTTTGTAATTCAGCTTGAACTTGAGGAATTAATTCTTCATCGTGCATTCCTGATTTTCCAGCTTCTGCCCAACTATCTGCATAAGGAAAACAATAAGAAGCATTGACTATATTACAAACTTCTGCCACACCTTTTGGTCCTAACAAAGCAATATAGGCTCCTTCAGGTTTGTTCGTAACAGAAAATATTTGAGGATTGCTAAGTAAATTTGCCACAATATCAATTCCCCATCCAGATAAATTCGTACCAATAGAGTTATAGGATAGTGGCTGAAAATTACTGATAAGCAAATCAATAGAACCGAAACTATTTTTCACGTATTCAGCTACTTCTATCATGGAACCATTGGGTTCTTGTCCAGCATCAATTAACAGCCATGACTTATAAAATTCAGTATCAATTAAATAGGTATTACCCCAATTTCTTAATTCAGGATATTTGGGCTTATCAAATTCTGGTACTAAAGCTTGTTCTCCATAAAAAGGTAAAACATTAATATTAATATCCCCGATTCTAATCGGTTCGGAATACCAATCAACTGCAATCACATTGGTAAATCCTAAACTTTTTAGTCGTCCTGCCATATCTTCGCACATAATAGAAGCACGAGGCACTTTCGGCACAAATATTGGCGTTTCCTTCGCAAACATCATCAAGGTAGGATAGTGCCAATGATCGTAGTGAGGATGAGAAATTAAAATACCATCAACTAAACCTTCCAATTGAGCGCGATTAATATCAGATTTTAATCCTGGAATACCATAGTTGGAATGCAAATGTGGGTCAACTAATATACCTGTTGTTTTAGTCCTATACAATACCGATGCGTGCTGCAATCGAAATACTCCGGGAGTATTTAAAGGAACTCCTATGTCTACAGCAGGTTTTTCTTTAACAACGCTGGATTTAATCAATTTATCCAGCAAATCTACCATTGGCTCGCTAATTTGCTGCTTAATTTGCTGATAAGTGAATTTAGATTGACCAATAGAATAAAGTAATTGATGAATATCAGGCAAAATGGATTCATCTTTAATTGATTGCACCCCTTTTTTATTTAGGAAAGGTAGAAAGCTGGGATTATCATAGGATATGAACAATAAAGGGTTTTCTTCCGGAAAGAGAAATTCTTGTTTTAAGGTAAAGCTTTCTTCAATCTTATGGTTATCTATCTCAAAGGCTTGTTCAACAATCTCCTGATGATTTTCTACTGATGCTTTGATAGACTCACCTAAATTTTGGCATTCTACAAAGCGATTGAGTACTTCCTGAATAAAGGGTTGAATAGCCAGACATACTCTGTCGTTAACGTTAAACGGTCGAATCTGCGAGCCTTGACTGAAAGAAATAGCATTGTTCATTCAAACTCCTGTATATGTACTAACAGAATTGTTGTTTCCGGTATTGTACGGAAGTAATGTAAATAAAAAATTACTGTGTCAAATTTATAGTTTTTATATTTCTTGAAATGATAATTACGTAACAATACTAATTGTTCAAATTAAAACAATAATTGGCAACTGTGGTAATTACTTATTTTTTACTTTACATAAAATTTTAGCAGCGGGATTTACATAGATACAACCTAAGTAAATATACTGTTGCTCTTTGTGGTGTAGAGCTTTGTATGATGATATATGTAATCCTGCTGTTATTCATCAAGTGGTAGAAATAGCGGACAGGATTTGATTACCGTCTTTGTACACAGAAAAGTTAATAGTAATTATGAGTACCCAAACAGTTAACCAATTTTTTGAAAAAGTTTCAGAAGATCCAGAGTTACAACAAAAATTGGTGAAAGCGATTGAATCTGAAAATGACCGTCAAGCTGTTACCGATTTAGCTGCACAAGAAGGCTTTCAGTTCACATCAGATGAACTCTGGGAGGAAATTAAGAACCGTCAACAGGCTATTATCGATTCTGGGGAACTAAGTGAAGAAGAACTCGAAGCAGTTGCAGGTGGTGCTACCCCAGCAGGAGCGCTTGTCGTCACTATTATGGGAGCAAGTGGCGCAATTGGCGGAGCAGTAATAAAACGCTATGCAAAGTGGTAACTTAATTCTTTATAGTTCAGCCTATTCACTACTACAAATATATGGCTGCATATAAAGTAAAAAGCTTCACTTTTGCAAAATCAATATTGGCATTTAGTTCATTTACAAAGGTTATCATTCATGAGTGTAGAAGCAGTCAATCAATTTTTGACCAAAGTTGCAGAAGATGCCCAACTGCAAGAAGAACTAGCAAAAGCGATGCAATCTGAAAACGATCGTCAAGCTGTAACAGAGTTGGCTAATAACAAAGGCTATGATTTCACTGGTGATGAGCTAATGCAGGAAATCGAAAAACGCCAACAGGCTGCTGCTGATGCGGGTGAGCTGAGTGAAGAAGAACTCGAAGCTGTTGCAGGTGGTGCTACCCCAGCTACAACCTTTTTCGTGGCAGGAGGAATTGCCATGACTGCTGGTATAACTGGAGGTGTTATTGCTAAAGCTAAGTGGTAAGCTATTAAACTTGGCTTTTTGCTTATAATTCTGAGCTTTTAAGGATGAGTTCTCTCCTCGGCATCTTTATTTGATTAGTGTAGGTAGCTTGAGAACATATATGCACTCAAGGGAAAAGGGCTATGTTCAATTGATTGGCATGGTATTCCTCAAGTCTAACCATTGAATACATAATCAACCCTCCAAAAGTAGAATGGTTAGTCTGAAAATATTTACTTTTTTGCCAATATACAAAATAAGTAAATACACTGTTAATTGCCACCAAAAAAGAACATAGTATAGGATACGAAGTTCGGCGAAATACAATCAATTCGATGTAACACAAAAGCGCCAACTCAAACAAAATCTTTAATGACAGCAATCGCATAGGGTAACAACAATGAGTATTGAAGCAGTAAATAAATTCTTAGATAAAGTTGCACAAGACAGCACAATTCAAGAAGAATTAGCTCAAGCAATGCAGGCAGAAAATGACCGTCAAGCGGTTGTAGATTTAGGAGCAAAACACGGCTTTGAGTTCACTGGTGACGAACTAGTCACTGAAATTGAAAAACGTCAAAAAGCTGCTGCTGAGTCTGGTGAATTGAGTGAAGAAGAACTTGAAGCTGTTGCTGGTGGAGCGTTTCCCATAATACCACTCATTGGCGCACTTGCTCCTATAGCGATAGCAGCAATCAATAAAGCCAAGTGGTAAGGTTTTTAGATAAGGCTTAGTCACTTAATTATAGATTCAAGCCGAAACTCGCTCTCATCCCCTCTTCATAAGTATTGGAGAGGGATGTTTGCAGAATCAAATAATCAGTTAGAGTTAATAAAAATGAGTATCGAAGCAGTAAATCAATTCTTAGAAAAAGTTGCTAAAGATAGCAATATTCAAGAAGAATTAGTTCAAGCAATGCAGGCTGAAAACGACCGTCAAGCGGTTGTGGAATTAGGAGCAAAGCATGGTTTTAACTTCACTGGCGACGAGCTGATGAATGAAATTGAAAAACGCCAAAAAGCTGCTGCTGATTCCGGCGAACTAAGTGAAGAAGAACTAGAAGCTGTTGCTGGTGGAGCAACTCCTACATTTACGACGATTGTACCGATTGTTACTGCTACCGCCCCCGTTGTTGTAACAATAGCCAAAAAAGTAAAGTGGTAAGTATTGTAGGCAAGTAAATCTGACTTAATACAATATTACAACTTTATTCCATTTCTCTTTTCTCAACAGAAACTCAATAGAGAATGGGTAAAATTTTGATATTGAATTGACTAAATCTTTAATTACAAAAATTAGAATAGGTAACAACAATGAGTATCGAAGCAGTAAATAAATTCTTAGATAAAGTTGCACAAGAAAGCAAAATTCAAGAAGAATTAGCCCAAGCAATGCAGGCAGAAAATGACCGTCAAGCGGTTGTAGATTTAGGAGCAAAACATGGCTTTGAGTTCACTGGCGATGAACTAATGACTGAAATTGAAAAACGTCAAAAAGCTGCTATTGAATCTGGTGAATTGAATGAAGAAGAATTAGAAGCTGTGGCTGGTGGTGCAAAAGCCACGATAGTACCAATTACTACCGTAATATTTCCTCACATCCCCACACTACCCACATTTCCCAAATTGCCCACAGCGAAATGGTAATACCAATTCTGTATGAGGCTGCGCTAAAAGCCCTCACTCTGGAAGAGTGGGGCTAGACAAACGAAGCCCCTCTTCAGGGGCTAAATTAGGCGCATCTTTATAAAGAAATGGTATAAGCTTTTAGCTAAGGCTTAATAAGTTAATAACAAACTTAGCTCAAGACATACTCTCATCCTCTCTCCAACAGTTTGGAGAAGGAAATAAAAAGGATTAAATAACTAGTTAGAAATTAGTTGGAGTTGAAAATAATGAGTATTTAAGCAGTAAATCAATTTTTAGATAAAGTTGGATAGGATAATCAAATTCAAGAAGAACTAGCTCAAGCAACGCAGGCAGAAAATGACCGTCAAGCGGTTGTATATTTAGGAGCAAAGCATGGCTTTAATTTCACAATAAATAAATTGCCTAACTCTATTTTTATAAGTTAGACAGTTTATATTTGCTATTTAATCTAAGCAATTGATGCTGCAATTAAATGTATGCGAAAGGGTAAATTTACCTCAGAATAAATTGAATATCTAAACATTTACGGTGATTTATATCGTCATCCTGAAAAAAATATCTGTACCCCATCTAGTAAATTAATATCTAGAAGTTAGTACGCAATTATTGCTTTATTGTCATTACAAATATCGAAATTTTGCTGAAAGTAAGTCTTGTTTTGATTTGTAATGACAATAATGACCGTTAAATCATATAACTCTAAATAAAAGTCCTACCAATAAATACTAATTATGGCACTGAAACATATCAATTACCAGCCGACAATGACTGAATTTTTAGTTAATAAAAAAACATTTTCCAAAAATCCTCTTTTAGTTATGGATATAGGAGCAAGAGGAGGTTTTGAACATCACTGGCAATCATATGGGGAACAAGTCTATAAAATTGGGTTTGAGCCTGACAAAGAAGAGTGCGATCGCCTGAATCAGCAACCAAATCGAAACAGTAAATTTTATGCAGTAGCTTTAGGTGAAAAAAGAGAAAAGCGGACATTTTCATTTTGTCAGTGGGGAGGTTCATCAGGTTTTTACCCAGGAAATAAAAATTTTCTGAAGCGCTTCCCCCATGATAATTTAGAGATGATGGAAGTAGTAAAAACTCTGGATATAGAAACTGTAGATTTAGATTCTTTTGTGGCTGATAATAAAATTGATGAAATTGATTTTATTAAGTTGGATGTTGAAGGAAGTGAATTAGATGTCTTAAAAGGTGCGGTTAGTTGTTTAAATGAATCCGTCCTAGGATTAAGTATAGAAGTATTATTTCATGAATCTATTCGCAATCAGCCAACTTTCAGTCACATCGATTTATTTTTAAATTCTTTGGGATTTCGTCTTTTTGATTTGGCAACATATCGACATGCCAGAAAAGCTTTACCTTTGCCGATGATTTCACAGCTGGGAAATACCAAGCAAGGACAGGTTTTATGGGCACAGGCTCTATACTTACGAGATGCTGTGAATGAATTAGAAACAAAGGAATCCGCTAACAAATGGAATAAGTTAAAAATATTAAAGTTAGCAAGTTTGATGGAAATATTTTGTTTACCTGATTGTGCTGTTGAACTTATTCAAATAGCAGCAGAAAAAAATATATTAACTGAAGATTTAGAGTTATTTCTGAATTATTTAACTCCACCGATTCAAAAAGAAGGTAATAGTGAGTATATCTCTTATCAAAATTACCTAAAGCTGTTCTAATGGAGAATATTTATATTTTAGTTGTAGATTGAGTGAGGGGGGAGAGAAGGTAGAGGGGGTAGAATAATATGAATATTTTTTCTATACACCTGTCAAATTGAATGAAATGCAATCGTTAGTTCTATCTAATTAGAAATGTTTTAATTTTTAATTTTGCTAGCTTGAACGATAAGGCACTATTCCGCAATTTACGGTAGTGCCTTACCTATTATTTATTAAAATTCAAAACTCAAAATAGATGGTAATTCTGGATATGCTAAACGTAATAATTGATAGCCAATACCGCTGGTACCGTGTAAAAATGCTGGGTTAAATACTGGACTTAGTATATTAGAATAAAGCCTAAAACCGCCTTTTTCTCGGGCTTGCTCGACTAATTTTATACTTGAGTTGCGAGCTATTTGTAATAATTCCGGACGGTTAAGAACTTGAGCGGCAACTAGTAAAGTTTCGATGCGTCCAAAGTTACCCCAAGCTAGATTATCTACAGTCGAAATCCCGCATTTTTGGGTAGTTTCTAAAGCTGTATTAATTTCTGCAATGATTTCTGGAGTGTTGAGTATAGATAAGCTATTTATACGCGCTAAGGCAATACCGGCAGCACCATGCGCCCAGCTAACTTGATACTGATTATTTTCTGTACGCAAATCTTGCCAGTTACCAGCTTCTTCACAAAAACAGCTTTTTTCATAAGCGATCGCTTCTTTAGCTGCTTGCAAAAATTCTTCTCGTGCGGTGATTTTACACAGATTTAATAAAGCATAAGCGATTCCGCCCGCACCTTGGGAAAAGCCTGTCAAAGCAATTCCATTCCAGGTTTTCCAAGTTTTGTACTCGTTTATAGATATTTGCTGTTTTAGCAAATGCTCGCCACAGTTAATAGCTAAATCTAATAGTCTTTTATCTTCGGGGTTAGTTTTATAAACCGCTAAAAGACCTAAAATCGCTCCTGCGACACCTCTAGTAATATCAAAATATTTTTCTGAGGCAATTGATTCTGGAGTAATTAATAAAGCTATATTTTTAGCGGTTGTCAATAAATTGTTGTCTGCTAACAACTTACTGGTATGCACTAAAGTATAAGCAATTGAAGCTAAACCCGTTGCTCCACCAATGCCCATCTTTCTGGTAAATCTCGCTAGTCTTTCTGATGACTCTGTTTTGTGTATTTGTAAAAGAGGTTGTAGAGAATGGGATGCTAAATTGCTCCATTGTGAGTCTTGAGTAATTTTTGCTAAAGCTGCCAAAAATAAAGCTATACCGCAATTGCCATCGTATAAATTTGAACCTAAAGGCTGAAAAAGAAAACCTTCGGTTGTAGTTCTGTAGCCTAAACCCAACCAAGCAACGCTACCGTCTTCACCAAAGGTTGCTGTCTGCTTCAGTTCGTTTGCTAAAGTAATTGCTTGCTCTACAAAAATATCGGGAGCTATGACATCTTCTTTCAGATTTTCCTTGAAATTTACAGCCACAGAATTTGCAGATAGTGCAGGTTCTTTAGTATACCGAGCCGCAAAAGTCCCTCGAATTACAGCAACTTGCTGAGCTAAATTAGTTTGATTCAAATTTTCAAGTTGATTGATAGCTGCTGTAAAACTTGGTTGGATAAATAAATCCGTTACAACTTCTTGGGTTGGTAAAGGTAAATTAGATTCGCTGGTATTTACCGCAAAAAAAGGAATATCACCATCTTCGGCAGCTTGACGCTCTGCATTTAAAATGCTGATTCTATTTAACATTGCTTCGTTAACAACGAAAGCGCGGGCTAATACTTCTAAGGCTAAACTACGTTTTATCCCTGAATCTAAGTATTCTGGAGAATAGCTATCTTGGATAATAGAATGGTAAATGTGAGTTGCTCGAAAAACATAGCGCACCTTTTGATTGGCTAGTTCCATTAAAGGGCTACCTGGTTTTAATAAAGCCTGTTTTTGGTTCTTAAGGAAGCGATACATTTGCTCAAAGCCAGTCACCAAACTTTCCACATAAGAAAGAGGAGATAAATTTACTCCATTGACTTTGGGAACATTAGCATGACTTTCAATACTAATAATTTCATAAGCAATATTCATGCCATCGGTATTAACATACCGTAGCTTCGGCATAGCACTTTTATATTCTTCGACTCCTCCGAATCCACTCAAATCAATTTCAACAGAATCTTTTGCGATTAAACCCTTTTGAGGGAGTAGCATTGTCCGAATCAGAGATTTTTCTAATTGTTTGTCGAGTATATCGAATGCAGATTGAGGAATTTCGGAGTTTGAATCGTGAGATTTTGTTGTCTGATGAGTCAATAATGTTTCTAAATCTATTAGTACTGGATGTTCTCCACTAGCAATTAAGTTTTCGTGGTGACAGTCGGTTGCTAAAAGCAAATGCATTATAGCTAGAATCATTCCCGCTCTTTGATAGTAACGTTCTGCTGCGGCTTCGTCGGGACAATCATCTTGATATACAAATTCCACCCATCCATATTTGGCTTGAGATAAAACGGTAAAAGTTTTTAAAGGTAAAGGACTGCCATTTTCGTTACACCAGGAAATTATTTTGTTATAAGCCAATTCCATTTCTACGTCTTTGGGTTTATATACTAATTTCAAACCCGTATCAAAAGTTAAAGCAGTTGCAGAGCGCCCTTGATTGTGCAAATCAGATAAATTAGCTTTTAGTTCAACTACCTTTTGCAAGGCTGTGTCTGGTGAAAATAGTTTTTCAATTGCTGGCAAATCTGTTCTCAGACGATTAATAAACTCTACAGTTGCATCTACCCAATAATCAATCGCAGTAGCTAACAGCTTTGCCAAAACTGGATATTTTTCAAATAAACCAAGTAAGCCATCTTGAAATAAATGCTTCAAAAAGGCATGATATTTTTCCTGGCTATTTTTGCCTTGCAATTGAATTAAGAAAAAATCTTTTAGGGAATTTCCCGAAGAACGAAATTCTGCAAATTCTGTAAACAGTGTTTTAATGGCAATATTTCTTAAACGATCTAGTAAACTTATCCATAAAGTTTTTTGCGCGTCTTCACCGAGTATATCTAAATCTACGCGAGATAAAAGTTGATTTTGAGCAACTTGTATAAAAGGTTGATAAAACGGTTCAAAGGGAATTGGGTTTTCTGATGAAAAGTCAGATAATTCTGTATTCAAGGGTTTTTGGGCGGCTTGCAGAACTAATTTTAAAGTCTGCCCCCAAGCAGGTAGAGGTTGAGACTGAGGATATTCAACTTCTCCTAAGAGAGTATGCAATTTATCTATATCTAATTTATCAGCAGCTAAACGCCGTTGAAACTGTTCTTTATTACCTTTAGCAAGAACTTGACACCAAAATTCCAGATGAGAATTTATTGTGGATTCATCGGATTTTGAGACAGTAGGAACAACATCTTGATTGAGACGCTCCGTTAAATAACTTGCTTTATTGACTAAAGTACGTAAGTAAGAATCCAGTTTCAGGGGTTCAGTTGCTAACATTGCGTCTGGTTAATTCAATAGTTGGAAAGCATACTCCTTGATTGTTCCCAGAAGTTTAGTCAAAGTAACGCTTAAAATTGATTTTTCTGTACTTACCCCTAAAATCTTAGATTCTTAAGTATTTATCATTAAGCCATTTGCCTAGCCATCAAACTTGCAAATAGACCTTCCTGTTGTGAAAGTTGCTCGAAGTTTCCCTGTTGCATTACTCTCCCAGCTTCAATTACATAAATGCGGTCTGCATTGCGGATAGTACTCAGACGGTGAGCAATTACGATGCGTGTCACCTGTAGCTGGTCTAAACTTTCACTTACAATTGCTTGGGTGCGGTTATCTAAAGCACTAGTTGCCTCATCAAAAATCAAAATTTTGGGCTTTAATACCAAAGAACGAGCGATTAACAAACGTTGCCGTTGTCCTCCAGAAAGATTGGTACCACCTTCGGATATTACAGTATGCATCCCCATTGGCATTCCTTCAATATCTTCGGCAAATCCTGCCATTCGAGCGGCTTCCCAGGCTTCATCCATAGTAATTAAAGCACCACCAGAGATATTTTCAAATATTGAAGCGCTGCTAATTCTTCCGTTTTGCAATACTACGCCTAATTGACGACGGACTGCCGATATATCCAATCCGGATAAGTCTTGACCATCATAATAAACTGTACCTACTTCCGGTGTATCAAATCCTAGCAGCAAGCGGATAATAGTAGATTTACCGCTACCGCTCGGCCCAACAAATGCAATAAATTCTCCTTCTGCTGCTTTGATATTTACATCATTCAAAATCAAAGGACCGTCTTCTCGATAGCGAAAAGATATATGTTCTAACTCTACTGTACCAGTTAGTTTTCCTGGGTCAGCTTTACTCAAATCTATCTCAGAGGTAGCTATCAGAATTGGTTTTGCACGACCCCATAAAACGATTACTTCTAAAATAGAAATAATTGTATTACTTAAACCTACAACACCACCCATAAAAGTTCCAAAAGCAGAATTAAATGCTAAGAAAGTTCCAGCAGTTAAAGGTGGAGAAGCTTGAGGATTCTGTGTATTTGCCCCGAACATTAAGTTAGCTGATAAAGCAAAAATAATTATGGAAGCAATGGTGGGAATTAAGATATTAAATAAGCCAACCAAATCTTCTATCAATTGACTGCTTAACATTAACTTTAGCTGTTTGGTGTATTTCTTAGACCAGTGAGCAAAAGCCCTATTTTCTGCTCCTGAAATTCTTAATTTAGAAACCCCACCAATTAACTGCACCATCAAACCGGAAATATCCCCTTGTATTTCTTCTAAAGGACGCAGCTTGCGTCGAGTGATAATACCAGAAATACTAGTAATAATTATTGAGACAACTGCTACACCTATTGCTACCAAAGCCAAGCGGGAATTGTAGTAAAACAACAAAGCTAAATTTAGTAGGGAAAAGAAGCTGGTAAAAATAGTTTGTAACGTGCTGCTGCTCAGATACTGACGCATCTGACTAATCGCTGAAACTCGCGATTGCAAATCCCCAATAGAATAAGCGCGAAAAAACGACATTCGCAAGGTTAATAATTTATCCCAAACAGCAGCTTGAGTGGTAGCGTCCGAACTGCTTTCCAATCTTAATGAAGCAAAGCTTTGTGTTAGTTGAAATACAGCAGTACCAAAGCTTGCTGCTAACAAACCAAAACTAATTTGCACTAATAACCCCCGGTCGGCATCGGGAATGGCTTTATCAATAATAATACTGGTAGCTTGGGGAGTTAGCATACCCAATAAGGTACCAATAACACCTGCAATAATTACTACAGCTAAATCTTTAAGCCTACCTCTAACTGCAAATTTAATCAGTTCTATGGCTTTAGATGCTTTCTCGGGTAAAGACCGATAAAACATATAAGCTACAGGTTCTAATTCTTCATTTTCAATAAACTTTTCTAAAGGAATTCGTTTGCAGATTTTCGGATCGAAGATATCGTAATTACCGCTGCTAGCAGGTAATAAAGCTACAGGACGTTTTTCCTCGCCAACGTAACCTATCAGGGGACCAGCATCTTTCTTCCACCAATTAGGGGTTAGGATGACGCGACGCATCCGAATCCGAGAAGCCCTTGCGATAGCCTCAATCGGTTCTTTAACGCGGTTTAAGTCTTCTGACTTTACGGGAGGTCGAATCGTAATTCCTAAAGTTCTTCCCACTGCACCAGCAGCCATTAATAGCTCGCTGTCTTCTTGAATAAACCCTTGACTTTTAGTCTTAAATATGGAAGCTAGTTCCCTTAATGAAGTCTCGGTAACTCGACGATTAAGCTGTTCTCTTGCTTGAAATTGAGCAAGCTTTTCTTGGCTTTCATCTTGTTCTAATTTCTCAAAATAGCGCAGAAAATCTCTGTGCAAATGTCCTAATTTTTCTGAAACCCTTTCCCAAGTATGCAAAACTGAGGCATCATCCCAAGTGTATGCAACCGAAGTATCAAAAATGCTTGAAGCATTAACGACACCAGGGAAAATCGAAAATTTCTCAATCCAAGTTTCTGCTAGTTGAATAAATTCTTTTCCTGCAGATTTTGGTATTAGTCGAGTCGAATCGTTACTTCTCAAAGCTTCAAAGTCGTCTTGAAGGATTTGAGTTAAAGATGCTTCCTCGATAGCAACAGCCAATATCCCGTATTTTTTCGGATGGTCATTGTTATCGTTTGATGTAACTATCGATTTAACCTTAGTAGAATCGATGGCAAATAATGCCTCTGTAGGATTGCAACTGAAAAGATAACGACGTTCGCTTACTGGTATCCCATCCTGTATTACAACTGCAAACAGCGCTACAGTTCCCGATTCAATCATCCAAACTACAGAAGGATCGTCTAAAAGCAACGGTTGATTGGCTTTAAAAATAAATTCATTTTTGGGTGCGTTCTTATCAATGTTCATTTTGAGGAAGTTAAGTATATGAATACAGTAATATTTGACTCAAATATAGTCGGAAAACAAGCAGTAAATTCTGATGCTAAATTAGTTAGTTCCGAAGCTGTTGAGTTATTATCCCGTTTGACAAAACGAAAATTACATCATAAGCAAGTAACTCCCGAATTGATGTTTTTAGCATCATTAATCACCATGACTTTTGGAGTTATGTTTGCTGATGGGGTAGTGACAGAATCGGAAACACAGTTATTAGAAAAAACTATCGATCAATTAATTCCATCAAAAGGTGATGTAACAGTATTAATTCAACAATTAATTGATGGCAACCGAGAAAATGCGGTATACCAGAATCCTTCTGAATGGTTAAAGTTGACGGCTAGTCTATCACAACAAGAAAGAACTTTGTTGATGAATTTTTCTTACGAAATGTCGGCGGTAGATGGACATATTGATGATAGCGAAAAAGAATATTTAAAAGCGGCAGGAAATGCTCTAAAAGTATCAACTAAATATACAGAAGTATTAGAAGCTTGGTATAGTGGAAAAAAAGTTGAACAATCGGCTTGGAATGAGTTACAAGATTTTATTTCTCCGCCAAATTTTAGCCATTTAAATTTGCGTTTTGTCAGCTTAGATGCTGTAGAGTTATTATCTAGTTTGACAGATAAAAAATTTGTTAAAACCGATATTAACGATACTTTAATTTTCTTAACTGTTTTACTTATCATCACTTGGGGTGTGATTGAAGCTGATGGAATGCAGGAAGAAGCTGAAAAGAAATTGTTAGCAAAGACTATTAAGCGTTTAATTCCTCATAAAAACAGGCAAATGCGGGAAATTATGGAAACTTTAGTCAATAAAGTACCGCAAACTGGTATTTATCAACATCCTCAAGAATGGTTAAAACTCGCGAAATCTTTATCGGAATCGGAAAAAATATTAATGATGAGTTTTTGCTATGAAATGTCTGCTGTAGATGGAGAAATCTCGATTGAGGAAAAGAAATATTTGCAGAAAGCCGCTGATTTCTTGGATATCGAGCATAAATATACAGCGGTATTGGAAAGCGGTTTTAGTGGTGATGGTATTGATGACACAAAAACTTTTAATCAGTTACAATCGTTAATTCATCCCGATAAATTTCAAAATATGGATGAGGTTTTTGTGGAAGCAGCTAAATATATTATTGATACTTTAGAAGTTATAAGTTTCTGATAATAGATTAAATCTACTACCAACATGCCCGCCTATGCGGGCTGAAACAAGTATGAGAATATTTATAGAGAAAATATTATTAGAGCTATCTCAAATTTTGGAGAAACCTGTTTTAAAAATTGGAGAAACTTCCATATCCTTCGCATCGCTACTACAGCTAGTTTTTTCATTTGTAGTAGTTATTATTTTTTGTCGAATTCTTTATAATTTACTCAAAAATAAATTACTTATAAATTTTGGCATAGATGAAGGTAACAGAGAAGCTCTTGCAACAATATTTACCTATATTTTTGGCTCGTTAGGTTTTCTAATTGTTCTGGAAAGTACGGGTTTTAATTTAGCTTCTCTAGCTGTATTAGCCGGTGGTTTAGGTATTGGGCTTGGCTTCGGTATTCAGAATATAACTGCGAACTTTATCAGCGGGTTAACTCTATTAGTTGAACGTTCTATTAAAGTTGGCGATATTATTGAATTATGGATATCAGAAGAATTTAAAACCTTACAAGGAAGAGTTAAAAAAATTACTTTACGTTCTACTGTTATCCAAACTCTTGATGGTAGTAGTTTAATTATTCCTAATAGCGAATTGGTGCAAAAACCTATTCTTAATTGTACTTACAACGATAGTAATGTACAAATTTGTCTTTCAATAAATATAGAATACGGAAATGACCCATTAATAGTTACTGAAATTTTACTTGATGCGGCTTACATGGAGCCATTAGTCGCTAAAGATAATCCCCCGCAGGTAATTTTTAACGGTTTTGCTAATGGTTATTTAGATTTTGATTTGAGAGTATGGATAAATCAAATTCAGGATAAAAATCATGTTAGAAGTATTTTAAATTATGCTATCGAATACAATTTACGCCGCCAGGGCATTTATTTTGTTACAAATCGATATGTAAATGAAAAGAGTTTTTCTTTATATTCTCAATATAACAAATTTGAAACTCAGCAAAAAAAAATATCTTTAAGAACTTTATTACGGCAGGTTATATATTTTCAAAATTTTAACGACCTAGATTTACGCAAATTATTAGAGATTGGATATCGTCAGCAAATAAAAGAGTCAGAAATATTATTTAAAGAAAATGATCCAGGGGATGCTTTTTATATTATTTTATCTGGTAAAGTGGAAGTTTTTGTTTCAAAAATCAATAAACATCTAACAACTCTAGGAAAAGCACAATTTTTCGGAGAGTTAGCTTTAATGTTAGCAATTCCCCGCACGGCGACAGTTAAAGCTTTAGAAGATACAACTTTATTTGTGATTAATAATCAAGGTTTTGAAAAACTTTTAAAAGGTAATCCGGAATTGGCGGAAGAAATAGTTAACGAGTTAGCGAAGCATCAAGAAGAATTAACTTCCCGTCAGCAGCAATTGCGAGAAATGGGTTTAATTGATGAGTCGGAAGATGATATTAATCCGGTAGTTTGGGTTCGCAAGCGTTTGAAGAAAGTTTTCGATCTTTGAAATATTTTTTGTATATAGATGTTTTGGAGGTGCAGCCCAAGCGAGGAAACAGTTAAGAAGAAAAATCGTTACAAGAAGCTGAATTAATTTTGGGAGACTTTTGGCTGTGTTGGGGCATTTTTGCAACTAATACCACATCACCCTTACCATCAACTACCCATCCGGTAGCTTCTACAATTTGATTTTTATTTTGATTTTTATGTTTATTCTCAACGCTTGACAAGCGATTGCGATAATTTTGATGATTGCGATCGTTAATATCAGAAGCTATATCTTGTATTGGTATTACATCATTTAATTCTGTATATATTGTGCTGCCATTAAATAAGTCATCGGGGCTTTGTGGTAAACCACCTCTGGGGCTGACAACAAAGTTGTTTCCCGCAGTTGCATCACATCCAGCTTTGATTTTTTGGCTGGAGTCAGTAAGGGTTTGGGGTAATTCGATTAATCCGGAGTTGGGATCTACGGCGATGGTGTTAATGTCTACTACACCACTAAAAGAAGCTCCTAAAGAAGAAGTTGCAGTAATATCGCTTTGCGGAGTAAGTTGCTGTTGAAACTGGGTACCCAAAATACCTTTAGCATTGATAATTACTCTACCTCCGAAACTTCCTTCTGAATTAGCGGCAATATCGCTGTTTTCTAATGCGACTAAAGTATTTGTGTCAATGTTTATATTTCCACCATCTGCACTGTTTTTTGCGTTAGTTGAAATGACACTTCCTTTTCGTAGCTGCAAGTTTTGGGATTGAATATTGATATTACCTTTGTCTCCAGCATTGACGTTTGCTGTAATTATGCCTTGATTTTCTAATAGAACAAATGGCGAATTGATATCAATGTTTCCTGCTGCACCGGTACCAGCTCTACCTAGAAGATTATCGGGATCGAAGCTGAGAAAATTACTAGCGTTGATAGTTGCTCCATCGCGGATAACTAACCGATTAGCTGTTACATTTAAATTCCCACCTTGCCCGTTTTCTTGAAGAGCGTTGGCAAACAATCCACTTTTAAGAGGTATATCACTCGATTGCCTAAAACCAACCAATTCTACTAAATTGGCTTTAATCTCCATATTACCAGCATTTCCTTTTCCAAAAGCGATCGCAGTAATTTGTGCCCCATCGTATACTTGCAAGTTAGCTGTTTCAATAGTTAAATTACCACCATTACCAAAGTCATAAGTTGTAACATCAATTCTGCCTGCATTGTCTACTTGCAAGTTAATTGTTTTAATAGTTAGATTACCACTATTACCCAAACCAAAAGTGCTACTCGATAGAATACTTCCATCAGTAACTATCAAGTTTTTGCTATTAACAACTAAATCGCCACCAGTTCCAGTTGCGTTGTCTTGGACATCCGCGAATAAATCGCTTGCACTTATTTTAAGTAATTCTGTAGCTGTAATATTTAATGTTTTTCCAAAGCCATCTCCATCAGTATTTGTAGAAATAATTGAGTTTCCTTTCAGGCTTATATTTCTACCTCGTACCTGAATAGAACCTCCACTGTTTCCGCTGGCATCGATATTAGAGGCATTCAAAAACTCAATATCACCGTACTCAATACCTAAAGGGGTTTTTAAATTTATTCGTCCGTTACTATTAACTAAAGAAACTTCACCGTTAGTGACTGCAAATAAATCAATTCCGCCTGCTGGTGCAGTTAGTTTCCCACCATCAAATTTAATATTTCCGCCTGCTAGGGCTAAGGATTTTTTATCTGGTACTTTTAAATTCGATGTTGCTGTACCGCGCACTTCAATATTTCCGCCATTACCTTTATATTGCAAACCCAAAGGAACATTTATAGTCAAAATCGGATTCGCTGAGGGGTTAACTGCATTAAATTCTCTGCCATCAGCAAATTTAATATTATCTGCTGTAGAGCCAACAAATGAACCATTAATATCTAATTGGGCATTCTCACCAAAAATAATTCCATTAGGATTAATTAGGAATAAATTAGCATTACCCAATACTCCTAACTTTCCCAAAATTAGGGAGGAATTTTTTCCCGTAACGCGAGTCAGAATATTTTCGATATTACCCGGATTGCTGAAGTAAGCGCTCTTACCACTACCAATATTGAATTCTTGAAAACTATGAAATAAGTTAGAGCCACGAATCGTACCGCCATCAATCCTTTGAACTGAATTAACGGGATTAACTAGAGAATTTTCTTTTCCTAAAGTATTATCAGGTATTAACTGTGCTTCAACTTCTGAAACTGGTAAAAGTAAAAAGGTGACTGATAAAGCTAATAATATATAGTGGAGATCGCGCATTTATTTTTCTCTAATAACTATTTGACTAGCTCGATGAGTCTGCCAAGGTAATATTTATAGAGTTCCCAGATGTAGAGATAAACTAACATAAGGGAATAAGCTGTTGTGCATTAGAAATGCACAATACTCTTGGAAGAAGGAAGAAGGAAAAGGGAAGAAGGGACAAGGGTTGTAGCCGTTAATCAATGCCAAATAAATATATAAGTTAAATGCCTAGCAGCTTAGGAAACCAAAAACGGGGAAATGCGGCTTTAGCTATCAAAAAAAATATCCCGCAGGCGGATAAAACTACCTGGGGATGATTGACTAGTTGTAAATTTATAAATTAGTAAAGTAGCCTCAAATATCCATTAAGCAGGAGGTCTACACCTATCACCACGTCCGCACGAAGAACTAGAAATAAGGGATGAAGATTGAGAATTAATAGATTCTTCTGCTGAATTATTATTGGCTGTAGCTACACTTGGCATTAAAAGTAGCATGGATACGCCCACTAAAATTGATAGTTTAATTTTGATTGCTTGCATGGTTATATCCTCGCTTTTTATCATTTATTATCTGATTGATTTAAATCTACTAAATAAAATAGTAATTTATCAATCCTCTTTTTATAACACTATGATTTATTAGATTGGGATTGAATTTATTTATTTTCCTTAAATAATGATTAATAATTTCGTAAAGATGATTTACTAAAACATCTGTATCATTTTTTCAAATAATCATAAATTCGATTAACCTATTTATCAACAATTTTATACTTAGTTATCTTTAAATAAAATATACTAATTAATATCTTTTTAAGTATTTATACTATTTCTAAATTGCTAATTAGAGGTCATCTATCTCTTTATTTTTTTAGGTTACATCTCGTAACTGCTTACTACATGCTCACAGCAGCAGCACCATTCTCAAAATTCTTGTGTCGAAAATAAATTTATTATTTAAATATTGCTCTAAATATTGCTTAAATCCTGTTTTTGCATCGATAGGATTCCAAAAAATCATTCAAACAGCTACAAGTAGCGATACGGTAAATTTTGTTACAATGTATTTGAAGCGCCTCGTCATATTATTTACACCAGATTGAATAACCTTAAACGGAATTAGTGTCAGCAGTTCACAACCTTTATAGTAGTAATTATCTATGTCTGGAATTTTTTCCTTTAGCGGTCGCTATCGCATTTTACACTTGACTTGGTTTGCTTTTTTCTTAAGCTTTGTAGTCTGGTTTAATTTTGCTCCTTTTGCGACAGCGATAAAGACGGAATTTGGTTTAGAGCCTGCACAAATTAGAACCATTGCTATTTGTAATGTTGCTCTTACGGTTCCCGCACGGATTATTATAGGGATGCTTCTCGACCGGTTGGGACCACGGATTACCTATTCTTGCTTGCTGATATATGCAGCTATACCCTGTATTACCTTTGCACTTGCTCAAAACTTTACCCAATTGGTAATTAGCCGTTTAGCTTTGAGTATTGTTGGTTGCGGGTTTGTGATTGGAATTCGTATGGTTGCAGAGTGGTTTAATTCTGAAGAAATCGGATTAGCCGAGGGGATATATGGTGGCTGGGGTAACTTTGGCTCGGCTGCATCAGCATTTACTCTGCCGACTATTGCTACGATAACAGCTGGTTTAACTGCGAGCCAACTTAACTGGAGACTGGCGATCGCTTCTACAGGAATTTTGGCTGCACTATATGGAGCATTCTATTTCTTCAATGTTCAAGATACACCTCCAGGCAAGGTGTACCAGCGACCTGAAAGCAGTGCCGGATTAGAGGTAACTAGTAAAAAAGACTTCTGGTTTTTGCTGGCGATGAACGTTCCTTTAGTAGGAATTTTAGGTGTAATTGCTTGGCGTTTGCAAAAAGTAGGGCTGTTCGGAACAGGTA
Source organism: Rivularia sp. PCC 7116 (assembly GCF_000316665.1). Lineage (GTDB taxonomy): Bacteria > Cyanobacteriota > Cyanobacteriia > Cyanobacteriales > Nostocaceae > Rivularia. The sequence continues at coordinate 7,918,393 of NC_019678.1, read as the reverse complement.
CGATGTATCTGATTTTTGCTGCTTTGGTAGCTCTATATTTGTTTCAGACATTCAATATCTTTAAAGCTAATAAAGCTTTAATGACAGGTGCGAAAAAGTACCCAGCAGCAGACCGCTATCAGTTTTCTCAAGTTGCTCTGTTAGAACTGGCTTACATCGCTAGTTTCGGTTCGGAATTAGCAGTAGTTTCGATGCTGCCAACTTTCTTTGAGACAACTTTTGGTTTAGCTACAGCATTGGCGGGGGCAATTGCGGGAACCTATGCCTTTATGAACCTGCTTGCTCGTCCAGGAGGCGGTTTGCTGTCTGACAAAATTGGTAGCCGTAAATGGACGCTAGCTATAACCCTAGCTGGTACGGGAATTGGTTATTTAATCTTTAGCAGTTTGGGTAAAATAGCTCTCCCTTTAATCGTGATTATGACGATGTGTGCCTCTTTCTTTGTAATGGCGACTGAAGGTGCGACTTACGCTATTGTCCCTTTAGTAAAACATCGCGTTACTGGTCAAATAGCAGGTTATGTAGGGGCTTACGGAAATGTCGGAGCAGTGGCATATCTGACTATCTATAGTTTGCTTCCAGAGGGTGGAGGAGGAGATCAATTCTTTTTCCAAATGTTAGGAGTAGTAGCTCTGATTGTGGCTAGTCTTTGTGCCTTTTTCCTCAAAGAACCTACAGAAGGTCATGGAGAACCAGAATTACATCTGACTCCAGAAGGATCGAGTCGCATATAAAGAGTGAGGGAGTGAGAGAGTGAAGGAGTGAGGGAGAGGTAATTGAATGGCGTTTTTGACCCAAAAGTCTCGATAACCGACGAAACACATCTGAAAACTAAAATCTTTGTGGTGGTTGGTTCTGACGTTCCTGTTGAAGTAAAAACAATGAGACTTGTGGAATCAAACCCACAGAGATTGAACCTCACCCCGCCCTAACGGGCACCCCTCTCCTTATTAAGGAGAGGGGGAAGGAAGTAGTTTCGTATATTGCACCCAACGACAAACCACTATATATCAAATTACATTTCCCATGCCCAATGCCCCATGCCCAATGCCCAATTCCCAATACCCAATGCCCAATGCCCAATTCCCAATGCCCAATTCCCAATTATCTATTTATCCTTTTTCATCGACTTATAGATTGAATCAAGATATGCTTCAACTTCAGGTGGCTTATTAGTAAAACGAATGTAAAAACTATTTTTTGATGCTGCTGGTTTTTCTAAGACTTTGGCGTAAATATCTCCACTTTTTTCTGCACCATTTATAGATACCAATAAATTCATTTTCATATTGGTTAACGGCTGGGGAATCGAAATTACTTCATCTGAATTTACCTTAATGCATACTTCTGCGGCATTTTCGGAAAGTTGAATTAGTTTTGCGATTTGAAGAGTATCGCTAATATCTTTACCATCTAACACTGCATATTCAAACATTATTGGTTGCGATAATTTTACAAATAGTTCCTCTTCTTGCTTCAAATAAAGATTGTAATCCCCAGCAATGCCGCCAACTTCATAAATGGTTATCGGTTGCTGGACTCCTTTTGGCTTAACTTGTCGCTCTCCGATAATTTTTACAATCGGCTCGACTTGTTTTAAAGTAGATTCAGAAATAAAGATTTGTCCGCCGACGGTATAAGATTCAATCCGATAAGTTAAATTAACCTGCTTGCCAACAATTCCATACTTAGTACGTTTCTCCGAACCAATATTTCCCACTACAACTTCCCCGGTATTTATACCGATGCCCATTTCCAATTTAGGCAATCCCATTTCTTTTATTTTTTGATTGACTGGTTCCATTGCTTGCTGCATCGCCACAGCACAAGCAATTGCTCTGGTGGCATCATCTTCCCTGGCTGTAGGTGCCCCAAAAAGCACTAAAATACCATCTCCCATAAATTCATCAATTGTCCCTTGGTATTCGGTAATTACATCCGCCATATATCCCAAATAGAGATTGATAATTTTGATTACTTCTTCGGCTGGTAATCTTTCCGAAGTAGCTGTAAATCCACGTAAGTCAGAAGTAAAAATTGTAATATTACGACGCTGCCCTCCTAATTTTAAACCTTCAGGACTTTCGAGCAAGTTGGCAACAACTTCATCATTCAAATAGCGCCCAAAAGTTTTACGAATTTTACTAGCGCTTTGAGCCAGAAAAGCAGTAACACCAACCGCAGAACCGAATAATCCTAGCATCGGCGGAATAACGGGAATCCACCAACCGTAAAGGAAAGTCAGATAGCTAATGCTAAGCAGACAAAAACCTGCCAATACAAGACTTACAAGAGGTAATATCTTGCGCTTGCTCGAACGCAACAGCCATATTAAAATAGCTCCAACTAAAGACCAGCTAAAAGTCCATAACCATTCAAACTCCTCGTTCCAGGTTTTTATTAAAGGGCGATCGCTCAATTCGGCATCTAATATTTGACTAATAGCGTTAGCATGAACCGTAACTCCTGCCATTCGGCGAATATTCCTAAACAAATTTGCGCTGTAGGGCGTATAAAATAAATCTTTTAAACTTGATGCAGTCGCACCGATAAGTACAATCCGATTTTTCATCAAGTCTTTGGGAACCCGATTTTCTAAAACATCTATTACAGATACGCTCTGAAATTTTTCGATATCACCGCGATAGTTTAATAAAACCTGATAATCACCATCTGGAGTGCGAACATAACCACCATCATTGCTTCCAAAAGGTGTAAATACAACTTTACCAACTTGGATTAATTGATTATCCGGGGGAGCTAATCCAACGTAAATATTCATAGCATTCAAATAAAGATAAGCAAGTTTAAATGAAAAGCTAAATATTTGATTGCCATCTTTATCTGCTAAGTAAAAAAAGCCGCGACGGATTTTACCATCTGCATCCAAAGGAAAATCATTTGCTCCGACTCTATCTAATTCTTTTAATATTGGTGGTGGATTAACTGTCGCACTATCAATACTTCCAGCTACTTTTTGTACTCCTACCAAATTGGGTGTAGATTCAAATACCTTAGCTAACGAATCATAACCTTTACCAACTGGCTTATCTCGGTAAAAATCGAGTCCAATCGCACGGGGTTGATGTTGTTTTATTTTTTGCAAAATTTGAGCTAGCTTACGATCGGGAATCGGGTATTCTAATTTTCTTATCGCTTCTTCGTCAATTTCTACGATGACAATACGCTCATCTTGTTTTTCTGAGTTTCGCAATATAAAAAGTTGGTCGTATGCTGCTAATTCCAACATTTGCAAAAGTCCACTCAAACGCACCAACATTACAAGTAAAGTCACGCTAGGAGCGGCGATTAATACACTACTCCACTGCCAAACTTTGTTTTTTAATATTTTCCACATAGCTACAATATTCCTTTTTCAAAGATTTGATTTTAATAGACTACTCCCCTCCCGGTAGAAGTTTTCCTATAAAAAACCGCAGAGAGCGCAGAGAAAATAGCTTTTATAGGGGAGCATCCCAATGGCGGCAAAAAGCCCGCAGGCTATAAGCCTGGGGCTAATACTACGAAGCCCACCTGCGTGGGCTTAGAAACTCTCATAGCCCACGCAGGTGGTGAGTCTAGTTGGGGGTGTCGGTTTCCGTCCCCCAAACTAGCGAACCCGAAGGGGCTTTGTTTTTGTAGCCGCACCCATAAGCGGGTGTCGGATAAAGTATTTATTCCTGCATTGGGATGCTCCCTTTTATAGAGACAGGTAATGTTAAAGCGAGATAGGATTAGGAAACCTCACCCCGCCCAACCGGCACCCCTCTCCTTGTTTTGAGAGAGGGGAAAATGTATTCGGTAAAAACTAGGAAAGCAAATCGAAAATAAATAATAATTCAGATTTTCAGGTTTATTTTAAGTGTAATTACGTACTATTAAATAGTGAGATAGTCAATATTGACCTTAATTGTAAAACTATCGTTATAACATGACTATTAACTAAGTCTTGAGGCTATTTATGATTTTTTTTGCCGAACTGCGTGTAAGTATTTAACAAGATAGATAGGTCGAGTTAAGTGAAGGGTAACCCAATATCTAAATATTAATACTGAACTAGATATTTTTTTTAAGTTTTGATGATGCCATTCAATATTTAATATGACAATATAAGTAAAGTTATTAGCTATTAATTAACAGTAAATCATATTTTTATTTAAATTAATTATTATTCTGGTGTAGAAATCAATGCGTCATATAAGTATTTTCTCTACTCTAAACTCAATATTACCGATAATTTTTAGCTCGGTATTATTTGTAAATATTCTCGAAGCACAAGCGCAGTCAGTAATTCCCGCAAGAGATGAAACGGGAACTGTAGTTAATAATAATGGTAATCGATTCGATATTACTGGCGGGCAATTTTCTCAAGATGGTAGCAATCTGTTTCATAGTTTTCAAGAGTTGGGATTAAGTCAAAATCAGATTGCGAATTTTCTCAGCAATCCTGGAATTCAAAATATTTTTGGGCGGGTAATTGGCGGTAATCCTTCTGTTATCAATGGTTTGATACAGGTGAGCGGCGGTAATTCAAATTTGTTTTTGATGAATCCATCGGGAATTGTATTTGGCAACGATGCAAGTTTAAATGTACCGGGTGATTTTACTGCGACAACTGCTAATGGTATTGGATTCGGGAATAATTGGTTAAATGCTTTTGGTAAAAACGATTATGCAATTCTGACGGGTAAACCGATTAGTTTTGCTTTTACCATGAGTCAGCCGGGAGCAATTATCAATGCTGGAAATCTTAATGTAAACAATGGTAATTTAAGCTTGCTTGGTGGCAGCGTTGCGAGTACGGGAAATTTAGAAGCAGCATCGGGGAATATAATTGTATCCGCTGTTCCCGGAAAAAATTTGCTGAGGTTGAGTCAACCGGGGAATTTGTTAAGTTTGGAAATTGAACCGATTTCTACTGCTAAAAATCTTCCTCAACCGGGGAATTTAACGATTGCTTCCTTACCGGAAATGCTTACCGGGGGAAATAGCGGCGTTACAAAATTAGTTCGCAACAGTAACGGGGAAGTTGAATTAAAAGGTTCGGGTTTGACGCTGAATCAAGGTGATGCGACTGTTAAAACTTTAAATGCTGAAAATGCTTTGCTATCAGCAGATGGCAATCTAACTTTTTTCGAGAGTCAGTTGCAAACTACAGAAAACCTGACTTTATTAGCTAAAGATACGGTAAGAGTAAGGGATAGTGCGACGAATCCCTTTATTGCAATTGCTGGTGGAGACTTTTATCTGAGAGGCGATCGCCAAATTGATATTTTAGCCTTGAATCACTTGGATAAAACACCTTTTGTCAGCGGTGGTGATTTAAGTTTAGTTAGCAATGGCATAATTTCCGGCGATGCTCACTTTGCTAGTGGCGGTAAATTTTCAATTCTGAATTTACAGGGTGATGGTGGTAAGTTTATCAGTCTTTACGACCCAATTATTAGTTCTGAGGAAGATGTTACTTTTGGTAGCTATGTCGGAGCAGCTTTAAAAGTTGAGTCGAAAGGTAGCATTACAGTAGAAGGTGATATTGAAATTACCAGCCTAGATTCTGATATATGTCAATCAACTTGTTCTGCTGATGCTCAAATTTTAGCGAGTGAAGCTGCATTAATTTTAAGGGCTGGAGTAGCCGAGCTTGAAGAGCCTACTTTTAATTATCCCTCTGGTTTTAATGATGTACCTTTTACTGTTCAAGGTACAGCTACATCACCAGCAAATGTAACAGTTAATGGGGATATTATCACCAGTTTTGATGAAAGTGTTGGAAGAGTTGGTAGAGTAATTATCAGCGCACCAGGAAATATTACTACGGGTAATATATTTACTGAATACAGTTCGGAAGAATTTTTTGTCAATGATGCATTTGGGGGTGAAGTAAACCTGAATGCGGGAGGTAATATTTCTGCAACCGAGATTGATTCTAGTGTCGATATAAACGCTGGGGATTTTGTTGGTGGAGGAAATATTAATCTCGAAGCTGGTGGGAATATTGTTGTACGAGAAGGTATTAGTTCGGAAGCAACTACATTTGAAAATGTTGACCAAATTTCTGCTGGAGACATCAATATAAAAGCTGAAGGCAATGTTGTTATAGAAGATGGTATTAATGCAAAAGTATTTGTAGGAAGTGCAAATGATATTTCAGCAGGAAAAATTAATGTTGATTCCGGTGGCGATATTTTTGTCAGCGAAATTAAATCTTCTGTGGATGTAAATGGTTTTATTACATCACCTAATAATGCTTTTGGAGGAGAAGTTAATTTAAAAGCAATCGGCGATATTGTTAATGGTTCAATTAATTCGGGAGTGGTTTTATCTGCGACATCTGATAATGGAATAGCGGGGAATATTAATTTAACAGCAGATGGTAATATTTATGTTGCAGATGTTGAGGCTTTTGTTGAGCTAAATGGTGTTTCTGCTCAGAATGCTGCTGCTGGTAATATAAATATTAATTCCGGTCAAAATATTCTTTTTGGAAGCGTTAATAGTAGCAATTTTGAAGAAGAAGATTCTCCCGTGGGTAGAGGTGGAGATGTCAAAATTATTGCCGATAATGGTACTGTTAGGGGAGGGCTGTATGTGTCCGCTGAAGATCGAATTGAAGAAGAAGAAAATTTTGTCCGAGCATTAGAAATACCAGAATGGTTCAAACTTCCAGAAGAGATTGATATAGGAGAAGGAGAACTAAAATTAATAGAATTAAATTTTCCTAACACTATAGCTACAGTTGGAGAAGATTCATCTGGCTCTGTAGAAATTCGTCACGATGGCACTAGAGAAAATGTTCCGTTTATTGTCGGAGATGCCAGCCTTAACGGTACCGCTGGTGCAATTAATACTGGTACTAATATCATTTCACCTACTACTGAATTTCCTAACCCCGGTACAGAAAATCAAGGAAATATCAACATTACTTTTACCAACACTCCTCCCGATGTAACGGTAAATTCTGCTCTAAATATTACCGCAGAAAATCAACCTGTTACTTTTAAACTAGCAGATATTGGCACTCAAGTTATTGATGTAAATAACGATATTACCGAGTTGAAAATTAATGATATTGCACCACAAGGAACATTAAAAATTAATGGTAACGAAGCTACTGCTGGAGATATTATTACTTCTGAAGATAGTTTAGAATATATTCCCAATGCTAACAACACGGGAAACATAAATGCTTTTACAATCGTTGCTAGCGATAAAATTTCAGTTTCCACACCTACTGAAATTCGCGTCAATATTTCCGAACAACAACCCGAAATTAACCCCGAAACCGAAAACTATCGGCAGAAATTACCCAAACCGCCAGAATTTAGAGAACCACCTTTATTAAAAATAGATAGAACATTCAATCAAAGCAGTCGCCTCGAAATTGATAGAATGATGGGTAAAGTGGAAGATTCCTTTACCAATGCATTTAAAAACTATTTGGGAAAAGAAATCGATCCAACATTAAAAGGATTAGTAGAAGCAAGAAATATCCTAAATTCTGTTGAAAAAGCTACTGGCATTAAACCAGCTTTAGTATATGCGATGTTTGTACCGGCAAGTCTTGCTTCTGATTTAGAGCTTGACTCAAAACTGAAAAATACAAAAACTAATTTCAAAAAAGATAGTGATGTTTTAGAAATACTTCTCGTTACCGGCAAAGGTAAACCGATTCGCAAACAGATACGCAGCGCAACCCGTGGCAACCTATTAAAAGTAGCGCGAAAATTCCAGCGTGAAGTTTCCAATCCGCGAAAAAGTACCACAAAAACTTATTTAAAACCATCAAAACAACTTTACCAGTGGGTGATAGCTCCCATAGAAGCAGAATTGCAAACTCAAGGAATTCAGAATTTAAGCTTTATTGTAGATGTAGGATTGCGTTCGATACCGCTAGCAGCATTAAATGATGGTAATAGTTTTCTAATAGAAAAATATAGCATGGGTTTGATGCCCAGTCTCAGCCTTGCCAATACAAACTACGCTGACATTAAACAAGCCGAAGTTTTAGCAATGGGAGCTTCAGAATTTACCGAACAAAATCCTCTACCTGCCGTACCTTTAGAAATTAATACTATTTCCAAACAGTGGAAAGGCAGAGCCTTCCTTAACAACAGTTTTACTTTAGAAAACCTCAAATCCCAACGTTCAAACCAGCCTTTTGGGATAATTCATCTCGCAACCCACGCAGAATTTCGCCCTGGAAAACTGAAAAATTCCTACATTCAACTATCAAACCAAAAATTGCGGTTAGATGAAATCAGAAAACTAGGATGGAATAATCCCCCAGTAGAATTATTAACTTTAAGTGCTTGTCGAACAGCATTAGGAGACAAAGAAGCAGAACTAGGTTTTGCCGGATTAGCCGTTCAAGCTGGCGTAAAATCAGCATTAGGTAGCCTGTGGTATGTCAGCGACGAAGGCACTTTAGGATTAATGACGCAGTTTTACCAGCAGTTGAAACAAGCACCAATCAAAGCCGAAGCCTTAAGACAAACCCAAATAGCCATGATTAAAGGGCAAATGTCATTAGAAAAAGGAATATTACAGCTACCGCAATCAAAAAATATTATTCCCATTCCATCCTTAGCCGGGAGAAGCAGAAAATTCACACATCCCTATTATTGGTCATCTTTTACCTTAATTGGAAGTCCGTGGTAAAAATAATTGGGCATGGGGCATTGGGCATGGGGCATTGGTAATGGGTGATTGGCGATTTAAATTTTTTGATTTAAAAGTAGGGTGTGTTATCGCGGAGCGTAACGCACCACGCACCACTTTTAAGCGAAAGTTAAAGTCATCTTAAAACGAATAAATAGGGTTTTTTAGATTTTGTATTAATCATTTATAGCGAATTTCAGTTGAGTAGAATACATTATTACCTCACCCCGCCCTCCGGGCACCCCTCTCCTTGTGAAGGAGAGGGGAAAGGGTAAAGTTGAACATCTTTGACATCTCCCAGCTTTGAAAAAAACTGGGATTCTAAGCAGTTGTCACTCCGTAGTCTAAAGACATACTGCGTGACATTGTTTGCTTGCGATAAGACCTTTTTAGATTACTAAAAATATCGTACCGTTTGGGGTGTGTCAAAGCACCCCGTTTAATTATTTCAAAAGCTAGTTTTGCGATGCCGGAGTTAATAAAAATCTGGTCGGCAACCTTTCGTAGAATGTTAGATGCTGCATTTAAATCTGCATGAATCAATAAACCGTCTTTTGTGCGGTATACATCTCTACTAATTCTTTTACCTGATGGCTTCCATTCTATGGGTTTTGCACCGTATTGATGTAATTCATCATTATCAATAAAAGAAGCTTTAGAAGTATACTCCTCAGTGGTTATGTGGAATCTAATACCATATTCTTCACACAATTGTCTTAACCTCTCAATAAGTCTTTTGGTTGGCATTGAAACAACTTCATAATTATTGTTTCTACCAATATTAATGTTGGTTTTATTTCCCTCATTCCAACCAATTACTAAATTCCCGATACCGTCTTTTAAGCATTTATTGATGATAAACCTAGCGGCTTTATTTACTGCATCTCTGACTTGTAAATTGCGTTTTGCTGTGATTCTATCAAGGTAATTGTCCCAGTATCTACTAGGTTTGTTTTTCTTATGTTGCTGTACTTGATTTCGATATTTATGGAGTGCAGTTTTTAGCTGTGGAGATTCAACAATAAAACTTTTACCAAGGGTAGTAACTGCTGACAACCAAAACTTTACACCGTGATCAATGCTAATTGCATGATTGTAGTTAAGACTCTTATTATTTATAATTGGCTGTTTACCATCGTCTATCACCCAATCAACCCAAAACTCTCCACGACTAGGACGAATAATTACTTCTTTAATCCAATCAAAGCTAATAAATTCGGGCAAAATAAGCTTAATTGATGTTATTAATTCAGGCTTTGTTGCTTTACTGATTGAGGGATAAATATAACCATTATGACAAGCCAAGGCTTGTTTTGGGAACGTAACTGCGAATAAACCACCAGACTTTCTGTACTTGGGAATTGATGGCCTACTGCCATCTCCTAAGTAATACTTATCCACTAATTTATTGTAACTAGTTATTGATTCTCCTACTAACTTTAATGTTTGTTGTGCAGCTTGTGCAGCCAATGAAAAGTAGTGAATGCAAGTTTTAAGCTGTTTATCTAAATGATAATAATTAGTTTCTAATCTGTAAGTTTTCCAACCACTTCTAAGTTCATCTCCACACCAGTAAGTTGTATTAGCCTTTCTTTCAAGTAGCATTGCATAATGATTCTGGCGTGCCAGATAAATAGCAGAGTTATATAAACTGTTTGAATGCTCACACTGATCTACCCAGAAAGCTTTTTCTTCATCCGTAAATTTTGCTTTTATTGGAACTGTTTTGTACACTTGACCACCTCCTTGTTTATTAATATAGTTGATTCAACATAAATAATCAACAAAAAACCCTGATATAAAATGGCTAAGTTGTCAGCGTCAGATTATGAATACAGAAGGGCTGAAAAATCCGTGTCATCGATAAATTATCACTTTGTGTTTGTCCCAAAAAGACGTAAAGCAGTATTAGTTAATGAAATCGCTATGCGGCTACAGGAAATTATTTTTGAGTTAGTAAAAGAACATGGCTGGAGATTAATCGCTCTTGAAGTGATGCCAGATCATGTACATATGTTTATCAACTCACCGCCACATGAGTCAGCTTCTCAAATTGCAAAGTGGGTTAAGGGTAGAGCATCTAATATTCTAAGGAAGGAATATCCACAGTTAAAAAAATTACCTACTTTGTGGAGTCCTAGTTACTTTGTAGCTACTACAGGACAAGTAAGTACCGACGTTATTCGTAAGTATATTGAGAACCAAACTAGTAAATAAAAGAAACACGGAAAGTTAAAACTTTACCTGTCCGTTTCATCCCCTGGTTATAAACCAGGGGTTCTCACGTCCCAAGATATTTTGATAGTGCTATATTTCCAATTCCCAATGCCCTATTCCCAATATTTTATTTTAAAGCTGCCGGAGGTGAAGATTTTCTAACTAAACCAATTAAAGCTAGTAATGCAACTACGTAGGGAAGCATAATTAAAAATTGATATGGTACGTTCACTCCTAAAGCCTGTATTCTTAACTGTAAAGCTTCGGTTGCTCCAAATAATAAGCTTGCGAAACTAGTTCCTATAGGATGCCATCTACCAAAAATTAAAGCAGCTATAGCAATAAATCCTTTTCCTGATGTCATTCCTTCAGCAAAATATTTTATCTGTACCAAACTCAAATAAGCTCCTCCCAAACTAGCAATACAGCCACTTGCTATTACTGCTAAATAACGTACCTTAGAAACTGAAATTCCCGCAGTATCGGCAGCTTGGGGATATTCTCCGATGGCGCGTAAACTCAAACCGGGGCTGGTATGAAACAAGAAATATGTACTAAAAATAATTAAAATTATCAACGAATATACAAAAATATCTTGTTGAAACAAAATGCCGATAACAGGTATGCTTGCCAGCCAGGGAATATTAATTGCTTCAATTCCCGCTAATCTTTGAGCGCTACCACCATCAAACACCAACCGCGCCAAAAATGATGTTAATCCACCCGCTACTAAATTAATTGCCAATCCAGACACCAACTGATTAACCCCCAAACTCACGCACAAAAAAGCATGAAGTAAACCCACCATTCCCCCAGCAACAACAGCAGCCAATACTCCCAGCCAAGGATTACCAGTGTAAAAAGCAGCCACCGCACTGGAAAAAGCCCCAGTCAATAACATTCCTTCCAAAGCAATATTTAATATACCCCCACGCTCCGAATACATTCCACCCAAAGCCGCAAACGCCAAAGGCACAGCTAAACGGATACTGGATGCTAGGTAATCGGATATTGGGAATTGGGGATTGGGCATTGGTAATTGGGAATTGGTAATGGGTAATTGGTAATTGGTAATTGGGTTTTTTTTAGTTTAGAAAATTAAAAGGGAGCAAGATGCTCCCACTACGAATACTAATATAATTTTCATTTTCATATAATTTTCATTTTCCCATGCCCCATGCCCCATGCCCCATGCCCCATACCCAATTACCATTCTTTCGATTCCAATGCTAAACCAATGGCAATAAACAATACCGTTAATCCTTGAATTGCCAACACTACCGTTACCGGTACTCCCGCACTACGCTGCATAACATTAGCACCACTCCGCAATGCTGCGAAAAACAAAGAAGCTAAAACCACACCCAACACGTTACCACGACTGAGAAATGCTATCGCGATCGCGTCAAATCCATAGCCCGGTGAAACTTCCTCAAATAACCGATATTTCAAACCCATGACTTCACAACTACCAGCTAAACCAGCCAATCCTCCCGCCAAAGTCATCACTAAAATTACGGTACTTTTTACAGAAATTCCCGCATAATTAGAAGCTATCGGATTAAATCCCACCGCTGTTATCTGATAACCAAAAGGAGTACGCTGCAATAATATCCACAAAATTACAGCTACTAACAAAGCTAAAATAATTCCTGCACTTGCCAAACCTCCCGGCAACATCGGTAGTTGAGCAGATTTTGCAATCAATTCTGAATAAGGGCTGGGGGCATTTTCTGCTTTTAGGGGATTCTGCACCAAATAACTGATTAAATTAACCGCAATATAATTCAACAACAAAGTTGTAATTACTTCATTAACACCGCGAATTGCTTTTAAATAACCTGGAATCCAACCCCAAACCGCACCAAATAAAAATCCTACCAATAATCCCAAAGGCATATGAATAAATGCCGGTACTTTGACGTACAAACCTACCAAAGTACTTCCCAAAGCACCGAGATAGATTTGCCCTTCTCCACCAATGTTAAATTGTCCGGCTTTTAACGCTATCAATACTCCCAAACTAGTAAATAATAAAGGAGTCATCCTAGTCAAAGTATTGCCAAACCCGAAATAATCAAACAGCGATTCTTGGAAAAGCGCCGTATATGCCGCGATAGGATTTGCACCAGCCATTAAAATCAGAATTGCACCAACTAGTAAAGCCGATGCAATGGCAATTATTGGTGAGAGGATTGGTAGTAAGGATTTATAGGGGTTGGTTTTTGTCCGAGAGGTCATTTTTTATTCAATGACTTCAAAATTCGTAACTGAAAGAAATAGTTCTTCGTCAGCTAACTGAAATTTGTAGTCAATACTAATATTGGTTGGATAACCAAATTTAGCATCATATTCCACGTCTAAGCGATCTGCTCTACGATTGATTGCATCTCGAATTACGTTGAAAAGCTTGGGTATTGTATCGAAATTTTGGAAAAAATCGGGATTAGCTTCTTCACCGGTAGCTTCAGAAGTGACAGAAACTGTTTTACCGTTACGTACTTCAATAATAACAGGACCTCTAGCTTCAGGTACACAAAAGCAACTGTTACTGAGAGTATAGCGATAGTTGGTAATTTTTTGTTTCCTCCACAATCTTCGATTAAATCTTAATTTTCGTATCTCCAATCTCAAAGACTTAGTATTACCGCCCAGTTGTGATTCTTCTATTCGCTCGGGAGCTTGAGATATTGCTGGCAAGGTAAAGCCTATAGAAAACAGTAGAGCAGAACCAATAGCAACAGTAGATAAACGAATATTAAAATGTACTTAAACGAACAACATCAATGATTTTAGTTAAATAAAACCTTCATCAATATAATATTGTCCGGTATTATTTTATCTTCGACTTAAAAATACTTAAAAACATATTTGCTTGACTACTTATGATTAATTAAACATTAGGTATAAGTGTCTTTTTTGAATCTCTAAATATTTGGTTATTTTCCGAATGTATAACGATTTGATTTTACTGAAGTTGATTCTTCTTGCAACATTCTCAACACCGCCTTGGAATGAATTCCCAGGCTAATACATAAAGTCGTCTAAAGACGACTAGATAATACTTTTAGTGCGTTTCAACGTACTATGGCGTTCCGCCACGCTTCGCTAACGCATATCAGCCTTGAAATTGATTTCTAGGCGGGTATTTGGGCATAATGACAATGGCGAAAGATGTCAGACAAATACGACTGGACAAGACTTTGATTCTGCTAAAGTAACAAAAGGCTATCAAACTTAATACTTTGTCTCGAAAGAAGATGAAAATATAAAAATCTTTAAGATAATGAATTTTCAGCTTGTACTAACAACAAAATTGTACTTGCAGTCATATTAAGCTGGTAAGATGCAAAATATTCTGGTACTGTAATTTGCTGAGAACCTTGACCATGCCCTCCAAGTTTATTTCTGACAGTGGGAATACCACTTTCAAGGTTTTGTCTGAGAGATGATAATTGAGTTTCTAAAAAGATAGGTATGAGATTATTATTGAAGCAAATACCAATCAATTTTTTAGCTGTATCTCTAGATTCGTATGCCCAACCTTGATTATCACAAATAGTTTTCATAGTGCTTTCTAAAGCTTTGAGACAGTCGTTGAGACATTCTTTATAACGCTTATGTCTGTAGTGTTCGTGCGCTTGTAAAAATTCTTCGTTTGCACCTTTAAATCTCGCATCGTTGAGTAAGTGCAAAGCTGGTTTAATCGCATTATCATGAATAATTTGAGAATCTACTCTAATAATTTGCCCAGATTCATACTGATAGCCTACTCCATGTTCTTTAAACCTAGCGTTTAATTCTTTTATTGCTTGATCGGGTGTAATTTTCGGTTGAACAATATATATTAATTTATCTTCCCTATAATATCTATCAATCAACTGAAAACCTAATTCTACGACATCCAGGACTTCTTCTGTATTACTAATATTTAACACAAAATTCCTCACATCGTTCATATAATAGTTGATATCGTTGAAAAACGGTTTATCTACAAGAAAAAGTTTGCCGTATTCACGACATAAAATTTCATGAATTGCCTTATAGCTTGCTTGAGTTTCCGAATGTTTATTGTCTCCTAGTGCATCATTCATAATATGAATAATCTGCACTCTCAACCCTTCAGGGATATTATCATATTGATAAATATCAGGTACTTCTCCCCGAAGCCTTTTTTGACGTTTTGAAAAATTTTCGATAGGCATAATTAATAATATAAAAAGATACAATACAAAAATACTGTATTAAGATTATAAAGTTTAAATTATACTATTACTCGTCATATTTTATTGCTTATACCATTTCTTTATAAAGATGCACCGAATGTAGCCCACACAGGTGGGCTTTATTTGTGTAGCCCCACTCTTCCAGAGTGAGGGCGATTTGGCTTTCTCTCCCCATCACTCCATCACCCCATCCCTTCCCCCTCCCATCAACAAACCAACTTCTTCCAATGTTGCTGTCTGGGCATCTAATACACCAACAAATTCACCACGATACATGACTGCAATGCGATCGCTAATTGCCATGACTTCTTCCAACTCTGTAGAAATATATACAATGGCGGCTCCTCTGGTTCTTTCTTGCAATAACCTTTGCTGTACTGTTTCGGTGGCTCCGACATCTAAACCTCTGGTGGGCTGCATGGCTACAATTAGTACGGGGTTATTGGCTAATTCTCTTGCTAAAACTACCTTTTGTTGGTTGCCTCCGGAAAGCTGGCTGACTTTTATCTGAGTTTCCGCACCCCGAATATCAAATTCTTCAATTGCTGAGGTTGCCCGATTTTGAATTGTTTGGGGTTGTAATAAAAAGTGACGACAAAACGGTAATTTTCTAAAAGCTTTCAAAATTAAGTTTTGAGCAATATTAAACTGTAATATCAAACCCATTTTTTGCCTATCTTCGGGAATGTAAGCTGTATTTGAATTTTGATGAAATTTGAGTTCCCCGGCTTTGATTTTGCGGATTTTTGCTAAAGCATCGGCTAATTCTCGCTGCCCGTTTCCATCAACTCCAGCGATTCCTAAAATCTCTCCTTCTCGTAGTTGAAAAGATATATTATTGACGGCAATTACACCTCTATCGTCTGCTACTTGCAAATTATTTACCGATAAAACCACTTTTCCAGGAGTAACGGGGGATTTAGTCAACTGAAAATCAATTTCCCTACCAACCATTAATGCAGCTAATTCGGAAGCGGTAGTTTCTAATATTTTTCTATTAGCTACTACTTTCCCCTTTCGTAAAACGGTAACTGTATCGCAAAGAGCTATTACTTCTTCGAGTTTATGGCTGATAAAAATAATCGTATTGCCAGCAGCAGCAAGTTGACGCAGAATTTCAATTAAGGATTTAACTTCTATGGGTGTTAAAACTGCGGTTGGTTCATCAAGAATCAATAATTTAGCTTGACGGTAAAGTATTTTGAGAATTTCTACTCTTTGTTGGGTGCCTACTGGTAAATCTTCAACTTTTGCTTTCGGATTAACTTCTAATCCATAAGAGTTAGATAAATCAGCTATTTGTTGATATTTTTTTTTAAGATTTAACCGTAAATTTTTATCAATTCCAAGAATAATATTTTCGGTAACGCTTAATTGCGGTACGAGCATGAAATGTTGATAAATCGTACCGATACCAAGTTTTATCGCTGTGTGTGCGGATGTAATTTTGACGGGTTTATCTTCTAAATAAATTTGACCGCTATCTGGTTGAAAAACACCGCTAACGATATTCATTAAAGTGCTTTTACCGGCACCATTTTCTCCTAAGATAGCGTGAATTTTTCCAGGTTCTATTTCAAAGTTGATATTATCGTTAGCAACAAAAGAGCCAAAGGATTTTGTAATATTTTCTAAACGTAAAAATGACATTTTTTTATTTATAGTTAAAAATTATTTTAACCTTGCTCTAAATCCTTTTGCGCTAGGATATAAGCCTCTCAAGCAAGAAAATTTTATCAGTTCCCTTTTATTTCGTTATCAAGTCGGCGTTAAAGCGCTGAAGCGCAACTACGAACCAAAAAAAATGCCTCCCGATTGCTCGGAAGGCATTTTTTATGTAGAGACGTAAAATATCACGTCTCAAAATTATTCAATTATTAACCGTTGATTGCGGGAGCGCTTACTGCAACAGGTGCAGTTTCACCAGCAGCCAAGTCTAAGGGGAAGTTGTGTGCATTTCTTTCGTGCATTACTTCCATACCCAAGTTAGCTCTGTTCAATACATCAGCCCAGGTATTTACAACTCTACCGCTAGAATCGATTACAGACTGGTTGAAGTTGAAACCGTTCAAGTTGAACGCCATGGTGCTGATTCCCAAAGCGGTGAACCAGATTCCGACTACAGGCCAAGCAGCTAAGAAGAAGTGCAAGCTACGGCTGTTGTTGAAGGAAGCGTATTGGAAGATTAAACGACCAAAGTAACCGTGAGCAGCTACGATGTTGTAGGTTTCTTCTTCTTGACCGAATTTATAACCGTAGTTCTGAGATTCGGTTTCGGTTGTTTCACGTACCAAAGAGGAGGTTACCAAAGAACCGTGCATAGCACTGAACAAAGAACCACCAAATACACCAGCTACACCTAATTGGTGGAAGGGGTGCATCAAAATGTTGTGCTCAGCTTGGAACACGAACATGAAGTTGAAGGTACCAGAAATACCTAAAGGCATACCGTCAGAGAAAGAACCTTGTCCGATGGGGTAGATCAAGAATACTGCGGTTGCTGCTGCTACTGGAGCAGAGAAAGCAACACAGATCCAAGGACGCATACCCAAGCGGTAAGATAATTCCCACTCACGACCTAAGTAGCAAAATACGCCAATTAGGAAGTGGAAACATACCAATTGGTAAGGACCACCGTTATACAACCACTCATCTAGAGAAGCTGCTTCCCAGATTGGGTAGAAGTGTAAACCGATAGCGTTAGAAGAAGGAACAACTGCACCAGAGATGATGTTGTTTCCGTAAATCAAGGAACCTGCAACAGGCTCGCGGATACCATCGATGTCAACAGGAGGTGCTGCTACGAAGGCGATGATGAAACAGGTGATTGCAGAGAGTAGTGTAGGAATCATCAAGACACCAAACCAACCGATGTATAAACGGTTATTGGTGCTGGTAATCCATCCACAGAACTGCTCCCACGCAGATGCGCTTTCGCGTCTTTGTAATGTGGTTGTCATGGTTCAGATAATTGCGTTTGTCTTATATATATCGGTAAGCGTTTTTGCTTACCTACATTTATACATTAACGTGTATTTTACGTTTTGTAAAGTTTTTTTAATAAAGTTTGTTTTATAGGACTCATATGTTGGGCATATCAATCGATATATAACGCTACCTCACCCCGCGCTGTCGCGCACCCTCTCCTTATCAAAGAGAAGTGGAGCCAGGTGGTGGGACATTTTATTATCTGTAAGCGCCTTATCTACTAAAGGTTCTGAAACCAAACCCAAACTACGTTTCTTTTGATTCTCAGTTTTCTCATATAACTCTTAGGGTTACCTCATTTCTCATTCACTACTGCCTCAGCTTCATCGCTCATAGTAATAAGTAACGAAGAGAAAACACTAAACCCCAACAAGAGGTAACAACAAATGAAACTTAACAAACTAGCTGGATTCGGAATCGCATCAATCGTATTATTCGGCAGCGTCGGACAATTAGCACTCAACGCACAACCAGCCGAAGCACTCAAAGCAAGACAAAGTATTACAGTTGCAGCGAAATCCCAATCACTAATTGCATCCGGTAGCTTCGTAACCACAGAACAAGATCACCCCACCAACGGTACGGTTAAGATTGTGGAGAAAAACGGTAAGCGTTATCTGGAATTCAGTAAAGGATTCACCACAGCACGGGGACCAAAAGTAAGAGTTGTTTTACACCGCAAAAGCACCGTACCCGTTAACTTACAAGAAAAAAATTATGTAACCTTGGCTAACTTACAACGCTTCGATGGCGCTCAACGTTACGAAATTCCTGCCAACTTTGATTTAGATGACTTTAAATCTGTAGCGATTTGGTGTGAAGAGTTTAACGTCACCTTTGGTTTTGCTAGATTGCAAGGTGCTTAGTCTTTAACAGTTGTCAGTAAAAAGTTATTCGCGCCTGACAACTGCTCTTGCTTCACCGATTTAAAATTCACCTTTATATGTAAAATTTATCTTTATTTTCTTATTGCTCTAAAACCACACACACTATTCCATCAGCAGTTTTCCGGACAAAGCCGGATGCTGCTGATTTTTTATGTCGTAGGCGCACTCTTATTATTCACTTGTACCTTTTTCGAGAAAAATTTAGAAATACTGCATAAGCTTACAGAAGCTGACCCGATTAAAAGATGTGAGACACAAAAACCTCATTTTTTGGAATTTAAAGGAATTATTGACATGAAAAACGATAAATTAACAATCAATCTACGCCGTGCTTTGTTTAGTAGTGCAGCTTTAGTTTCAATGTTAGGAGGAATGATATTGACTCCTAGTTCAGCCGAGGCGATAAAAGTTAATGTTGCTTCCGCTAAGAAAGTTATAGCCTCTAAGCCAAAACCTAATCGCTTCTATAAGCTCACAACCATGTTTTTAGAGAAGGAAAACAAGTGCCTCGAAGGTAACAAGGTAGCTCGTGGTTCGACTCTCGGTGGAGCAGCATTTATGGATAACTGCCAAAACGTTTCAGGGCAGTCTTGGAAGTTGGTACCGGCTGGAAATGGTTACTTCCGTATGAAGACACAATTTCTAGAGAAGGAAAACAAGTGCCTTGAAGGTAATAGGTTTGCTCCTAATTCCACTTTGAAGGGAGCAGCATTTATGGACAACTGCCAAAACGTTACCGGACAGCTTTGGAAACTAATACCGGCAAGAAATGGATATTTTCGTTTGACAACAATGTTTCTAGAAA
The DNA here is from genome assembly GCF_000316665.1 of Rivularia sp. PCC 7116. Lineage (GTDB taxonomy): Bacteria > Cyanobacteriota > Cyanobacteriia > Cyanobacteriales > Nostocaceae > Rivularia. The sequence goes on along the minus strand of NC_019678.1, from coordinate 7,898,612 downwards.
AGGAAAACAAGTGTCTTGAAGGTAACAAGTTTGCTCCTAGTTCGACTTTGAAAGGAGCAGCATTTATGGATAACTGCCAAAATGTTTCCGGACAGCTTTGGAAATTCAAGCCCATCCAAACAAGAAGGTAGTAAAACTATTACAAATTAAAACAGAAGAATATTGATTGAAGTAGTAATACCAATTTTGTATGAGGTTGCGCTTAATCGCCCATGTCCTTACGGACACGCTCCGCTAACAGCCTAGAAGGCTAGGGCTACTGCAACTAAGCTCGCCTGCGCGGGCTAAATTAGGCGCATCTTTATAAAGAAATGGTATAAGAAGTTAGAGATCCAAAATATAAGTATAGGAAATTGTACTCCCGAGACAAATCTATAGGTCAAATTTATCTTTACTTTCTTATTTTTCTGAACGAAGTTGCGCGAACAAAGTAGCCTAAATTAAACATCAGCAGCATCCAAATTTTATGTGGTGCTGCTTTTTGTATTTTAGGAATGGCCGCAACTGGCATATTTTTCTCGTAGGGTGCTGTGACACTGAATTGAATTTTTAACCCACCAATAAGGGTTGTGGTGTCACGCACCATCCGAATCTTGTGACAATTTCGTAAGTCCTGTATTTAAGCAATGTACTACTGTAACGCATTAAGTAAGTAATGAATTAATGATTGAAAAAGAACTAACTGTAAGTTTAACTGTTGATTTTCTCCAATCAATGTATCGTAAGTTGTCCGTGCTGGCTGCTAAAATTATTAGGTTTTTGCTGGATTAAGCCCTTGAAGAAGTGGATGATTAATTCAGTCATGCAGTAATTACTGAAGTGACGATATAGAAAAAGCAAATTGCTGAAGTTTCGTTTTAAAAAGGCGATCGCGCGGTTGGGAAAAAGTTAGTTGGTATTGAACTATACGGAGTAAGATGTCGAATTATTTGTTGAAATTGAGTTCTGTTTTGACAGTGTTGAGTTTGATGCTATGGTCGCATCTCATACCTCGTGTATATGCGGATGAGCCTGTAGAGGAGACAGGCATAACTATAGAAAAGCCCGATGCCTTTAATGATATTGCAAATCACTGGAGCCGCTATGTCATCAACTGGTTGGCTGGAAATAATCCGCAGAAGACTTCTTACTTAAAAGTTTCTGAGAATAATTTTCGACCGGGGTGTCCAATTACGCGAGGGGAGTGGGTTGCGATGTCAGCGAACATACTCGATTTAAAAAGCCGCCCCTCCGCACCAGGAAAGCAAGCTGCTAACGTTCCCAGATGTCCAGATATTCCTTCTTGGCGCTGTCCGTTTTCTGATATAAAAGCAACTGAGAGTTCCAATCCACCAGAACTCTTTGAGTATTATCAACCTACCTTTCATGCCTGGAGAACCGGAATGATATCCGGCTATAAAAATGGTACTTTCCTACCCAATCAGCCATTAAGTTATGCCGAAGCGATCGCATCACTAAACGGTAGTCTAAACCTAGTAGCGCAAATTGATAAGCGCAAGAAGCAAAGCGGCGAAAAACCATCAATCGTTGGTACTGACTATTTTATTAATGGCAGTGTAATGAAAGATAAGTGGTTTGCAAAGCCTCTCCACGGTGCATTGCTGGCTAATTTAGTAGCATTTGACTGGCCACTTGAATTTTACCCCGAAGATTCACTTAGTCGAGGCGAAGCTGCTGTAATCATGTATTTAATCCTTGCTTACAAAGGTGAAGCTAGCTTGGATAACCCAATTCTTAAGAAAGAAATAGTACCTAATAGCGGTGAATATGCATTTAGACGTATTCGCAAAGCCGGAGAAGTTGATTTTTCTTTTAGTCCGCCTTCTTTTAGACGACAGTGTAACAAGTAACCTTGAGATTTTATATTACTTTTATCGCACTCTAAAATTTCCGATAAAAATCTCTCCCTCCCTCATATCATGTCCGGTTAAACAGTTATCATATCTGTGGAGGCAAAGTAATAAGTAATGAGTAATTAGTAAAAGTTTATGTTGTTAAGGTTCGCCATCTTTTCAATAGAATTATATTGTAAGTAATTAACCAGACTTGGTATCACTCCCTCTCTCCCTCCCTCTCTCACTCCCTCACTCATTTTTAACCAATTTTTATTTGATTATTTAATATCCCCTGCTTTGCATCCATTACCTTCTTTTGAACATCTTCGGGTACCATATCACCAAATTTTCCCAAACTGAGAATATCTGACTTTTCTAAACCAATTTTGTAAATATCGCCTTTTAATTGTTTATTCTGTGCCAATTCTGCTATATAAGCTATTGCCAAATCCATTCTTTTGACAGCACTAGTTAATACTGCTTTCGGTGCAATTTCTAATTGGTCTTTTGTATTGCCAAAAGCATACACGCCTTTGTCCGCAGCAGTTTGTAATACGGCGGCTGAGGCATTATCTAACCACTGAAAAATGACATCAGCACCAGTTGAAATCAACGCTAGAGTTGCTTCTTTTGCTTTCGCAGCATCATTCCAATCTCCGGTAAAAGTAGAAGTAATTTTAATATTAGGATTAACTGACTTGGCTCCCAACTCTAAACCGCGCAATTCTTCCTCGGTTGCAGCAAATTTTTGTCCGGCAATATAAGCGATTTGATTTGATTTTGTCATCGAAGCGGCGACAATTCCACATAGATAACTAGCTTGCTGATGATTAATCCGTAAAGCCGCAATATTATCTCCTTTAACCGCACCATTAACAGCAATAAAAAACGAATCGGGAAATCTTGGTGCTACCTGTTGAATTGCTGCATCAAATTGTCCGCCGTGGGCAAATATAACATCATATTTCTTACGAGCAAAATCGGTTAATGCTTCTGTTTGTTCCGACTGAGGAATTTGTTCTAAAAAAGCAGTTTTCGCACCAAATTTTTCCCTTACTAATTGCACGCCCTCATAACCAGACTGATTCCAAGTCTTATCTGTAATCGCTCCCGGCAACGCGATCGCAACCTTAAAAGCTTCCTCACCATCATCTGTAGATGTGGAAGTTTGGTCATTGCTACAAGCTTTTAATAGTAAACTAGTACCAAAAACTGCGGAACTGTACCAAATAAATTTGCGACGACTAAAATTAATTGACATATATTTAATTAATTAGGAATTGGGAATTGGGAATTGGGAATTGGGGATTGGGGATTGGTAATTGGTAATTGGGGATTGGGCATTGGGCATTGGTAATTGGGCATTGGTAATTGGGCATTGGTAATTGGGCATTGGTAATTGGTAATTGGTAATTGGGAATTGGGAATTGGGAATTGGGCATTGGGCATTGGGCATTGGTAATTGGGAATTGGTAATTGGTAATTGGTAATGGGAAAGTGTTCACTGTTCACTGCTCACTGTTCACTACTGCTCACTGTTCACTGTTCACTGCTCACTGCTGAGTGTTCACTGTTCACTGCTCACTGTTCACTGCTCACTGTTCACTGTCAAAGCTGATAGCCGACGCTAAAGTAAAATCCTTCGTCTTGAGCATTATTACCTTTATCATCCAAGTCAACTAAAGGCAAACCGTAGTCTAATTTTAAATTTAATTTGGGTATTGGTTGCCATAATATTCCTATGCCTGCACCGGCTAAAAATGTTTGTTTTGGCTGGAGGTTTGGGTTGTCATCGACGTTCCAAACGACACCGGCATCAAAAAATGGTGCTACTTGTAAGGAAGGGTTTCCCGATGCGTCTCTTCCTACTGTTATCCTATCTTCTATGGAAAAACGAACTCCGTTGTCTCCGGCTCGCAGGTTTTGACGATAACCTCGTATTGATTGCCCTCCGCCAATCACGAATTGCTGGGATGGTAATAAACCGTTGGGTGTTAGCTGTAAGTCAAGCTGGGTAATTAGCAAGTTATTTTTATTCAGACGCTGCACTCGCTGCAATTGTCCCAACCAACTGAAAAAACGAGCATCGGGGACGGGATTAGAATTAATTGTGGCATCAAACCAGCCAGTTCCCAAACTAAGTAATGACCTAATTTGCCATGCTCCTTTAACATCTCGTCGGACATAATCTTGTCCAAATTTTACAACACGGGTGCGGCTGTTTCCTTCTGCATCTGGTCCAAAACCAAAGGGGGTAGCCCCGGCAAAGGTAAAGGTTTGACCATTTTGTAAGCTAAAACCTAGAGATAATGCAAATTCTTCGCGGGGTGTTCTAATTAATGGTTGACGATAGCTGATGTCATAGAGTTGGGATTCACCTCGAATATCAAAATCATCGAAAGGTGGCTGCACAACTTTATTATTATTAATAACGGTTCGTAATTGTAAAGTCCCATTCTGAGGATTCAACGGTACTCGATAGCTAAAATCGAAAATATTTGAACCACCCCTAGTTGAACGATAATAAGATGCTGCAACTTCATCGCCAATTCCCATCAGATTGCGGTATATCGTATTTATCCTCAATCTTTCCGAGCCTAAGCTTGGCGGAGAATAATTATCAATTCCCAATCCGATGGTAAATGGTTTATTCTCGGTAACTCGCACAGCTAAAATACTTTTACCAAAATCGCTGCCCGCACGTAAGCTAGCTTCTATATTCTGAATATTTGGATCGAATTGCAACAATCTGAGCTGCTCTTCCAAAGTTTTATTTGATAACGGCTTTTTTCCAGCATTTGCTAAACGCGATCGCAAGTAATTTTCCCTTAAGCGCTGGTTTCCCTGAATTTCGATTTTTTCTAAAGAACCTTCTATAACCCGAATTGTGACGATACCATCGGTAATTTTTTGATTGACTAAAATTGCTCTGGAAGTGATGTAATCCCGTTTCAAATACAGCTCAGTAATTGCGTCGGCAACTTTTCTTAACTGTTCTAAGGTGACGCTTTTTCCTTCTACTTTGCGAATAATTGGCTCAAAATCTTTAGAGTCAAAAACAGTACTTCCGATAATTTTAATTTGATTAACTTGAATTCTGTCGCCGGATGTTTCCGCGAATGGTTCCTTAATTGTTGTCGATGGCTGCAATTCTGGCTTGATTAAAGGTTTTAGAGGTTGAATATTTGGCGCTGCTTGAGGAAAACGTTCTTGATTTAAGTCGCCTTCTGAGTTTGGTGCTTGTGCTATTAACTCGGGTGCCACAGCCAAAACTGAGTTACAAAAAAAATATAAGCTACCGACAAAAATTGAAGCAATCCAGAAGAAGCTTAGTTCTTTATATAGAAAATACGGGATTTTGGACACTTGAGCTTTTCGAGAATTTTATTGTCTATTTTTACACTATCGTTTTATCATAATTTTCTAGTGACAAAATTTACTCTGTATCTACCTATGGTGATTGGATTCGACGCAGAAGAGGGGAGAGCAGCCATTGTGGGGGGAGAAGGGGGAAGTAAAAACAAAGAATAGATATTTTAGCTTTAGTTTATTTACTTAGTGAGAAAACCTCTCAAAACTGCATAATCAACTCATAGGAGTACCCATAGAAATATATAGGATTGGTATTCTTAAAGTTTTCAGTTCGCTAACTCATGTAAATATGCTAAATGCAAGATGGCGGTTGTTAACTTTTATGAATTGAATCAAAATTCAACATCATAAGTATCAAAAAAAAATATAGGAGTAATCAGTATCAAAAACTATATATGATGACGCTTTATGTTTTTGGAAGAACACATGCTTGTAAAAAAACGTAAAAATATAATAGATAAATTTTCTAGCTTTATCTGCATTACCATAGATAACCATCAAATTAGGTCGCATTGGAAGGTTGATTCAAAACTAGAGAAAAATATACAATCAAAAGTAAAATTAGATCCAGAAGCAAAGGAAAGTTTTTGGGCACAATATTTTTTAAAGATGTTATTAGTTCAATCTTCTACCGATAATCAAAATTTAGTTAAAAATAATTCACAATCTAGTTTTTACACAGCCAAAAAGCATTTTTCTGCGTATTTACAAGAAGCTTGTTTAAAAGCTGCAAAAGATATACACAGCGAATTTAAATATATTAAATATAAATATTCTCTAGAAGAATATTTTCAAATCGCTAACATCGCGGCAAGTTCACCCAGTAAGTTATTTAAGAGTTTTAACTTTGAACGTCATCAAATAAATATAGAAGCATATGCGATAACCGCTTTCAAAAGATTTATCCGCAATCAAATTTATCGACAAGATTTAGAAGCGAGGAGAACAAGGTTTTCTAATTACGGTTTATTGAAGGATTTAAACGCTCGGGAGTTAACTGAAGCTTTGCAAGCTCAAAGTTTTACAGCCCAAAAAGTTGTATCTCATCGTTTAGCTTGGCAGTGCTTTTGTGAAATGTTCCAAATAAAAGTTAATCATTTAAACAGTCGCACGCGTAGCCCTTCACAAACAGAATTGCTGGCAATTGCTAATTATTACAACCAACGATGCAATCAACTTCATCTTTCTAATCCGCTAGCAACGGATATCGAGATGGTAAAAATGCTTTCAACTTGTATAAGGGCAGCTAAAAATTATCGTCATAAACAATATTTGTATTTTGAAGAAAATTATTATGCGATACCAGACTCTACGATTTCTGAATGGGATGTAATGATAAAACAAGAAGAATGTCAAGGGATAGAAATTATTCTTGACAAAATGTTTAATAATATGCCAGAACAATGTCAAATACTATTTAATTTATGGCAAGGATTAAACTTAACTCAAACAGAAATAGCAAATTTAGTAAAACACAAATATCCCCAGTTACAAAAACAATATCAAGTAGCTCGTCAGTTGAAAAAATACAGCAGAAAAATGCTGGAGGAGTTTGCCCTGGAATGGAATCAAACTAATCCAGAAATCTCTCTTAACGACGAAAAAGATATCGAGAGAATCAAATCAGCTTTAGACAATTGCTTGCAGCAATACTGCCAAACAAGATTTGTCTCGATCTTAAATAAAATTTGGGAAAGATTTAGCTATGATGAACGACAAAATATATTAAATAGTTTTAATGACACAAATAGATTGTTAGGTGAATTAGAAGCAGATAGCTTAGAAAAAAACAATGATTCGCAAGCAGTAAATTATCAATTACTAGAAACCTTTAAGGAGGATATAGAAACGACTATGTATTTAAAGAAAGGTACGCTGTCTGTATTTAATTATAAGATAGCTGATGTAGTCAATGAATGGATACAGTCAAAACAATAATAATTTCTCAATTAACGGTACTCAAAAATGTTGAAATTTGATGATTTGATAGAAATTCATCCCGATAATTTATGGCTGGAATTTTCATCTATAGAAAATTTTGCAGCTTTAAAGCAAACTGCAACAAATAGTTATCAAACTGATGTTGCCAGTCACAGAGCTTTTATAAATCGCTTATGTTTAAATGTTTTTGTAAAATGGTTGCAAGATGAACCAGATTTACTCGAAACATTCCACATACCTGCGCCATCTCCGGATATAGATAAACGATGGGAATTTGTAAATGGGATTGATTTAAATTTTACTCAAGCTCGATTGGTTTTAGTTCCAACGGAGCAAAGCGATTCCGATGAGTTTCGCATTCCTCAAGAATGGGTTGATATTCCTAATTGGGCTGCCAATTATTATTTAGCAGTACAGCTTAATCTTGAACAAAATTGGTTAAAAGTATCGGGTTTTATTAGCCACGAACAACTTCGCCAAACAGCACGATACGATTCGATGGATAGAACTTATTGTGTAAACCACGATGAGTTAATTGTCGATATCAATATTATGTGGGTTGCCCAGAAACTTTGTACCCTCAAAAAACCCCAGGTTCAAGTTTTACCAACTCTATCGGAGTCTCAAGCAAAACAATTTATAGAGCAGTTAAGCCAGATAAGCGTTTGTTATCCTCGCTTGCATCTGAGGTTTCGAGAATGGGGAGCTATCTTAGCATCCGATAGATATAGAAAAGCGTTGTATAACCAGAGAATAAATCATTCGCAGGTTAACCTCATGGAAAACAAATCAGAAATAGTACTCGAATTGAGTTCTTGGTTTGACAATGTTTTTAATGGGGGTTTCTGCTCTGTAGACGATTTGCTGAATTTGGCAAATACAACAGCATTCCAATTCAGAAGCGATTCTGTTTTAAATGAAGTTTGCGTTAAAGGTGCCAAACTCATAGATTTAGGAATGCAGCTAGAAAGTAATTCCGTTGCTTTATTGATTGGTTTATCACCGCAAATTGACAACAAAGTCGGTATCCGAGTGCAACTCTATCCTGCTTCTGGAGAAACTTATTTACCAGACAGCGTGCAGCTAACTTTGCTTTCCGAATCGGGAACTACCTTACAGTCGGTAAAATCAAGAAGCTACGACAACTATATTCAGTTGAAAAGATTTAAACTTCCCTTGGGAAAATACTTCAGTATTCAAGTGGCTCGTAAAGATGTCAAGATAAAAGAGAACTTTATACTCGAAGGATTTAGCCACTCGGAGATATGAGTAAGTCAGTAGTGTTAAATCTGGGTAAAGGTAGCTTACAAGAGGGATTTGCCGATGCGATCGCTCAAATATACGAGTGCGAAGCAGAAGTTCATCTTTTCTCAGTTCAATTTACCGGAAGTTTACCAGCAGCACCCCAACTTATTCAACTTTATCGTCGCTGGCAAATTCTCTACAATTTGCTTTACGATTCCTTAATTCCCGATTTAACTTGGCGACAGAAATTTGATTCTGATGCGGAAATTGAAATAGAGTCAGAAGATGTAACTAATATTTCATCGGTTGAATTCAGCAATTTATGCGATGATTTAAAAAATCAAATTAATGCTTGGCTTAACAATCCGACTTTCGTTGATTTAGAGCAGAAATTACGTACCAAATTAAATTCTAATGAAGAAATACAGGTAATTATCCAAACACATTTAGATGAAGTGCGGCGATTACCTTGGAACTTATGGGACTTTTTTGATGATTATCCCAATGCTGTTTTATGTTTGAGCAAACCGGATTTTGAAAAATTAGACAGTATCCGCAAGCCTAATAGAGATAAAATTAGGATTTTAGCAATTTTAGGTAGTAGTGAAAATATTGATACTCAAGAAGATAAAATCATCTTAGAAAATTTACCTGGTGCAGAAACAGTTTTTTTGATAGAAGCCCAGCGTCAAGAAATAGATTTAATGCTTTGGGATAAAACAGGTTGGGATATACTATTTTTTGCCGGACATAGTTCCACTCAAGAAAATGGAGAAACCGGGAAAATTTATCTTAACTCCCGAGAAAGTTTAACAATCGAGCAATTGAAAAAGAGTTTGAGAGCGGCGATATCGCGGGGATTGCACTTAGCAATTTTTAATTCCTGCGATGGTTTGGGCTTAGCAACGCAACTAGCTTCATTGCAGATACCGCAGATGATTGTTATGCGCGAACCCGTAGCGGATTTAGTCGCTCAAAGATTTTTAAAATTTTTCTTATCATCCTTTTCCGAATTCAAATCATTTAACTTAGCAGTACGCGAAGCCGGGGACAAACTGCAAGGTTTAGAAGCCGAATTCCCCTGTGCAAGCTGGTTGCCGGTAATTTGTCAAAATCCCACCGAAGCGCCTTTAGTCTGGTCAAATTCCACTCAAAATTCCCACAAATTAAAGACTTCTTCCCCATTAAATTACCGTAAAATTATACCCGCAATCTTCGCCGTTAGCTTAGCGATCGCCACAGCCATTGTCGGAGTGCGAAGTCTGGGATTATTAGAAGCAGGGGAATTAACAGCCTTCGATCGGATGATGCGATCGCGTCCCTATGAGGGTAAAGATAATCGCATTTTAATTGTGGAAATTACTGAAGCAGACGTACAGGCACAGAATCCAGAAGAAAGAGGTGCTGCCTCAATTTCAGATGCTGCATTAGCAGAATTGATAAATAAATTAGAAAAATACAACCCCCGGATTATCGGTTTAAATATTTATCGAGATAGCCCGATAAAATCTCAATATGAAAATTTAAGCAGATGGATGCAAACGACTTCCAAATTTATTGGAGTTTGTCAAGGCAGCGAAGGAGAAGAAAATCCCGGCGTACCGCCACCTCCAGAACTTTCCTCAGAAAGCTTGGGGTTTACAGATATAGTAGAAGATTCGGATGCTATCCTGCGCCGTCATTTATTAGCAATGGCTCCCGCTCAACCTTGCAACACCGATAAATCCTTTAGCTTTCAACTTGCAGCAGCTTACTTAGCCCAGGAAAATATCCACCTGGAATTAAATCCAGAAGCAGCCCAATCAAAGAATAAATTAAACAATCAACTTATACTGCCATATTTAGAAAGTAACAGCGGCAGCTATAGCAATATTGATAGTCTCGGTTATCAAGTAATGCTAAATTGGCGCTCCACACCCGAAATAGCACAGCGAATTACCCTTCAAGACGTGCTTGCAGATAAACTTACACCCGATTTAGTCAAAGATAAAATTGTCATAATTGGTACCACCGCCGAAAGCTTTAATAATTATTGGTCAACACCTTATAGCTTGAAATCCCCACAACACCAAACACCGGGCGTAGTTATACACGCACATATGGTCAGTCAAATAATTAGCGCAGCCCTTGATAATAGACCGTTATTATGGGTATGGTCAAAATGGACAGAAGCATTTTGGATTTACTGTTGGGCAATAGTGGGAGGAATCCTAGCTTGGCGCTGTAAATCATCATTACAACTAGCATTAACTTTAGGTTTAAGCCAAGCTGTATTATATTTTCTTTGCTACAGCATATTAATACAAGGTGGTTGGATACCCTTCATTCCCTCCGTCTTTGCTTTGATAGCCGGTAGCGGTAGCGTTGCGACTTATAAATTAAGGAAACAAAAATAGAGAGGAAGCTTAGTTTAATACACTCGGGGAAACCTCACCCCCTTCCCCTCTCCTTGTTAAGGAGAGGGGTGAATGTGCTCTTCCCTCCCTTAACAAGGAGAGGGATGAATGTGCTCTTCCCTCCCTTAACAAGGAGAGGGATGAATGTGCTCTTCCCTCCCTTAACAAGGAAGAGGGGTGAATGTGCTCTTCCCTCCCTTAACAAGGAGAGGGGGTGAATGTGCTCTTCCCCCTCTCCCTTAACAAGGAGAGGGGTGAATGTGCTCTTCCCCCTCTCCCTTAACAAGGAGAGGGATGAATGTGCTCTTCCCCCTCTCCCTTAACAAGGAGAGGGGTGCCCGTAGGGCGGGGTGAGGTTATTGCAGCAATCTCAACAAGAAACGGAGACTCCAAGCCAAGCTCCGTAGGTTGGGTGAAGCGAAGCGCAACCCAACATTCGTGTTGGGTTACACTCCGTTTCACCCAACCTACCTTCTATGATTGTCTTACCCCCTCTCTCCTAACAACCAACTCCTCGAAAACCATTACCCCTTACATCCCCTTTCCCAGCCACAAAATAGATATCACCATTTTTATCTTCAACCCAACCAGTAGCTTCAACAATAGGATTTTGTCTTACCATCTTCCCCCTCTCCCCCTCTCCCCCTCTCCCCCTCTCCTCATCTCCCCCTCTCCCCTCAATCCAATCAACACCCAAAGCAGAATCACTCTTCAATACTTCACTGGGTAAAGGAGGTAAACCACCGCGTCTGGTAAAAACAAATTCGCTTTGATTGCCTCTACGGAATCTGCAAACCTGAGAGACTTTTATATCTGTTGGCATTTCTGGCATCTCTACTACTTCTTTTGTAGGTTGCACATCTTGAGCCAGAATATTTAATTCACCGTTTAAATTTGGGTTTTGCTGAGAAATTGCGGTGATATCGCTGGTTAAAAGTTTTTGGGGATTTAATTCGTTTGCTTCGTTGGTGGCTAAAACTTCTATTAATTCATCGCGACTGCGGGGTTGAATGCCTAAAATACCAGTAGCATTGATATCGACTCTACCACCAGCACCAGTAAAAGCATTCGCGGTAATATCGCTGTTTTCTTCGGGTACGGCAACTATAAAACCATTGGGAATATCAATATCTATATTACCGCCATCGCCGTCAAGTCCAGCTTTTCCTGCATTTGTAGAAATTTGACTGTTGCGACGTAGCAATAGTAAATCCTTTAACTGGAGGTTGATATTTCCCCCGTCTGCTGATTCGGTTTCAGAAATTAGCTTGCCTTGGTTATCTAAAAGTATAGAATCGGCAGTGATTTTGAGTTCTCCTGCGTTTCCTAAATTAGTTGTGTCACCGATAACTGTAAAAGTTGGTGGTACTTGGGGAGGTTGCCTACTAACGCTAATTTCAGCACCATCCCTAACAATTAGTTGCTTTGTTGAAATCGTTATTTTTCCTGCATTAGCTACACCCGTTGTGGATGCTCTCAAACTACTTGGAAAACTTGCAGAACTACCAACTAATTCTACTGATTCATTGGCATTTACTGTTATATTTCCTCCTTCTCCAGTAGCTCGTAAGAATTGAGAGTTTTGTTTTAGACCACTAGATTCAGCGGATATCACTGCTCCATCTTTGATTGAGAACGCAAGAGTATTAATGATAATATTACCTGCTGTTCCAGAACCGCCAGCAAAACTAAACAAGCCACTAGGAAAATTTCTATCGCTTGTTGTATTAAAGCCACCAATGATTTCTACTGATTCAGAAGCATTGATTATTAAATTTCCACCCGCACCGCTACCATCAGTAGAACTAATTATTTGTGCCCCATCTCGAACAATTAATTTTCTGGCATTAATCGTTAAGTCTCCAGCATTTTTTGCACCTTTCGTTACACTGCGTAAACGTACCCTTTCACCAATTAAATTCACTGAATTACCTTGGACTCGAATACTACCACCACCATCTTCGCCACTTACATCTACAATGATATCTTCATCAATATTTCGCCCAATTATTTGAATATTTTGAAAACTTTCCACACTTTCATACCCCAAAGCCCAACCTTTATCGATTGAGGTGAGACTGACTAAACTATTATTAGCAACGCTTCCTAGTTCAATTCGACCTGAGTCTGCGGTTAAATTGCCACCTTCTAAATTAACATCGCCGCCGATTAACGCTAAAGTTTTACCTGTAGGTACTTGTAAACCAACGGTTCGTACAGATGAATTTGTTGCATCATTTTGAGAAGCTTGGGATTGATTGCGGATAGGTGCGGCTGTTGGGCCGAATTGTAAACCTGTAGGAACGTTTATAGTTAATAAAGGTGCAGTTTGGGGTTGCGTGGCGCTAAACTTTGTCCCATCGGCGAAGTTGATGCTACTTGCAGTTGTTGCTAAAAACGAACCACCAATATCTAAAGCAGCATTTTCACCAAAAACAATTCCATTGGGATTAATTAAAAATAAATTTGCAGTACCGTTAGCGCGAAGTATGCCATCAATATTAGAAATAGATTTGCCGGTGATGCGGGTAATAATATTTTGAATATTTGCAGCGTTGTCAAAGTATGCTGTTGTGTTAGTGGGTACGGAAAACTGCTCAAAACTATGGAATAGATTACTTCCCGCTTCCGTTCCACCTGTAATAACTTTGATATTATCCCGTGTTTTGATGCTGGAATTATTAGGTAGAGTTGCATCTTTAACAATTTGGGCACTAGCAGAGTTTGGGTAGAATGCTGCGATCGTAACTGTTGCAACTGCTAGTTTTTTTAATTTTTCCCATGAAATCTTCATGCCTTTACCCTTAACTCCACCTCTGTAAAAAAAATACCATTTATTAACTCAAATCTTGCATCATTTTCAACACCGCCTTGGAATGTAAGCGGAGTTTTCTCGAAGAGTATCCAATCCGCCAGGTTGTTGGGTTTCGTTCCTCAACCCAACCTACCTTCTACCTTCTATATCAAAAATAATATCCCCGACTTCTATTCAAAAGTCGAGGATGTAAGTGCTATTGTACTATTTAAATAAGATGAGGCTAAGCCATCAGTTATCCATTTCTAAGATAAGTATATTTTTATCAAATACAAGGACAGCAGACCCCTGAACCACAGAAACAACAAATAAGTTTGATTTTATCTGTTAAAGCTGCTTCCGAATCATCGTTAGCTAGCGATTTGGCATCTAGAATTTGCGTATTCTTCATTCTATTTATATCAATACTGCTGTTAATTTGTAACGCTTCATCTCCCAGAGCATACTTTGCCAGAAACTCGGTTAGTTTACGACTATTCAATGCTTCACTTGATACCGAAGTACATTCATTTTGCAACTGTTGTCGTGCTTGATTCTTTAGGTTTTGTGCAGTTGCATTAGCCATAACTGTTTCTGCTTGTGAAGTTATCCCCGAATTTGCAGCGATAGGCTTGCTACTTGAATCAATAGGACTCTTTTCAAAAGCATATACATTACGATTAAGTGATGAACTGGTTCCTAGAGTAGTTCCTATTACTGTTACTAATGTCAATAGTTTAAGGATATTTCTAGGCTTTACACTGCTTTTCATTTGTGATTTACCTAAACTTTGATTGCCAACAGGGGTAATTTAGTATGAATAATTACCTAAATCTTATTTATTGCAATTTTATTTTACAATTCTTTATATAACTTAATTTTTGGTAATTAATTCAGCACAAATAAATGTAATAGGACTTACGCAACCGGCACATTTTTCTTGTAGGGTGCTGTGACACTTTGAGTAACTGTGAACGTAGTAACAATGTTTTCAGTGTCACGCACCAAATGGGCATTGTGACAATTGCGGCCATTCCTGTGTAAGTAGCTAGACAAAAATATTTACAGACGTAGGTTGGGTTGAAGGTCGTGTTAGCGAAGCGTGTCCGATAGGACATAACTCAACGCTGGTGTTGGGTTTCGTTCCTCAACCCAACCTACCTTCTAAATTGGGGGCTAAGTTCCCTCCTTTTTAAGGAGGGTTAGGGAGGATCTCCTCTTAACCGAGCAGTATTGGGGTGCGTATCCAATCCTCCAGGGTGTTGGGTTTCGTTCCTCAACCCAACCTACCTTCTACCTTCTATATCAAAAATAATATCCCCGACTTCTATTCAAAAGTCGAGGATGTAAGTGCTATTGTACTATTTAAATAAGATGAGGCTAAGCCATCAGTTATCCATTTCTAAGATAAGTTTATTTTTATCAACTACAAGGACAGCAGACACCGAACCCACAAGTACAACAAGTAAGTGTGATTTGATTTGCTAAAGCTGCTTCCGCATCATCGTTAGCTTGCGATTTGGCATCTAGAACTTGCATATTCTTCATTCTATTTATATCAAGACTGCTGTTAATCTGTAACGCTTCATCTTCGATACCATACTTTTCCAGAAACTCCTTTAGTTTAGGACTATTCAATGCTTCGCTTAGTACCGAAGTAAATTCATCTTGTAACTGTTTTAATGTTACATCGCTCATGATTATTTCTCCTAATTAGTTGATTGTTAGGTTGGTAGAATAATTTTTGATTTTTTCTCTTAGAGGATGTTTGAAAAGTATAGTTTTTATCCTAAGTCTCGGATTATCCCCCCTTCCCCCCTTTTTAAAGGGGGGTTAAAGTCCCCCTTTTTAAGGGGGATTTAGGGGGATCTAAAGATTCGTGGTTTTATTTATAACTTTCCAAACATTCTCTTAAAGGATGTTTGGAAAGTCTACAAATATACCAAAAACCTCTCTCCATACCTCTCTCCTACGAGGAGAGAGGCTTAAAATCCCCATTTCCTTGTAGGGTAGGGGGATTAGGTTGCCGGTATTTTGAGGTAAAACATAATACTTTTCCACCCATTCTCTGAAGCTAACTTGAATAAATTTCTCAATCTGAGAGTTAAGAGATTCACAGCAAGCAGTTAAATCAAAATCAATTTGTAGAAGGTGAAGAAGTTCTCTTTCCTCCTTACACTTTTAACTAGTTGCCGTTCAATTTAGCTTATGCAGTTTTGTAGTTGAAGATTTAAAAATTCATGTTTTTGCAAGGTTTACTGAGGAAGGGAAATAGAACCTGCCGAAGCAAATGAGAAAACTTTATAGTCCATGGAAGTGGGCTTAGTAAGCCTAACTTAACCCTTCAATATTACGGTAACTCGTAACTTTTAATACGTCGTGCTTGATTATACTTAGATTACATTTATTTACATAATTAAATTCTATGAATATTGCAAACACTTTGACCTGTGACCTGAAATGATTAAACAAAAATAAATTGATGTATTATTGTTTTTTTAATAAATGCAAATATTGCTCGCCAGGGAAGGATAATTATCTATATGAAAAGTAAAATATCAAACCAAATTAGATTTAGCTTGATTTTGTTATTAACGCTTGCCAGTTTTGTCAGTTTAGATCGACCAGTAACTGCGCGCACAGAAACACAAATTAGTAAAAACCCTCCCAAGAAGCCAGCAAAAGTTAAGAAAAAGCAACCAAGGGGTGATGGAAGAGGAAGACCTACCCGAAGAAGAGCAATGGGTAGTCGTAATGATTGTCCTGCAACAGATATGCCGCTGACTGCTTTAATCCCAGAAAACAAAGTCGGTAAAGTTGTGGAAGCAAATCCCACATTCTGGTTTTTTGTTCCTTATGAATCAAGCAAGATACCCAGAGGAGAATTTATCTTGCAAGATGAAGCTGATAATAATGTGTATAAAACTGAATTTTCCATGGAGAAGGGTAAAGGAATTGTCGGTGTTAGTCTTGCTTCGGATAATAGTTATGCTTTAAAAACTAATAAAACCTATCAGTGGTATTTCAAACTGTATTGCGATCGCGATAAATCATCAATACCTATTTACGTGCATGGGTGGGTGCAAAGAGTCGCATTGCAGCCGCAACAGCAAACCCAATTAAATAGATTTACGCCAAGTCAGCGGATTGCTTTCTACGCTCAAAATGGAATTTGGTATTCAGCTTTAACTGAGTCAGCTAAACTTCGTTTATCAAATTTTCAAAATAAGGATCTTGCTAAAGATTGGATGCAGCTATTGAGAAATGTTGGTTTGCAAGATATATCTAATAAGCCGATTGTTGGAAATATTAATTAGTATTTGTTTTTTAGCCCAGCTTTCGGATTATCCCCCCTTCCCCCCTTAAAAATTGGGGTTAAAGTCCCCCTTAAAAAAGGGGGATTTAGGGGGATCTTATACCAATTCTGTATGAGGCTGCGCTAAAAGCCCTCACTCTGGAAGAGTGGGGCTAGACAAACGAAGCCCCTCTTCAGGGGCTGAATTCGGCGCATCTTTATAAAGAAATGGTATTAAGATTTACGAGTTTTATTTATGACTTCCCAAACATCCTCTTAATGAAAAGATGGCGGTTATTATGGGAGCATCCCAAATGTTTAAAAACATCATTCGTCATTGCGAGCGAAGCGAAGCAATCGCAAAGTATAGTTATTGCGATTGCTTCGCTTCATTCCATGACCCTCGCAATGACAATCTAAATCTTGGTAAATTTTTAAAATTGAGATGCTCCCGTTATTATCTACTACTTATTACTTATTACTTAGCCCTCACAGATATGACAACTGTTTAACCGGACATGATATTACCTATTACGAATTACGAATTACGAATTACGAATTATACTTACCAAGCCCCACAGATGCAAAAACTATTCACGATGCAGATATACTTCTTGGGCAGAATAAAGATAAATTTCTTGCAGCAATTTATAGCTGACTTTCGCTAAAAACAATATGGTAAAACTCCAAGTACATATCAATACCATAGATACTAAAAATGGTTTGATTGTTGAATAGGGTTTATCTTCTGGAGTATTTATATTGTTATGCTGCCTAAATTTCTGTTGCAGCGGATAAATTTTATTTTTAGGTTGGCGAAATTTATGATGCAAATATTTTTTTCTTAAGTGTTCATAATCTTTCATGAAGTAAACTACATTGTCACTAGAGTTTGTCTTTGATTTATGTGTTTTTGTCATGACATTATTATGGTTGTAGGTCAGTTAAAAAAATATTTATACGCTTATTGATGGCAATCGCTTAATATGAGTCTTTTACTAGTACCGCTTCGCGGAAGTAAGAAGTAAGAAGTAAGAAGTAAGAAGTAAGAAGTAAGAAGTAAGAAGTAAGAAGTAAGAAGTAAGAAGTAAGAAGTAAGAAGTTTGATTTTTTTGGCTTTTCAGGCATTTTTAATAGTTGCCTTATTTACGCCGACTTATATTAGTGATGAAATCGGTCAGAAACCGTATTTATGGGGGCTTATTCAGAATGGTACAAAATCTCATTTTGCGGGGTTAAATCATATAGCGTTTCCTAAGCAACTGAGGTACAGCGATTACCTCACCCCGATAAAGCTTTGCTTTATCTCCCCTCTTCTTATCAAAGAGAGGGGTTGGGGGTGAGGTTTTGTGTGTACTTCAATAGACTGGGAAACGCTATAAATCAATTTTTGTCTAGTTCTATTTTTTATCCAACTTTGACCTCCGAAGCCAACTAATAACATGACTAAAATTAAAATGCATAGAAATATTTCATTACCCGAAAACTTTGCGTTATTGGTTTTTCTTCCTAATATCAACTTGTTTGGTTTTTCGATGATATAAAATGTATCGATATCATTTTCCCAAATATTATATTGGGAAGATGCCGAGCTATACTTGTAGAATCTATAACTATTTTCTTGATTGTCTAGCTGTTCTCTGTTGACGTTTCGCATAATAAATAAACCTTTAATTACAAAGGACATACAATAATTTTCATAACAATTTAGTTCAAAATGTTTCATTGAACTTTTCTCAAAACCTCTGAATTTATCAGAGACTCTATACTATTTATTGTATTGGAGGAATTTTTCTAAATTATGCAAAAATAGTTAAAAATCTCTGGTTTCGTAACACTTTTTTACCTAGATTTACATTTAGGCTTTGTGCCCCTAGCCAAATCGGTTTTCGCTTGCTTGGATGGTACACCACTGTCGAATAAAGGCGAGTCTATCCAAACGAATTGCGATCGCGTTTAATAATTCTTTCTCAGTACAGGATTGGCTAATACAGTCATCAGCGCCCATTTCCATTGTTTTGCGAATATTAGCCTGAGTCATTTTATCAATAGCAAAAATTAAAGGTATGATTGCCGTAGTCGGAAATTCGCATAGAGCTTTAGGGAGGTAATAATTATCAAGTTCTACCTCGACAATATTGCAGATAATTAAATCGGGTAGTTCGGATTTTGCTTTATAGATAGCAGCGGAGGTATTTTCTGCTACGGATACAGTGAATCCGTTATTTTCTAACCATTGAAAAAAATTATTCTTATCAGATAATTCGGATAATTCTGGTTCAATTAATAAAATTTTCATTATTTAATCATTGACAATTTACGCTAAAAACCAGTCAAACTAGAAATTAATTGAATGCAAGAGTCGCTTATCTATTCTATAGGTGAAGTGTTTGC
Source organism: Rivularia sp. PCC 7116 (assembly GCF_000316665.1). Taxonomy (GTDB): domain Bacteria; phylum Cyanobacteriota; class Cyanobacteriia; order Cyanobacteriales; family Nostocaceae; genus Rivularia. The sequence continues at coordinate 7,879,340 of NC_019678.1, read as the reverse complement.
AGAGTTATGCGGTTTGGAGTTTAACAATTGTTACAAACAGTGGACTGCATAATTGGTTTAAGGCGACTCCCATGGAAATTTAAAAAATTGCTTGGTGAGGGGGTAGAAAAAAGGAATTTTGATAGGTAACTGAGCAGCAGCATTCTTAATTAGCGCTGAAAACCGCCTTGGAATAAATTCCCAGGCTCAAAAACTAAGTCTGATAAATCAGACTAGGCAAGCGCCACTTTGCCTCCGCACGCAAGTGGCTCCTCTTCCCCCTCTTCCACCTCCCAATCCGTAGCAGCAGAATACGGGGTATGGCATAAGAGAGCGTTTCAAAGTATTTTATATACGATCGCATGTAGTGGGAAAAACAGGAATGCAATTGCCAAAATATGATTCTATAGCGAAAAACAAGATATATCGATGGGTTGCTAAACTTTATCAAAGATGGCTGCAAAAAATACTTTTATTTGTTTTAGCCTTTATTTTTACTGCGATTTGGGAATTTAATTTAATTCCGATTTTACTTCCGAAAGCTGATGCTCGGGATATACATAATCCTGTAAGGCTTTCTGAAAACAATATTAAACCGCAAAGTTTATTAGAAAAAGCGAAAAGACTTTATGACGAAGAAAAATATTTAGAAGCTATATCTGTTTTAAAGCGAGCAGCAGAAAATTTTAAGATACAAAATAATTCTCTTCAACAATCTCTTGCACTTAGCAATATTGCTAGCACTTATAGACAGCTTGGGAAATACGATATGGCTTTGAAATATATTACCCAAAGCCGGGAAATATTAGAAATTCAAGCCACTAGAAAAGATGATAGCCAAAGACTAAAAATATTTGCTCAAGTTTTAGATATTCAAGCGAATCTACAACTAACTTTAGGAAAAGCAACTTTAGCAGTAGAAAACTGGAAACAAGCCGCTGCTATTTACCAGCAGCAAAATTTACAGCCAGAAAAAATTCGTAGTTTGATTAATCAAAACATTGCTTTACAAGCATTAGGGCGCTATCGACTAGCTTCTAAAATCTTAAGAGGCTTGCTTCCGGATGTAAATAAACAACCAGCTTCGATTCTGAAAGTAACGGCATTGCGGAGTTTTGGTGATGTTCAGCTATATCTTGGGGAAATAGATGCTTCTTTAAACACTTTACAGCAAAGCTATAACATCGCGGTAACAATTAAATCTGCTCCTCAAATAGCTGAAACTTTACTTAGCCTGGGTAATGCTCAATTTGCCAAAGCAAATCAGTTGCGTTCGCCTTCACAAAACGCAATATTATTTGAAAAGACAGCACCGCTAGTTTATGTCAGTAAACCGATATTGCCAGAGGTCATAAAATTATATCAACAAGCAGCAAAAATTTACGAGCGGGCTACAGCAGTATCAACATCACCCACAATTCAAGCAAAAGCACAATTAAATTTAGTTAATGTATTAATAGAGCTTAAAGAATTTGATCGAGCCGGTAAATTAGCTTCTCAATTAGAATCAATTATCAATCAATTGCCAGTATCAAAGACATCAGTTAAAGCTAAAATTAAGTTAGGGAAAAATTTATTTTTCTTAAAACAAGCTAGTGCTGGGAATGCACCGGAATGGGAAAATATAGCTCAAATTTTAGCTACTGCCATTAAACAAGCGGAAGTTTTAGAAGATACAAGATTGCAAGCTTATGCAATAGGTACCCTGGGCAGCATATATTTACAAACTAATCATTTAGCGGATGCCCAACAACTTACGAACAAAGCAATTGACTTAGCTTTAAGAATAGAAGCAAAGGACATTGCTTATCTTTGGCAATGGCAGTTGGGATATATATATAAAATTCAAAAAAATATCCCCCAAGCAATAGATTCTTACTCGCAAGCAGTTGATAATTTGAACAATTTACGCGGAGATTTACTCGTACTTAATCCAGATATACAGTTTTCTTTTAGAGATAATGTTGAACCAGCATACAGACAATTGGTTGATTTACTTTTACAACCTACAAATTCTCAAATTACTCAGTCTAAATCACAGAATAGTATCAGTTATAATAGTATAAATAAAGCTCGCCATGTGATTGAAGCTTTACAATTAAGGGAAATAGAAGATTATTTTCAGGAAGTTTGTTTGAAAGCTAAGCCACAGATTGTTGATAGGGTAGTTGATAAACTAGATGCCACAGCAGCAGTCATTTATCCAGTTATTTTACAAAATCGTTTGGAAATAATTTTAAAATTACCTAATAAAAATAAATTAAATAACTACACGACTCTTGTGAAAGCAGAGGAGCTTGAAAATACAATCGAACAATTACAGTATAGCCTCAGACAGCCAGAACAAATAAATAAAGTCAAAGAACTATCTGGAAAATTATATAAATGGTTAATTAAACCGTTAGAAGCAGACTTGCAAGCGAACAATATACAAACATTGGTATTTGTCTTAGATGGTAATTTAAGAAATATACCGATGGCTGTACTTTACGACAATCAAACCCAGGAAACAGAACCAAAATATTTAATTGAAAAATATGCCATTGCTTTAACTCCAGGTTTACAAATGTTAGAAGCAAAACCTTTAGAAAAGGTAGAATTAAATATGCTTATGGCTGGAGTTAGCGAAAAGCGGCTAATTGGCAATCGGCAATTCAGCCCTTTGCAAAATATACGGATGGAATTAGAAAAAATTCAATCACAAATACCCAGCAGCAAAAAACTTTTAAATCAATCTTTTACCGAAAATAACCTAGAGAAACAAATTGATTCTGCGAAATACACGATAGTTCATATTGCTACCCACGGTAATTTTAGTTCAAACTCAGACGAAACCTATATTTTGACTTGGAACAAACTGCTCAAAGTCAAAGATTTTGATAAATTATTTCAAGTTAATACAAACGCAGATGCTCAAAATATCGAATTATTGGTTTTGAGCGCTTGTGACACGGCAAATGGAGATAAAAGAGCAAGTTTGGGGCTTTCAGGAATTGCAGTTCGTGCCGGTACTAGGAGTACTTTAGCTACTTTATGGGCAGTAGAAGATGAATCTACCGCGCTATTAATGAATCAATTTTATCAAGAATTGCAACAGAATAAACTGAATAAAGCGAAAGCTCTACAACAAGCACAAATTAAGATTTTACGGAACAACGAATTGCCTTTAATTTGGGCACCTTACGTGTTAATAGGAAATTGGCTTTAGATATTTGATATTGCTTTTGTTTAAAATGATTTTAAATATCAGTTATTTTGTATCTATCTTACCTATCTTGTACTTATTTAAATTAGCATACTATTATAATTTCATCTTATAATATTGCTTTTCCCATCCACATTAATAAAAAATAGGAGATGATGCAATCAAATACCTAATTACTAGCATCATTACTTACAGTTCAAAATTCTCTTTGACAATTACATCTTCCAAACTTATCTGAATACTAAATTTTTTCCCAGCTTCCCCTCTAAAAGGTTTCAACTGAATGTAATTATCTTGAATTCTAGAAGTGACTTCTTGGAGAACTTTGCCTGCTTTAGAAATCAATTGTAATTTGGTATTTTGCGGTAGAAATTTTTCTCCATTCATTGGATATAATTGGGCTAAAACATGAATTTTATCCTGGCTGGACTCAGAAGCTTGATTGTTGATAGAATTTTCAGGAGATATATGAACTAACAAAGCAACTTTTTTATTACCTAAATCTATCCCTAAATCAATTATTTTTGCTTTCTTGACACTTTTATCAATATTCCTAGTGCTAAAAGCTAAACTTAATTGTGGTTGAGAAAGAGAATCTATTGCTTGCCAACCTTCATCGATTACTCCTTGCAGCCATTGGCTTAATCTAGTAGTGGTTATGCTGACAAGTTCTGATATATTTTCGCTTATTTGAGTAACTTTATTACCTACAACGGGTACGGCAAATTCCGATGCTTGTACGTAACGCTGATAGAATAACAAATGGCTCGGTTCCATATCAAACAAAGACAGCGGAATATGATAACAACCTTCATCTGCTGACAATCTTAAATTGCTTTTAATTTCTGTCAACTGCTTGTGAGTTACAAAACCTCTAATAACAACCTCTTCCTCTTCTTCCGATACCTCAATCAATACATAAAAATGGGCTGCCAATTCAGGATTTGCGATGACTTCTTGCGGTATTCTCACAATTTCATCTAATACATGCTCGGTAGCGATCGCGCAAAATTTGAACTCATCAACTTTAAGATTACCAGCAGTAGCAATTACATCCGTATCTCTAGAAATTACTTTATTCGGTAAGCGTTCTTTTAACCATTCTTCAAAAGTAATTATCGCTAATGCATTAAGATAAGTTTGCCAAGAATCATTATGGTTAATGCCTTGGGTAGAACTGATTTCTTTCGCGAAGGCAAAATGTTCGGTTTCCAACCAAACAGTTTCTGGTAAAAAAAATCTTAAATCTTGAGAATAAGTTGAGTTAGGCATGATTTTACCTCTTGTACAAAGATAACTAGATTTTAATTTAAAAAACTTATGCAGTTTATAAGATAGTATCAAGGAAATCACTGACTGCTCCCCCTTCTTTCTTTAAGAAAAGATTTCCAAAAGAGTATTGCTTCCCTCAAGATATTAAGGATTATACATTTGTAGTGCGAGCTAAAATAAACGGTTGCTTTTAACCTCCAGACAGCATGAAAACATCTCATATATTTTTTCAGTAATCTTCCACGGGGAAGCAAGCAGTGCATCCTTTTTTATATAGACGTGCAGCTACTGTAGATATGCAATTGAAAGTAGAGATTTATGTGTATTTTTATTAATATGTTGCCGAAATTCTGAAAATTTCTATTCATAGCATATTTGATTTGAGTGAAGTAGATTTGCGCGAGCAGATATGCTCCTCAGTTTGCTCGTACTGCGAGAGCCTCCGCAAGGCAACTTCTCTCCATCTCAAAAAAATTATTCTATCAAAGGTAAAAACGACTATAATCCTACCAGAAAGCGCATTTTCTGGTGGGATATAAGATGTCAGATAGGTTTCTGTGCTATCTACGCCATAATCCCACGAATTTTATCCGTGGGATTCTGGCAATAACCGTTGAATATAGGCAAGAAGTTGGTTTGCATATACACCACTCATCTTGCGATTTGTTCCAACTCTAATTTCTTCAGCAGCTTGTTGAAATATTTCCCCGTCAAGATAAGATTCGATTTGTTCGGTTAACGCCAGCAGATAATTTGCTTCTGGTGGAATTTTAGTTAAACCTTTCTCTGCGGCTTTTTTGAGAATACCCTCTAACATCTGCTCTACTGTTTTAGCCCGCACTTTTGACAAAAGTTCTCCGGGATTTAAAATTCGTCTGGCTTGATCCCAACTACTCATTCCCAATTTAGGCGCTAATTCTTTCAAAGAAATTGCCTCGGAGTAATAAAAATACAACCCTTGAATATATTTTTGGGCAAAAGGCGAATATCTTTTACTCTTCTGTAATTTCTGAATATTAGCTTCTATAACTTGCTCAATTGTTTGAGTTAAAACTGTTTGCAGGTGCAGGTGCAGAAACTGTAAAAACTCTTGCTGTTCTAAATCAACCTCATCAACAGAAAATGCCGGTAAATCGCGTCTTGTTGCATAACTACCGCTTTCGGCATCGTATATATCTAAAGATTCTCTAGTACTCCAAATATCGTAACTTCTCAACTGTAAACCAATTTGTTGAAGTTGTTCCATCAACTCTACAGGAGTGTTAATCCGAACCGGCTTTTGCTGCAAATAAATTATCATTTCCTGCAATTGAGCAGAACTAGGATCGGGACATTTTTTGTTACCTTTATTTTTTAGTTGCTGCCTGTCTCGGCGATAAACTGCATGAAAAGCTTCAACAATGTAGCGCTCCTGCTGTGATAAATCTTTAAGCTGTTTTTTTCTAATTTTATTTAAAAGTGCCCAGTCACTTAAATTCTTGAAACCAAACTCGGATAAATACTTCTTTAATTCGGTATTTTGTTTCGTTTGTAAATATACCCAATTTTCCAAACTCATGCGAGATTGTAATTCGGCATCAAAGGTTTGCAATACGGTTACTGAAAAATACTTGTATGGTGAAACTTTAGTTTGAGAATTATCATCTACCGTTAGCTGAGTTTTACCATCTTTATCTAAGACAATTAATTTTTGTCCGTCATCATTAAGAACAAAGGGTAATAATTCTCGATAAGTAAATTGCTTTTCACCGCTAAACAAAGAGTCTAATTTCTTACATGCTTTCAGTATCACTTCGGAAACATAACATCTAAGACAAAGACCTGCCAAAGCTCTTTCTCTTATTTCTACGTCATTTTCTTTACCGTTAAAACACGATAATAAAATGTTTTGTTTGTCACCTTCTTTCGTTTCAGAAAATTTGCTATGTGCAAAATCTTCAGCAGCCGTAACTAGAACTTGTTTATACCCTAACCTTTGGGCAGCAGGATCGATGCGCCAGATTTTCCAATATCTCGAAGAAGCATTCATAGTAACTGTATTACCCATTAAAAATACCTTTTTCAAACAGTCTTACTATGTATGTGGATGTTAGAATATAGTGATTATGCAAGATATAGATAGATAATTCGCACATTCTTGTTTACAATATATTAAGTATAAAATTTACAATCAACTTCTAGGACAAGAGTTTATTTATTATATATATTACTCCCAACTGTAGTTAGCTAATTTACCTAGAAAGAGCATAGTTCCTACTAAATTTACTGCCATAGTAAAACTATCATTCAAAGAGTCAGCGATAGAAATTTTTATTCTTTTTCTAGTGTTGTATATAACTTCTTGATTGCTTCCTAAATGGTTTTCACAATTTATCGATGTATTTAAAATATTTGTCTCTATCTGCGCGATCGATTTTTCTTTTGGATTTTGGATATCTAATATTTCAGTAGCGGTTTCATTCGATACAACCTTTATTTTTTGGTCAAAGTCAGCATTCTTTATTTTATCAATAATTAAATCGGAGTTGGCATTTATAACAGAATTTAAGCTTTTCCCTTGGTTGAATTGATTAGATTCTGCATGGCTCATAGTTTGTAAATCTATCTCAAACTCTAAAGGAATATTTAAGTTGAGACGCACTACTATCTTATTGTCTTGCAAGCTGTAATTTGATTTGGGTGTAGCAGACATGAGAATAAGTCCTTGCTTTTTACCGATTAATTTTGATTTTTTAAATCATAATCCACACCATCCGAATTGATTGATGGTGTGAATTTTGAATTAAGCACAGTTGAAAAATAAATAATAGGCTATGTACAAGCTACTAAATTTCTACTGACTGCATCACATCCTCATGTTGTACATTCTTATTTTCGCAATCATGTTGGGGATAGCATACGGGAGCCTTGGCTCTAACTTCGGGTTCCAATACCAAGTCGGGTTCGATAAATACGGGTAATTTTTGCTTGGTAATAGGTACTGGATTCACGTATACCGGAGAATCGATGGTGATTGGAATATTTAATTTAATCGGAATAGTGAATTCACATTCACAGTAATTTTGGTTGGTGTGATTTTGAGCGTAAGTCATCTTGAAATTACTCCTTTGGTAATAAATTGGTTTGAGTGGAATTAATTATTGGCTGGTAAAACTTCTTGCTTAGAATATGGTAGTTTCTGTTGAGAGTCGGGATAGCATACGGGAGCCTTAGCTCTAACTTCGGGTTCCAATACCAAGTCGGGTTCGATAAATACGGGTAATTTTTGCTTGGTAATAGGTACTGGATTCACGTATACCGGAGAATCGATAGTGATTGGAATATTTAATTTGATGGGAATAGTGAATTCACATTCACAGTAATTTTGGTTGGTGTGATTTTGGCTGTAAGTCATCTTGAAATTACTCCTTTGGTAATTAATTAGTTGGTGTAATCGTCTTTTCTACGCTTGTTTGACTAGTGATAGATGCTCAAAGAATTAACTCATGCACTTTTCTAATACTTAGTATTAATTCTTTCTGTTGATAATCTTTTGAATTTGTTTACTAATTAATTCATCAACCCTCGGTGGTTGGTTTACGAAAAGTTTATGGTACACAAAAGGGTACTATTTTCCCTATTTATGTTTTGCATCTGAGTTTGTAGGTTGGGTTAGACACCAAAATCAATCTTGATTATTACGAGTATCTTCCCCTATGGTGTCGTAACCCAACAAAGCCGTTACTGCCTCGAAAATATATGCCGCGTTTTGCCTCTCCAACAAGAAAATTATCTTAGTTGCGTAAGTTCTAGCTTCTCAGAAATATATATAGATAGTTCATAGTTCAGTTATTTGCTAATGATTTACGGAGCATTCATTATGCCTCCAGTTCATTATGCATCTGTCAAGATATCTTCTATAGGATGGTAATTATGCTATTTTCCCCTAAAGTATTTGCTCGATTAATATTTCTGTTTGCCGTTTCTTTGGCAACTTTACCAACAGCAAAAGCATTCGGTGACGAACTTCCCAATATAGATGAGATGATGAGCGGTTTAAACGAACCTGATAGTATACTTGTATCTTCAGACGATATACCAGTTAGATTTGAAGATTACAAAAATAGAGCGAATTCTAATAGTGAATGGGAAGTACCCATACTTAATGCAGTCTCATCAACTAGTAGCGAGAACAACAGCAGACCATTTTTTTATAATCGATGGAGAGTTCCCATACCAAACAAATTCACCTGTCCAAATCAATCCGGCACCTTAGGAGATGAAATGTAAACATACTGAGATTTGTAGTTATTGATATTGCATTTTTGGCGTTGCCGAATTCAGCTATGAATTATATCTACGTAGAGATGTAGCAATGCAGTTTCTAGAACAATGTGAAATCTTGATTTCATATTTTTATTCAGCAACGCCCAATTTCCATAATCAAACTAAGACGAAAGGTGAATCAATTCAAGTCTTGTTACCCTATTACCATCAACTATTATTTTTTGTACGCATCCTTGCAATAAAGCTTTTTTATCCTCTACCTGCAATCCTTGCCAAAATTCTGGATTAGAAAATGCCCGGATAATTCGCTCTTTAGCAATCAAATATTGCACCGAATCATTACTCGCAGTGGCTAAAGCATCAGCAATTTGTACCCTCATATCTTCTTTGGCTTTTTCAATAGCTGGATTTGATGGCAGCGCTTCTAGAGTATTCAAAGATGCTCGCAGGGTTTTTACAGATGCTGGCTCTTCTAGAACTTTCGTTTCTTTTTCTACCAATCCCGCTAATCTTTCGGCTTCTTTAACTAAATGTTCTATGACTTGTTTTTCTAGGCTATCGGAAGAAATCATTTTTTTGTTATCACAAGCACCAGTACGATAAAAACTGCATTGGTAATGATGTCTGATAAAGTTCTTTTTCTTAACTAATTTTTTGCACTGACGACTGTAAGCTGCACCGCAACGCTGGCATTTTACTAAATTTGCAAAAGGATTAGTATATTTTTGCGCGCTAGCCCATCGATTATTCCGATTACCGCGAATCATAGTTTTAATGCGCTCGTGTTCTTCATAACTAATAATCGCTTCCGAATCATGAGTTCCCCATGTAACTTCCCATTCGTCAAAAGGTTTGCGATGTTTTTTGGAACTAACAATGGTGTTATACAAGGTTCCCCCTGCATATATGGGATTAACAAGAATCGAACGCAAGCCAGAAACCGACCATTTTAAACCCGTATGGGGATAACGCAGATTTAAGCCAGTGCCACGAGATTTGTTGATATTTGATAATATAATTTTGTCTTCTTCTCCTATAATATTAACTTTCTCATCGCGGAATTTGGGTACAGCGTTTGCTTGAATTCCCAAAATATCGTGCATTTTTTTCACCGTTTGAGAAATGGTACCGACTGCCAAAAATGTGTCAAAAACTAATCTCATTAATTGCGATCGCGATAGTTGAATTTGTCCCTCAATAATGCAAACACAGGGACTATCATCCCTCTTATATTTATCGTTTTCAACTTTATATCCTAAAGGAGCATTCCAATGAGCCTTTTTATTTACTTTTCGAGCATCTCTTTCTTTTTTTACCCGCATTCCTAACATTTTAACTTCATATTTACTCGCAGCTAATCTGACATCAATTGTCAATTCTCCACCAATACTTGAAATATCAAAAGGCTCATCAATTGCAGTCGGCTCTATACCTTTTTTTTTCAAAGCATCCATCAACCGATAAAAAGTCATTGATGATGATGTTAAACGGTCAATTCTGATAAATAATAGTTTAGATACTTTGCCTTTTGCCAATACATTAATGTCTTCAATTAACCGTAAAAGCCCTTTACGCTTATCGCTGGTACGACTTTCAACGTCATAATATAATTTCGTCGCTCCCGCACTCCGCAAACGACGCATTTGTTTAATCAATGCTCCTTCATCGTCTGCTTGCTCATCCGTGCTAACGCGAGCATATCCCCAAACGTCCATATAGTAAACCTTACAGCGATATTTGATATTACATTATATTTTACCTGATAGTCAGCATATTAGTTCTTTACTGTTCACCGAGCCAGTTGACTTCATGATTGGTAACTCCTACGGTAAGTACTTAGAGCGCGATACCAAGACTCCTTTGATCAGAGTTGGTTATCCTATCATGGATCGTCACAATCTACACCGCTACGCTACCATTGGTTATGAAGGTACAATCAACCTAATTACCTGGGTTGTAAACGCAATCTTTGAGGAAATTGACCGCAACACCAATATTCCTTCTAAGACAGATATCTCCTTCGACTTAATTCGTTAGAAATTGAATTAACGATAGGCTCCTGTCGCCTGCCTTTTATCTAAAAGGTAATGGTAATTAAGGATGAAGTATAAAGGCTCAAGTATGAATTATTAATCTTTTTCATCCTTCATTCTTTATACTTCTAAACTCCTTTTTTACCATTTTATTTTAATTGTGGACATGAAAAATTGGTAATTGGTAATTGGTAATTGGGCGTTGGGAATAGAAATAAAAATAATTCCATCAATAAATAAATGTATTGCTTTCTATAAGATTATCCCAAATGAATTATAAACAATTTATAATCCATAATTATTTAATAATTGAGTTTTAAATTAATTTTTGAAACTAAATTTATTTTGCCTATTTCCAATACCCATGCCCCATTCTCAAAATAATAATTAATACTTCAATATCAACCAAAAAAGATGAAAATCACTCAAGGTAAAATCAACGAACTGTTAACCGAACCAGGATGCGAACATAATCATCAAAAAAATGGAGAGAAGAAAAATAAAGCTTGTAAACAAGTAGCACAACCAGGAGCAGCCCAAGGAGGTTGTTCTTTTGATGGAGCAATGATTGCTCTAGTTCCGATTACCGATGCCGCTCATTTAGTACATGGTCCCATTGCTTGTTCCGGTAATTCTTGGGGTAGTCGCGGTAGTCTTTCCTCCGGTCCGATGCTGTACAAAAAAGGCTTTACTACCGACTTAACTGAAAACGATGTTATTTTCGGTGGTGAGAAAAAGCTCTATAAAGCTATCAAACACGTAAAAGAAAATTACAATCCTGAAGCAATATTTGTTTACTCCACTTGTGTAACAGCTTTAATTGGTGAAGATATCGATGCTGTCTGTAAAGCAGCTGAGAAAAAAGTTGGTATTCCGGTTATTCCTGTAAATGCACCTGGATTTGTTGGTAGTAAGAATCTTGGCAATCGTCTGGCTGGAGAAACTTTATTAGAATATGTTGTTGGTACGGGAGAACCAGAATACACCACTCCTTACGACATCAATCTGATTGGTGAGTATAATATTGCTGGCGAAATGTGGAATGTTACGCCACTATTAGAAAAATTAGGCATTCGGGTATTAAGTAAAATTACTGGTGACGCTCGTTACAAAGAAGTATCTTACGCTCACCGTGCCAAGTTAAACGTAATGATTTGCTCCAAAGCCTTGATTAACATGGCTAGAAAAATGGAGGAGCGCTACGGCATTCCTTATATAGAAGAATCTTTTTACGGTGTAGATGACATCAACCGCTTTCTGCGAACTGTAGCAGCAAAATTGGGAGATGCTGATTTACAAGAGCGGACTGAAAAACTAATTGCGGAAGAAACTGCAAAATTAGATGAAAAATTAGCTCCCTATCGCGCCCGGTTAAAAGGAAAAAGAGTTGTACTTTATACCGGTGGTGTAAAAAGCTGGTCTATTATTTCGGCTGCTAAAGATTTAGGAATGGATGTTGTTGCTACTAGCACTAAAAAGAGTACCGAAGAAGACAAAGCCAAAATTCAAAAGTTGCTTGGTAAAGACGGCATTATGATGCCTAAAGGTAATCCTCAAGAATTGATACGAGTTATTGGCGAAACCAAAGCAGATATGCTGATTGCTGGTGGTCGAAATCAATACACTGCTCTTAAAGCCAGAATTCCATTTTTAGATATTAACCAAGAACGCCATCACGCTTACGCAGGTTACGACGGTATGGTAAACATGGCAAGAGAACTAGACGAAGCCCTCTACAGTCCAGTTTGGCAGCAAATACGTCAACCTGCTCCTTGGGAACAGTTCGCAGTGAACAGCGAACAGTTAGCAGTGAACAGTTAGGAGTTATTTATCTATTTTGTTTAACCTTTAAATTTCAGTAATGGGAGCATCTCGCTCCCTGCTGTCTCTTTGAATTCCCTATTCCCTACTCCAATTTAAAACCTTTGACTTTTGATCTTTAACCTATTTATTAATTCCAATGGCTATAGTAGCGACTCAAAATAAACCAGTTATAGTAAATCCTCTCAAGCAAAGTCAGGCTTTAGGTGCAGCTTTAGCTTTTTTAGGGTTGAAGGGTATGATACCACTGTTGCACGGTTCCCAAGGATGTACAGCTTTCGCTAAAGTGATATTGGTAAGGCATTTTCGAGAAGTGATACCTCTTTCCACTACGGCGATGACGGAAGTCTCTACAATTTTGGGTGGAGAGGATAATGTCGAGCAAGCAATTCTAACTTTGGTGGAGAAAGTAAACCCTGAAATTATTGGTCTTTGTACTACGGGGCTGACGGAAACTAGAGGGGACGATATGGAAAAAATCCTCCGAGAGTTTCGTCAAAGTCATCCTGATTTAAACGAGTTACCAATTTTATTAGTCTCCTCGCCAGATTTTAAAGGAGCATTGCAAGATGGATATGCTGCTGCTGTAGAAAGCATGGTTACTCAGCTTCCCCAGAAGGGGGAAATTAAACCCAATCAAGTAAATATCTTAGTTAGTTCTGCTTTTACTCCTGGAGATTTGCAGGAAATCAAAGATATTGTTAGTGCTTTCGGATTAGTTCCTATTGTTGCGCCAGACCTTTCCGCTTCATTAGATGGTCATCTAGATGATTCATGGAGTCCGATAACCGGCGGTGGTACGACTGTGGTGCAGTTACGTAAAATGGGCAGTTCGGCTTTTACTATTGCGATCGGGGAGAGTATGCGGGGTGCTGCTGAAATTTTAGATAAGCGCTTTGCTATTCCTTATGAATTGTTTAGCGAGCTAACTGGACTAGATGCTGTAGATAACTTTTTACAAGCACTATCAGATGTTAGTGGCGTTAGAGTTCCAGATAAATATCGTCGCCAACGTCGTCAATTACAAGACGCTATGCTCGATACTCACTTTTTCTTTGGTCGCAAGCGAGTATCCTTAGCATTAGAACCGGATTTGCTGTGGTCTACTATTAATTTTTTGCAATCAATGGGAGCAGAAATTCAAGCCGCAGTTACTACTACACGTTCTCCTTTACTAGAAAAACTTCATCTTGAAAAAGTTATTATTGGTGACTTAGAAGATTTTGAACAAGTAGTAGAAGGTTCGGATTTATTAATTGGTAACTCTCACACTTCGACAATTGCCAGAAAATTTAATATTCCTCTTTATCGCCAGGGTATCCCTATTTATGACCGTTTAGGTATAGGTCAATATACTAAAGTTGGTTATCGGGGAACTATGCAAATTTTATTTGACATTGGCAACATCTTTTTAGAAGAAGAGGAAATGAGTGTAAAACACGGTCATTGAGTTAGTTGTTAGTGGTTAGTGGTTAGTTGTTAGCTGTTAGTAATTTAACCTTTGACCTTTGACCTAATTAAAAGGAGCAATTATTTGTAATGAAAATAGCTTTTACTACGAGCGATAACTGCCATATTAATGCTCATTTCGGGTGGGCAAAAGAAATTGATGTTTACGAAATTTCAGATGAAGGTTATAAGTTTTTAGAGACTCTTTCCTTCGGTGGCGAACTCAAAGAAGATGGTAACGAAGATAAATTAGTACCTAAACTAAAAGCTTTAGAAGATTGCACGATTGTATACGTTAGTGCAATTGGAGGTAGCGCTGCGGCTCGCTTAATTAAAAAGGGTGTGACTCCAATTAAAGCACGTTCGGAGCAAGATGAAATTAAAGATGTTTTAGAAAGATTGGTGCAAACTCTTAAAGGAAGCCCCCCACCTTGGTTGCGTAAAGCTTTACAGAAAAAAGACCGTAACTTTGAAGATGAATTAGAAGAGGATGCAACTGTATGAATACCAGCAATAGTGTAAATGGAACTGCAACTAGCGATGTATTAAGTTCTGCTTTTATTCAGGCTTTAGTACAACAAATCCGGGGTTTAGATACTTACGGAACTTATAAAAAATGGTCGGATGATTTAATTCTTAAACCCTACGTTGTCAGCAAACAAAAGAAACGCGAAATTTCGGTTGAGGGTGATGTAGATCCGATGACGATATCGCGGATTAATGCTTTTTACCGTGCTATAGCAATTCGTATCGAGCAGGAAACTGGTTTGCTATCGCAGGTTGTCGCCGATTTGAATCATGAAGGTTTCGGCTGGGTATTAGTATTTTCTGGTCGTCTTTTACTAGTTAAAAAGACTATGCGCGATGTCCATAGATTCGGTTTTTATTCTTTGGAAAAACTAGCCGAAGAGGGAGACAGTTTAGTACAGAAAGGCGTTGAATTAGCGACACGTTTTCGCGAAGTAGGAGAACTTTAATTTGAGAGATTAATAAGTAATGAGTAATGAGTAATGAGTAATGAGTAATGAGTTAGTAAAAATACATTATTAATTACCCATTACCAATTACCAATTACCAATTACCCATCCCCAATGCCCAATGCCCAATGCCCAATTCCCAATTCCCAATTCCCAATATCAGGAGATGTCTATGGCTCAAACAGAAGAAATCACAAATATTGAAGATTTAAAAAAAAAGATAAAGCGTCTAAATAGTAAAGCAGGTCAAATGAAAATGGACTTGCATGATTTGGCGGAAGGTTTACCTACCGATTACGAAAATCTTATGGGAGTAGCTGAGGCTACTTACAAAATTTATTGTGAATTAAATGACCTTAAACAGCAATTGAAAAATATGGAGCAAGCATAATGAGTAAAAGCTTGGAAGATTTCAAGAAACTAGTCAATACAGAAGACTATTTTCAATTTTTTGATTTAGAATACGACCAAAAAGTCGTACATGTAAATCGTTTACATATCCTGCAAAAATTTTCTGAATTTATTAACGAAATTGATAAGAATAATTCAGAACTTAATGAAGAGGAAAGATTAGGTAAATATCGCGAAGCATTAGAGAGTGCTTATCAGGTATTTATAGAGTCAACACCCCAACAAGAAAAACTTTTCAAAGTGTTTCACCAGAAGCCAAAAAATGTAGTCAAGCTGACAGAAATTGATTCGGATTAGGAGGTAATAAAGTGGTAAACCTAACACCTACCGAGTTGGAACGCTATAGTCGCCAAATGTCGCTACCTAATTTTGGTGAATTGGCACAAAAGCGTTTAAAGTCAGCTACGGTTTTGGTAACTGGTGTTGGTGGATTAGGCGGTACGGCTGCACTTTATCTTGCTGTTGCAGGCGTAGGACGATTAATCCTGGTTAGAGGAGGTGACTTGCGGCTTGATGATATGAATCGTCAAATTCTCATGACTCACGACTGGGTAGGGAAGCCAAGGGTTTTTAAAGCTAAGGAAACTCTGCAAGCTATTAATCCCGATATTGAGATAGAAACGATTCACGATTACATCAATCCGGATAACGTAGACTCTTTGGTACAGCAAGCCGACATGGCTTTAGACTGCGCTCATAACTTTACCGAGCGTAATTTGTTAAATGAAGCTTGCGTTCGCTGGCGAAAGCCAATGGTAGAAGCTGCAATGGATTCGATGGAGGCTTATCTAACAACCATTATACCTGGTGTGACTCCCTGTCTATCATGTCTATTTCCGGAAAAACCCGATTGGGATAGACGTGCATTTTCAGTATTAGGTGTAGTTTCCGGTACTTTAGCTTGTCTCACTGCTTTGGAAGCTATCAAGTTAATCACCGGATTTAGTCAGCCTCTACTATCGCAGTTACTTACAATCGATTTTATCCGAATGGACTTTGCAAAACGTCGTTCTTATCGCGATCGCGAATGTCCGGTATGTGGAAACAGTGCCCCCTGGAGGTATTCGCAGTCTCAACCCCTCGAAACCACGGGTAAGATAAAATTCTAGGCTTCTACACCCCATCAATGTCGATGCAAGTGGCATTTTACATAGTTTAAAGTTTTGGTAATTTCAATATCGCTTCGATGATTGATTTATCGTTCCTTGAGCAAAACAACCATTATCTATTAGTACGGAGGAAGAACCGTGACCATTAGTTTGACAGAAACAGCAGCACAACGTCTAAATTCGTTTTTACAAGATACTGCAACAGGTGAAAACGCAAAACCTAAAGGTATCCGAGTCTCCGCTAAAGATGGTGGTTGTAACGGCTACGAATATGCAATGAATACTACCAGTAAGCCTGCTGCTGATGACTTGGTAGTTGAACAAGATGGCATAACAATTTATGTTGACGCAAAAAGTGCGCCGTTATTAGATGGAATGGTAATCGATTTTATCGAAGGGATGATGGAAAGCGGTTTTAAGTTTACTAATCCCAATGCAACCAGCACCTGCGGTTGCGGCAAGTCATTTGAAGCTGGTGACTGTACCCCATCGGGTACACCTTGCGATCAATAAATAGTTAGTAGTTAGTAGTTAGTAGCTAGTAGTTAGTTGTTAGTAGCTCGTGAGATTAGTAAGGTATTTATCTGCTTACAACTTCTTCACCGTAAGCTGTTTAAATAAGTTGCCCTTCATAAACTAACAACTAATAACTAATAACTAATAACTAACAACCACAAATTATACGCCGTTTGAGGAGAATCGAAACATGGCAAGTTACGAAGTTAGACTGATTAACAAAAAGGAAGATTTAGACACCACAATAGAAGTTGATGAAGAAACTACTATTTTAGAAGCAGCAGAAGAAGCAGGAGTTGAACTACCTTTCAGTTGCTCTGCTGGCTCTTGCTCTAGTTGTGTTGGTAAAGTCACTGAAGGTGAAATCGACCAATCCGACCAAAACTTTTTAGATGACGAGCAAATTTCCAAAGGATTTGCTTTACTTTGCGTCACCTATCCCCGCTCCAACTGCACAATTAAAACTCATCAAGAGCCTTATTTGGTGTAATTTTTTGACTTCATAATTTAATCATTACACGCTTATAATTTATTCAAAGTCGTAGCTTTAATTAGCTACGGCTTTTTTTATTGATTGCTAATTGGTAATCGGTAATTGCTAATTGAGTATAAGGAACCAGGTTATAAATTAGGAACTTAAATTTTAGCATTTATGTATAATTACCTTTGACCTTTAACCTTTAACCTATTACCCATTACCCATTACCCATCAATATTAGTAATTTAATTAATCCGTACCGACCATGACATCTGTTGCTTTGACTACCATATAAGCTTCTTTTCCTAAAGAAAGATGCATTTGGTCTGCTGATGATTTAGTAATTACTGAAACTACTTCTACCCCTGGTGCAATTTCTAAAGTTACCTCAGTGCTAACAACTCCGGGTATAATCTTTTTTACAGTTCCTTTTATGTTATTGCGAGCGCTAATTTTCATGGTGTTATTTTTGTTTAGTAATTTTATACTTAATAATCTTACCGTTTAGAAGATTATTGATATGATAATTTTCATCTTTTATTCACGATTAATCAATTATTCTTTACTGTAATTAACGGATATTCACTTTTTAAATATGTCGAAATTAAATGATAATCAATCTATAAATAAAGCTGCTCCTCGTAGCTGGTCAGATTATTACAAAGCTGTGGCGAATCGCCCTCCCAGAGAAACTTTACTCACTGCTTTAGCAAACTTTGAGCCAGAAAACGAGGCTGAACCAAGAACAGCTATAGATTTGGGGTGTGGAGAAGGTAGAGATACGGTGGAATTGCTGCGTCGGGGTTGGAAGGTTATCGCTATCGATAGCCAACAGGAGGCTATTGAGCGTTTAAAAAACCGTTGCGATAAGAAAACTGTAATAGAAACTCGTATAGCTCAGTTTGAAAATATTGATTTACCGTCGGATGTTGATTTAATCAATGCTAGTTTTAGTCTGCCGTTTTGCAAACCGGAGAATTTTCCCGAGTTGTGGCATAAAATCGTCTCTGGTTTAACTACTGGGGGTCGTTTTAGCGGTCATTTGTTCGGCGATCGCGATTCTTGGGCAGCCGATTCAACCATGAGTAATCATACTATGTCGCAGATCGAAGCACTTTTACAACCTTTTGAAGTGGAATTGCTCTCGGAAGAAGATCATCCCGGTAAAACTGCTTTAGGTCATGAAAAACATTGGCATATTTTTCACATTGTGGCACGTAAAAAATAATTCGTTAATCATAAATATCTGCTACTTGGTGTTTCTTAATTGAAAATGGATTTTGAGCAAATACCCTTTGAGGAAAGCGTTACCTCGCAGGGCATTTTTTTTATTCTCAATTAATTTTATTGAACTCGCTTTGTTTCTAATATACCTTCTTTTATATTTTATATTTTCTTTATTATTTATTGATTAAATGAACTATATTTTATAAACTAAAGATTACTAATTTTAAAAAATATTTTATGTTTATTTACTTTTAAGTAAATAGATATTAACTACGAAGTTTTATTAATTGTTCTTTGCTTCAACTCAAGAGAAAGATAATATGTATGTAAGCTAAATTGTTGTGAAGACACCGGCTTATACCATTTCTTTATAAAGATGCGCCATATTTAGCCAACGTAGGTTGGCTTTGTATTGGTAGCTCCAGCCTTCCAGGCTGAGAGCGATTCAGCGCAACCTCATACAGAATTGGTATTAGCTAATCAAAAACAATCAATACCTTTAATTAAGGCAATTAAATATTCAGACTTTATGCTTGAATCTTCTAGAAACTAAAGAGTTTCCTTAAACGACAAAAAAATTGGGAAAAAGCGTAAATCCTCTCCAAAAGTCTGGTTAATTCTTGTTACACAAGAAATTATTAATGTCTTTTACAAAGGTCTGGCAAATCTATATATTGTTGAGAAATAATTAAGGGCAGTCGTTACTGTGGCAGGATGCTTGTTCTCTAATTACAGCAATTAAGTAGATTTCAACATTAGAAAGCCGGAGCAGCAATAAGCACGTTAATTCCTTTGCTTGCTGAGTAAATATATTGGAGAGAAAGTCATGATGAAAGTAAGAGATATCATGAGCTTGAATGTAGCAACTATCCCTGGTTCAGCTACTGTAGCAGAAGCAGTAAGATTGTTAAGACTTACACAATTACGTGCATTAATCGTCGAACCTGCGACTTCAGAAGATACATATGGAATTGTAACCCAAAGCGATATTGCGATTAAAGTAATTGCTTTAGCTCGCGAGCCTGAAAGCGTTTTAGTTTCAGAAATCATGAGCAAGCCCTGCGTGGTTATAGATCCCGATTTAACTATAGAAAATGTAGCACGGCTGTTTGCTCAAACAGATATTTGGCGTGCTCCAGTTATTAAAGATGATTTAGTCGGAATTATCTCCGTCACCGATATTATCAACAAGGGTGATTTTGTTGCCAAGCAAAAACTTATATTTCTCAAAGCAGAATTGCACAAAGCAATATCCAATGCTCGCTCAATTTGCGGTACCTACGGTGTTTATTCCTTAGAAGCTGCCGACGCTTGGAAACTAGTAGACAAAATTGAAGCCGAAGCCATTGCTAACGGCGCACCAGTACCTGAAAAATCTGCAAGACATCAATTCGCTGAAGAGAGCAGAGTTGAAGATTTTGCTTTCAGTTAGCGGCTGCACTTGTAGATAATAAAATGTCCCAGCGTCGTTGCTGTGCGATAGGGCTACACCTCTATATACCTGGTTTTTTCCAGAATATTTATCAAGGCAGCACTTAAGACGGTAGGACATTTTATTTCTTGGATCTCCCTTGAGGAAAGTTTATCTGTCTGTGGTTAATCCCTTTATATTTGATAGTTAGTCATTAATTAAAGCCCGGTTTGTTGCTGAAACCGGGTTTTTCAGCTTTTGTCAAATTTTTATAGCGTTCGGTTACTGCAACTTTGAAAGAGTAAATTACAGTAAAACATGATTAATGTTGTAAATATTACGAATAATTTTCGTATATTAAATTACTAATTAGCCTGCCAATAGTAAATAATTTATATATTAGGTAAGAATAGTATCGGTTGCTTCTTTTTTTATATTAATTGTGTATATCATAGTTCTAGCTCAAAATGTAGATTCCCCGGATCTAAGAAATTGCTTTTTGATAGCGAACACCATCTAAGTAGGATTACAAACAGAAGTTTATGCTCAAAAATATAGATTTACATTTAATTTCCGATTTTGGCAGATTCGGTCTTGATGTCGATCTGAGCTTAAATAGTAAAATCTGTTTGAGCTATCGAGTAATTTCTAAAGGTAACATCACCCCAAATTCCATCATTAAGGAATGATTAGCGGCAACTCAAATTTTAGAATTTGCCCTTGCTAGTAATATTTTCATCACCAGACTATATGCCAACCCTAAATCATTTCATCTCAGGTTGCTGAAGAATCATAATTTTTGTTAGCTAAGTTCCGACAATAGTTTATCCATTACACCTATTGATTTCTGTCTTTTACCCGATGAACAAAAAACAATCAATAATGCTTATATCATCAACTATGTCTAAAATTGAATCTTTATTTATGTAAAGGTAAGGATTGAGTTAAGTATTGGTAATTGAGAGAAAAACGATAGGTTATCTATTCGTTAAACAAATGTTTTTTTAAATCATATACTAACTTTATTGATTGTATATGATTATAATAGTTGAGGAACTATTCAGTATATAAATATTCGGTTGTAAGTAAATATTCGTTGGCTAAATATATATTTAGCTAATTTTTTGGTTTTCTATTATTGTCTGTATGACAGTATTTTATGCAAACAGAAAATATAGAATATTTAGCTACAATTCGATATTTGGTTTATGGTATCGTGATTTGAGTTTGAAAGAATCAATAGACACCCCTTACAAATGAACAATAAGTATTTCTTTCAGAATGATGATTTGGGTCCGTTTCAACCTTCATCGGCTGATATTATATTGCGTCAGCAGTTAGAAAAGTCTCTGAGCAAGTTCTTCTACGAAAACTGCGATCGCAAAATTAGAGACTTGTTATCTGCGTGTCGATGGTATGTTACTACCCACACCTCTGCAATGACTTTGGTAATTGAATGTCCGGATCAAGTAACCAACTGGCGGATTTTGCAGAAAATGGTGCCGATGGCATCATTACTAAATAATGTTGCTAGTAATGCTAAGATTCGCGTTTGCCCTCCTAGTAGTGAAGGTATGCCTTTTGAAATGAGAGTGGATGAATTATCTGTTTATCAGGAAGATTCAGCTTAGAACGGTTTCGCCATATTCTGTATTGTTTCCGATGACTGCCTTAATTTGTTCAAATACCTTTGCAGCAGAGAGCTGTACGGCATGACTTAGCTCCCAGCCGAAATCAAGATTTGCTGCTTCAATTAAATAAACGGTAACGAGAGGAGGAAAATCATCTTTAAAGATTTTTTTTCCAGCAGCTATTGCATTATCCCAGCGAAAATCATGCAAGTTATAACTAGGTTCTGGTAGAGCTTCTAATTCTGTCCCTGGAAGTTTAAATACAGCACCTGGTTCGGAATTTGTCGAACTCGCATCAATAATTATTAGGTGCTTGCTACCTCTGGCTTTAAACATGACTTCCATCCCTGCGGTTCCGCAGTCGTAAACTTTCACATGGGGATGAGGATATGTGGCGAGATATTGCTGTAGGCGTTGGGCTACAATTACGCCTACGGCATCATCATTACGGTTAAGGTTTCCGCAACCAATAATTGTTAGGTTGTTTTGGTCATTGGTCATCTACAATCATTCTTTAATTACACTCAGAAGGGTAGGTCAGTATTGTGGTGACACGATGATTACATCAGATATGGATAAATATTTTGACAACTACAGATTTAAAAGAGATATAGCCTAACTTCTACAAAATTCTACGAAGAATTCTTAAGAAACCAGATTATCTAATTCATAGATTTTGTGTGTTTTCCTATTCTACATATTTTCAAGCAATATTTTTATGTTTTAGAAGAAAAAAATAAATTAATATTTTTATTAGCATACATATATTTTATTTTTGTATGCAGATTTACAAAAAAAATGTATTAAAAATAAGTCAGTAATTTGTAATTTGTAATTGGTAATATTGAATGATTTATAGTTCGGCGTTGCTGATTAAAAGTATGGCTAGCCCCCTAAACCCCCAATTCTGGGGAGAAATATATTTTAAAGTAGAACATACTTGGGGGATTTAGGGGCTGCTATTAAAGAGTAATCATAAATTCATATCTCAATTGGGCAACGCCTATCGTTTGTTGGTTGAATTATTGCTAGCAATACTACCGTCTGGCATTATGGTGTTGTGAAGAATAGCTCCTTCGAGGCTAGCATTAAGCGCTCCGGTTAAATCGACATTGCTTAAATCCACACCCTCAAAAGGAGTTTGCAGCAATTCAGCATTTTTCAAGTTAGCATTTACCATCAAGGCACCTTCGAGATTTGATTCGTAGAAAGTAGCTCCTTCGAGATTAGCTCCGGTAAAGTTAGCTGCTTCTGCGTCAGCACAATCAAACTTAGCACCTTGTAAATCAGCACCACTAAAGTTAGCAGCATTTAAAATAGCATCTGAGAATTCAGTACCTTGTAGATTCGCACCTCTAAAATCGGCACCGGTGAAATCAGAACTATATAAAATGCATTCTTCAATGAAATTAGCATTTCCCGAATCAGCCGCTCTGAAATTAGCAATATAAAGACAAGCATGGCGGAAATCAATCTCTTCGAGGTTGACACTTGATAAATGCTCGGAATTTTTCAGCTTAATTCGGCGAAAATCTCTTTCTCCTTTCTGATAGCGTCCGAGCAATTCTTTTGCAGTTATTTCTTCTCTAGAATCTGGATTTTCCATGATTTTATCGATTAATTTGTTTATTCGTATAAATTAGTAAAGACATAGCAGTGCTACGTCTCTACATTATGGATATGAACCGAATTATTAACTAACGCTGGTGGTATGTTCTTCTAGTAAAGCTTTAGCGCGGGGCTTGTAAAGTAGGTGGAATAGTGATTCGACATAACGTAGCATGTCTTCGCGGTTGTCTCCAGAAGCATAATTGTACAAGCTGTAAGTTTTGGCTAGAGATAACAAGCGGTTGCTGTGAATCTTCCAAGTATAGTTTTCGTAAACTCGCTCGATACCTTTTTGAGAAAATTCATTCCAGGTACTAGGGTTAAAGTCGCATTTGCTGAGAAATTCTAAAATTGTTTGCGCCATTTCCTGGTGATTGGTGGGATTTATATAAAATCCATTTACTTTGTCTTGAATAATTTCTAAAGGTCCCCCGAAGCGAGTTGCAAAGGTAGGAAGTCCGCTAATCATCGCTTCGAGTACAGTTAAACCGAAAGCTTCAAACAACGCTGGTTGAACAAAAATACCTTGGCGATCGCCGATTATCCGATAGATTTCTCCGGAGTCGCTTTTTGATAGCCGGACACCCAACCAGCGGATTTTACCTTGTAAGCTGTACTTGTCGATAATTTGGTAAAGTTTTTCAATCTCGTTGATTTCTTCGCTGTCTGTGGAATCTTCTGTACGAAGTTTTCCAGCGACTAAAATCAAATTGCACTGTTCTTGAAGTTGTTTACTTTTTCCAAAACACTCGGCTAAACCTGTAAGATTTTTGATTTTATCCAACCTTGCCATCGAGAAGATAGGACGCTTGCTGATGTCGGAAAGTTTACCAAAAACTTGAGTTGAATCTTCCAAAGTAAATAATAAATCTTCCAATCTTTCCCGGTTATCTAGCAATCTATCTTCAATTTTGGTGTAAGGAAAATAAACGTTTTCGTTGACACCGGGGGGAACTACATTAAATTTGGGATTTGTTAAATCGATGCCGCTAACTACATGGTAGAGTTTCGGCATCGTGAAAGATTGGTAAGACTCGTACTGTCCGGGGGTATGTTCGGTACCGATTATTTCTTGGTAAGTGCTGCTAACAACAAAATTAGCGGCATTCATGGCAATTAAATCGGCAGTAAACTGAAGTGAAAAATGGTACTGTTGTTCGAGGTCTTGCCAATTCAAATCGCTCTTATCGTACTTTGATTTTTCTAAGGCATGAGCGATAACGCACTGAGTGACATTCAACCGTCGCGATAATAAAAATGCAACTAAATTACCGTCAGTATAGTTACCAATGATTAAATCTGGCTTGCCTTCAAACTCTGCTAAAAGCTCGCGTTCGGAATCAGTAGCGAAGCTCTCTAAATAAGGATGAATTTCAAAACGGGAAATCCAATTTTGGGTAATTTCTGGTTGAGACTCGCGGAAGGGAACTCGTAAAATCCAGCAGTTATCAGAACCGTATATTTTTTCTAAGCGTTGATTGCAGTTGGTATCTTCGCTATTCGGAATCAAACGTGTAAGTACAATAATTTTAGGTTCGATTTTACCGATTACATCAAGTCCACCAAGCTTGGCATTTTCCTCGATCTGTTTTTCTAATTCCTTTACCTGATCGAGAACATAAACGACTTGTCCGCCAGTATCAGGTCTGCCTAAAACACCTTCTTGCCCGAACCATCCGTGGGGAGAAGTTACTAAAACATTGAAAATTAACGGAATTCGGGACATGAATTTTTCTAGTATTTCATGGTCAGCTGAGTCAATCAACTGGTTTAGCAATTCTAAAGTTTCCCTGGCTCTTTGTGCTGTATTTCCCCAACCGGGTTCAAAACCAAAGCTTCGTAATTCAAAGCGAAAGTTTTCATAAGAAGTGCGATTGGGATATTTTTCTAAAAGGTCAATGACTCGTTTTACCTTTTCAGATAGCTGAGATTTACTTTTAATTCGTTCGTTGATTAATAACTGTTGACCTTTGTATTTGTGCAGCCTCAGAAAGTTAAACAAAGACTCTTGCCAAGTGCCGCAATTATCATCAAATAATTTGTTAGATAAATAGCGATTGAGGTAATCAACACCATTGCCGATTTTTTTTGCAGAAGGCAGGCTAATAGAGGAATCATAAAAAGGCTGAAAATCTATTTTCAACAACTCCTCATCTTGAGAGGAACTAGAATCAACCAGTTTATCTCGTAAATTTAATAACTCATCAATACTTATACATTCTACCGTCATATCATCCAACAAACGATAAGCTTCCTGAGTAGCAATCTTTGGACGAATGACTAAGTAAATATTTTCCTTGTCTAAAATTATTTCTTGAGTTGAGTAAATTAACCTAGCTAACACTGAATCGCGATATAAATCCTTATTATCTTCGTTAGTATCGCAATATTTATAAAACGCAATCAAAATATCGTTACGAAGTAGATAACGCTTTGCTGATTGACGTAAAGAAAAAGCAAATTCACGTAAATTGTGTTTTTCCTGACTATCTATTACGTTTTGAATTAAATTAGACATTTTTAATTTTCCGTCAATAAATTGCTGAAATTGTTGGTCAAAAATTGAAAAGTAGATATACCAAAATTAAGGTAAATGCAGCACTAGCATTACACCCAGAACAAACGCTATTAACAACAAGCATTTGCAGGATTATATTTATCTTCTTTGAAGGAATTATTCTTGCTTCAAGAAGCGAAAACCTGTTAATTTTCTATGCCGCCAGAGAATAAACTGTCCGACAGCATTAAACTCAATCCGAACAGATTCAATGTGATGATTTCTTAATTGGTTTTAACTGACTTAAGTGTAAATAGTCAACGTTTTAATAAAAGTTTAAAGATTCACTTATAGTAGTTATACGAACAGCATTCACCGTCTTATTTACCTCAGAGAGGAACAAAAAGCTTACAGGTAAAAAGTCTGTAATCCTTTGAGAGCAGGCTGTTGACTATAATTAATTGCTTGAGAGCTAATTCAATTAACAAATATTATCGCTCTTTTTAACACGAATTTATCAATACATACAACTGTGGAAAACAACTAACTAAATTTAATATTTTCTTATTAATTAGTTAAAGATACTGATTTAATCAGAAAACCTAGCTTTTATTCGTAAAAGCTAGGTTTATAATTCTTTTGGTAGAGAATTTGTATACTTATACCGATAATTTTACGTTATGTTCTTGAGCAATTTGAACAAGTTTATTAAATTGCTCTTCGGAAGCTTTATTTAATAATTCTTCGGCTTGTGTTTCATTATTTCCTTCACTAGGAAACAAATGCTTAACGTAAAGCGAAACAAAATCAACCATTGCGGCTAAACCAGATAAGGAATGATTATCAGCTTTCTTGCCTGCAAATGTTGCTACCAATCCAGTTCTAATGTCCTTCCTTGTTATATCCATAAATTGACCGACAATTTCTGGAATATAATCCGCAGTAGACAAGTTTTCTAGTTTTGTTTCATTAGGAGTAAATTCGTATCCCGCTTCCCTTGCATGTTGAGTCACGCACCATTGAGTAAACTCTTGAAGTACTTTCTCTGGAAGATTGGGGAGATGTTCGTGTAATGCTGTGTTCGACATAATTTAGTATTTGGGAATAGGATATGGGGCATGGGGCATAGGGCGTAGGGCATAGGGGAATGAAAATAGTTAGTAATTAGGAGTGACGAGTTAAGAATGACGATTTTTCTTATCCCGTTATCTTCTCGTCCTAAAAGTTTCTTTTCTTTATCCCCTTGTCTCCATATTTTTCTTATCAATGCCCAATGCCCCATGCCCAAAACTTTTTAAGCTGTCCGAAAACGCGCTAATTCTTCACCCGTTTTTGCATCGTGAGCGTGGACGGTACATACCAAACAAGAATCGAACGAACGAGCTACATGACCAACTTCGACTGGATCTGTTGAGTCAAAGATAGGGGTACCGATTAAAGCTTCTTCAATGGGACCGCGTTTTCCTTCACTGTCGCGAGGCCCAATATTCCAAGTTGAAGGAGCCATAATTTGATAATTTTTAATCTTGCCACCTTCAATATCTATCCAATGACATAAAGCTCCTCTTGATGCCTCGGTAGCACCCCAACCGCGTCCGTCTTGTTCTTTTGGCTTGATATACCAGGGGTCATTCAAACGAAATTCTCGCAAACAACGTTCCGCTTGACGGTAAAGCTTAACAACTTCGTGGACTCTGGCTAATTGACGTACATGGATACTAGCACCACCCATTTGCTTGAAAGCATCAAGGATAAATCCATCATAGTGTTGCCAAGTTTCACCGTGAGTACCACCCGCTACCAATTGACGAGCCAACGGGCCTGCTTCCAAACGTCCGTAATCTACATGAGTTACCGCAGTTCCCCAAGAATATTCATTCTCAAAATCTTTAACGTTGTTTTGAGTAGGTCGAGTATTACGGTCGTAAGGATGAACGTCCCCTGCACCTTCGTTATACCAAGAGTGAGAAGTATTTTCGCGGACAAAACCATGATTCATCGGAACATGAGTATCCGTAAAACTGTCGTATACTCCGCTTTTCATAATGAGAGCCGCATTTCGACCTTCAACCGTAGGGTGTTGATACTTTACTTCGTGAGGTAAGTATCCCCAGGTAACATATTTACCCAAACCCTGACCATATTTATGTAAACCGATATCCAAACCCATGCGCCAATAAAAACCCAAGTCAGAATTTGCATGATTGGGATTTTCATCCAGCCAATTCATAAAATCCTCATAGGTTTGGATTTCTTCATAACGTTCTAAAGAGCAACCCAACCAAACTGGTTCGAGCCAATTAGTCCGAAAATATTCCAAAATCGACCAAGCGCGGGTTACGTCGGTTAAAGTCGGAGCGCACATTACTCCACCAGGCACCATATAACTGCTGTGGGGCCATTGTCCGCCAAACAAAGCGTAAATTTCCACCGGCTTACTAGAAACAGTTACCCCAATTTCATAAGACTTACCCGTAAAAGGAGCAAAACGGCGACAAGCTTCTTGATAGAAATGACTGTGCTGATACTTTTTATTAGTTAAATCAATCGCAAACAGTCCATAGAAATAGCGAGGAATACTCTGTATAGTCTCGACAATCTGACCGATATTTCTCGCCAAAATCGCATTGCGGGGAACTTCGGTTTTCCAAGCGGTATCTAAAGCCCAAGCCGCACTAGTTAAATGGGAAGCCCCGCAGATACCGCAGACTCTTGGTGTGACAATTAACCCAGCCTGTGGATCTTTACCTTTAAGGATAACTTCAAATCCGCGAAATAATTCCGCATGAGTCCAAGCGTTGACGACTTGCCCATCATCAATATCAACTCTTACATCTAAATCCCCCTCAACTCTACCGAGAGGCGAAATGTCTAATGTTTGTATTCCCATAAGTTAGTAGTTAATTGTTAGTTGTTAGTTGTTAGTAGGGAGTAGAGAGTAGGGAATTATAAAAATATTTGTAGTGGGAGCATCCTGCTCCCTTATTTTTTGCTTTCCAATGCCCCATGCCCTATTCCCGATCCCCAATTCCCAAATTTTAGACCGTAAAAAAGTCTTCTTCTGCCCAAGCTGGCATTGAATCTTTAGCCGCCATTGTTAAAACGGCATAATCTTTCTTGTTGACTCCTGTTGGTAAATCTTTAGGAACGCCAAGTACTGTCTGAGTTTTAAATACGGTGCCTGGTTTTAAATCATAGAAAGGAAATTCTGGTTCGGTACATCCCAAACATGGAACTCCAGCGCGGGTTTTTGATGAGACTCTATTCCACAAGATGCGATTGCAGGAAGAGTGTGTCATCGGGCCGCGACACCCGATATCGTAAAATAGGCATCCTTTACGTTGAGCGAATTCTGTGCTGGATGCTTTGTAGGCAAAGTGGATATTTCTTGTTTATTCATTTAATCTACGGTGCTATTTTACCGTAAAATGTTTACTATGAACTTGTTTGAAGGACTAATAGTTCAAATAAAACATTAATTAAAATAGTAAACAATTAGTAAAATAATGGAAGATATACAAGATAAAGTTTTTGCTGATTTTGAAGTTCCAACTACTTGCGACGGTTCTTATAGAGGAATGAAAAAAATAGCAGATGCTACTCAGAAACACTTTGAGATGAAGTTGAATCAAGAATTAGACCAAATCAATTCCAGGCTTAAGTCTGGTAAAACTAAGGTAAGCTTAGTTTCTATTGGAGGAGGTATACAGCTTAGAGCTACTCTACCTTTAAAACCTGGTGATACCCATAAACAGGGTAGGAGTAGAAGACAATACACCATAAGCTTGGGAATTCCAGCAAATTTTGATGGTTTAAAAACTGCTGAAGAAGAAGCTTATGAGTTAGGTAAGTTAATTGCTCGTCAGACTTTTACCTGGACTGATAAATATCTAGGGGTTAATACAAAAAGAAATCAAGGAATCACTTTTAGAGAGTTTTATGAAATGTTTGAAAAACTTTATTTTCAGAATCGAAAAAAAACTCGTAAAAGTATAGGAACTATACAAGGACATAAAAAAGTATATAGACAAAGATTTTTAAGTGATTTATCAATTACTAAGAATAACTTTAGAGAATTAATTTTGAAAGCCGATACTTACTCAACAAGAATTAAGGCAATTTCTGTAGCATCTATTGTTTGCAACCTATTAGATATATCTGTTGATTTTTCTGATTTATTCCTAGAAAAGCAAGTTAAGCAAAGATATATACCATCTGATGATGAGATACAAGTTTATGCTTCGCAATTTAAAAAGCATTACGAGTCGGCTAAATTTATCGAGCAAGCCAGAAAAGACAGATGGAAAATATATCAATTTTTCTATGGTTTAATCGCTGTATACGGATTAAGACCTAGAGAAATAATCAATGACTCGAATTTGTATTGGTTAATATCTCCTGACAATAAGAATAGCACTTTCAAAGTGGGAAGTGATAATAAAACAGGTTATAGGGAAGTTTTCCCTTTTGTACCTGAGTGGATTGAGCTTTTTGAGTTAAAAAATCAATCAGTTTTCGATTGGGTTAAAAAAGATTTTTTCTGTGATGGTGATAATGAAAAACAGCGAAGAAAAATAGATTTAATTTCTAGAAATTTTAGAATAGTAGGTATTCCATTTACACCATACGATTTACGTCATGCTTGTGCAATTAGAGCGCATTTACAAGGAATACCTATTAAAGCCGCAGCAGATAATTTAGGTCATTCTGTTGAAATGCATACTAAAGTTTATCAAAAATGGTTTGGATTAGAAAATAGAAGAAAAGCTTTCAACCAAGCATTTGAAGAAATAAGCGAGGTAGAGCAGTTAAAATATAAATTACGATTAGCTACAGAAAGAATAACTGAGTTAGAGCTAGAAAATAGTAGATTGCGCTTATGTATTCCATTTAAGTAAGATTGAATATATTATAACTAAATCTATAAGAGTGACCTAGTATAATGGTCATTTTTTTTATTCTTATATTTTTTAAATTAGACAGTATAGATAATTTTATGTACATATACTTACCATTATTTAATTTATTTTTTTGAAGGAGTATTTAGTAAATATTTAGTAAATATTGAGTAAAAAAAATATTAATTAGATTCGGCTTTTAAAGTTGATTTGACTTTCTGAACATGACTTTTTTTAGCCAACTATTAATCAAGTGATTATCTTAAATCTCTGCAATCTTTATATATTAATAGCTTTAGCTTAGTAAGTGAATAATTCTTGTACAACCAGTCTGCGTAAATGTATTAAAGAAGGTTTGGGGACGATGCAGGTCATCAAGAACAATATCGCCGATTCTACCAGTTGCGATCGCGACCAAAATTTGAGTAATCCAGTCCGGGTGAGCTGGGCAACCAGGAATATTTATCACGGGTAAACCAGACTTGGCTCGAAAGTCTTTACCTAAAAATCCCCCTTCTTCTCTCCTCAGATATTGCAACCCCATTGATTCGGTGGGATTTGGTGCCATTGAGGGAATTCCTCCCCAGCAAGCACAGTCACCCACCGCTACAACAAAATTGGCAACTTGAGCCAAATCGCTCAACCAATCTTTCATAGGACGATCTGCGAAGCGATTCCATTCTCCAGTACCGTTGGGACCATTAATTACAGTACCTTCAAAAACTAGAACGTCCAGAGGTTTTTTACCTAAAAGACATTCCCACAACATTGTTTGTAATTCGATACCCAACTCTAAGCCTAAAGATGGGTGCCATAGCATATTAACGCCAAAGTCAGTTACTAAATCGACCGCTGTTGGTTCTTCGGCGTTTAGAAATGACATAGTATATTCTCTATAAAACAAAAAAACAGAAACTAAATTGTCATGAATCAAAGATGGTTTTACGGTCGAGTATCTAGTATCGAGCAGCAAGAAGACAGAGATGCGTTAAGAAAACAATTGGAAAGAGGCAAAAATTCCGGATGCGCGCGTTTTTATTGGGATATTCAAAGTCGTACCACTGAAGTTCGCGAAGGGCTACAACAACTGATCGATGATTTGAAAGTAGCAACTAAAGGTAGGGTTAGGGAACTTGTGGTAACGAGAATTGACCGCATCGGTAGTTCTTCCAAATTATTTTACGCCTTAATGGAAGTATTACGGAGTAAAAATATAAAGTTAATAGCTCTCGACCAAACTATTGATACAGAAAGTTTGGGTGGGGAATTAACTGTGGATATTTTGCTCGCAGCATCCAAATTTGAGATAAAAATGTTATCCAGTCGCGTCAGTGCCGAACGCAAGCATCGAATGGCACAAAGAAAAAGCCATAGGTTTGCTCCTTTGGGATGGAAGGTGGTTAACGATAGCTATGTCAGAGATGAAAGTTGGTGTGTTTGTTTGTTGGAAGGAAAGCGATGTTTTCGAGTTTGGGAATTAGCTTTATTTATTTTTCAAGTGTTTAATCAATGTGGTAGCGTCCGTAAAACCTGCGACACTCTGAATAAAATGTTTGGCACTCTTAATAAAGTAGAAGCTCGAAGCCGTAAGAAAACTAGCAAGCACGTAATCGATAGAGAAAATCTAGAAGTCGCTGATTTTTCGTCAAGTAAGAAGAGTACTTTTAAAAGATATCCTTGGGGAAGTCTACAATGGTCTGCATCTGGATTAAAGAATTTTTTGGTTAATCCTGTTAACGCTGGGGGAACTCCTTTTAACGTGACAACTAAAAGTCCATCGGGAAAGCAATTAAATCATTTTGATCGATGGGATTGTAATTGGGATACCCATGAAGGGATTATTAGCCGCGAGCAGCACGAACAAGTTAAAAAGACTATTCGCTCTAATGCTAATAATCGTTGGGTTGGTAGCAAAAGAGTCAATGCTTTCGCCAATTTATTAAAATGCTCTAACTGCGGGGGAGCATTGACTCGGACATCCGGACAACTTAAAAGGGGAGGTAACTTAATCCACTATTATCAATGCAGTTATTTTCCCTTGGGAAGATGCAACCGGAAAGAAATGATTCGCAGCGATAATCTCGACGAACAAATTGCAGATTTACTAGTAAAAGAAGCTACTAGACTGGCTGGGATGGTGAGTTTAGAGTCAGAGAAACGTGAAGAACCCCCAGAAGTTAAAGAATTGAGGGAGACTTTAGCAGGATTGGAAAAATTAGCCAATAATCCCTTTGTCGAAAAAGCGAAAGATGGCATTCGCGAACAAATAGCTAGTATTCTCACCCTGGACGAAAAGGTAACGACACGCAGTTTATTAGTAAGAGAAGAATTATCCCAAATGTTTTGCGATCGCGAATTTTGGGAAACTAGGACACCAGATGATAAGAAGCGGATACTAAACAGGTTTGTTCGTCGCATTATTATTGACAAACGAGTTGTTGCAGGGATTGAGTTTCTCTAATTCCCTTTTTTTAACTAGTTCGCGCCATTCTTTAAGTTGTCTTGTCCAAAATTCTTTATCGGTTTCTATTTGCATGTGGCTTGGCGCTTTCTCAATTCAATATTAGATTAACTCTAAATGTGAAATTTTTTGTTAAAAGTGAACTATGTAATTTTTTGATTGGAAAATGAGTATTGTTTGTATCGCAGTGGACAGTATTAGAATATAAAACTTGAATGAATCAATACTCACTATCAAAGACAAAAACTCAACTTTAAGCAAAAGTGTATATTTCTTCACTTACGGAAAATATATAAATAAAATTATGAGAATTACTATCAACAGCAATCCTGCTAATCTGCCATCAAATCTTTGACTTCATAATCTTAATTAAGCTTGCTCTTAGCCGTTTACCTAAAAGTGCAAGCCAATAATTAAACGTATCTATCTTCTGTTATAAACGAAGTAAGTACCACCGGAGGAATAAGGTTTGAGCGGTAATGTATTTTTTGAAACTTCACCACCTGAGTTTAAAACTCATTAAATAAAAAAATAATATTTTGAGACGCTTAGCACATACCCCAAGGTTGCGCCGGAGGTACTTAAAATATTTCAGTCCTTTTTTGAATTTATTTTATACTTTAAAAACTAAAAGAGCTAGGAAAAAATATCTATTGATACTTCAATCCATAAAAGATATATTGAGAATTATTAGCAATAGATATGTAACTAATTTACTGAGAGTTTATTTATTCGAGTTTTTTAGAATCATCTATATTTTAGTTGCAATAATTACTATTTAGACAATATTAAATAAGTAATGGTGGTTGTTCTTAAGATGGAATAAGGAGTGAAATATGAGCATATCGCAAATTTGTATAGAACAGCACGAAAAAGAATCGAAAAAACTAAATAAATTTCTGGTCTATTGTTTTGCGGCTTCAATTGTAGCTCATATAATCGGTATTATTTTCTTACCATATTTATTTAAGGAAAAAGAATTCGTCGAAGCAGATGAACCGATTGAAATTATTGTTATTGACGAACCAGAACAAGAAAAACCACCGACTTCAGAACCATCGGTAAAACCTGAAGAAACTTCTCCAGTTGAACAATCGCAATCAGTCGCTCAAATTACTCAAACTCCTCAAGATACTCAAACGACATTAATAGAACCACCAGAGCAAGCAATCATACAACCACCTGTTGTTAAACCAGAAATAACAAATTCCGAAACAGTTGCTAAACCAAAGGTAGAGTCTCCGGATATTCAATCTGACATCAAAGAAGATATTCCCAAAAATATAGAAAAGAAGCTAGAAGAATCACCCGAAAAACCAGTCTCAGAAGCATCAAAACCCGATACTCCCATTCCTACAGATACAATTGCAGATAATACCGATAACTCTTCACCTGTAATATCTGGAGAATCTCCTGACGATGAGACTTCACCATCGGATGAAAATCCTGGTTATATTAGAAATAACGAAGGAAATCGTACTATCGAAAAACCAATTAACTCAAAACCTATTGATGAAGGTTCTGGTAATAGTAGTGAAAATTCTCGAATTATTGCAGACGGAGGAAATACAAACACTGGAAGTATAAGCAATGATGATATTGAAGGTTCTCCAGCACTATCAAGTCCTGGTTCTATAACAAGAAATTCAGGGAAAATCAACCCCAGCCAAAACGTACTCCAAAACCTTTAACACCTCTAAAACCCACAACTCCGAAACCTAAAACACCTCCAAAACCTGTAACTCCACTAAAACCTGTAACTCCACCAAAACCTAAAACACCTCCAAAACCTAAAACACCTCCAAAACCTGTAACTCCACTAAAACCTGTAACACCTCCAAAACCTGTAACACCTCCAAAACCTGTAACTCCACCACCAGGGGAATCGAATTCACCTGCTGAATAAACAATCTGTTGAGAATATTTTGATTTTAGTAATTAAAATGATTCATTCTATTTATCACCTTGCTATTATCCTCTTCATTTTTTCTAGTTTGAGTAATAATATTGCTTCAGCACAAATGAATAACGAAGCAGAATCTCTAATTGAATCGACTCCAACAGAATTACGAATTATACTTACCCTTCCTACCAATTGGAAGGCACATCGGAGTATCCGAAACTGGATCGGGTATAATCTTACATTCCAACCCAAACACATCTAAAACCATCTTTTCATTCATCACATCTTCCGGTTTACCTTGTGTATAAATATTCCCTTTATTAACTGCTACTAAATAATCAGCATAGCGACAAGCTTGGTTTAAATCGTGTAATACCATTACCAAAGTTCGTCCTTGATTTTGATTCAATTCCCACAGCAAATCTAACACCTCAATTTGATGCGCTAAATCCAAAAAAGTTGTCGGCTCATCTAATAGTAAAATATCAGTATCTTGAGCCAAAGCCATTGCAATCCAAGCTCGCTGTCGCTGTCCCCCAGAAAGAGTATCTAATTCCCGTTCTGCAAACTCTTTCATTCGAGTAGTTTCTAAAGCTATATCCACAAAACGTTCATCTTCCTTAGTCCATTGCTGCAACCAATTTTGATAAGGATATCGTCCGCAAGCAACTAAATCTTTTACAGTCAAACCTTCCGGTGCAACTGGTGATTGAGAAAGAATTCCTAACTTTTTCGCAACGGCTTTTGTCGATAATTCAAATACGTCGCTAGAATCTAAATAAATAGTTCCGTGAAAGGGTTTTAACAGTCTTGCTAAACCCCGCAACAATGTAGATTTACCGCAGCCATTCGCACCAACCAAAGCGGTAATTTTTCCTTGAGGTATGCTTAAATCGATATTTTTAATTATATTTGTATTTTCGTAACCTAATGTGAGATTTTTGGTTGAGAGTTGGTAGTGAGTTTTAGTTTCTAATTTCATTTATAATAAAATTGGTAATAGGTAATGGGTAATGGGTAATGGGTAATTGGGCATTGGGCATTGGGAATAGTTATGAGTGAGAAATTATTTTCTACCCCCTCTTCCCCCTCTCATTTCCTCCTACTCCTAACTAACAAATAAACAAAATAAGGCGCACCAATCACAGCAGTAATAATTCCACAAGGAAGTTCTATGGGAGCAAATAAAATTCTTCCTAAAAAATCAGCTATAACTACAATCATTGCTCCTGTCATTGCAGCTACGGGAATTAATCCTTCATGAATATTTCCTACTAATTGACGAGCTATATGAGGTGCTATTAATCCTACAAATCCAATTGTTCCTGCTGTCGCTACTGCTGCTCCCGATAATGCAGCACTAATTAATAATAAAAAACTCCGTTGCCATTCAACTTTACTACCCAAACCTTTAGCTATGTCTTCTCCTAAATTCAAAGCATTTAATTGTGGTGCATTTATAAAAGCTAAGGGTATAAAAACAATTAACCAAGGTAGTAATGAAAAAAGTTGTTCCCAACTGCGTCCGTAAACGCTTCCCGCTAACCATACTAATGCTTGACTAACATTATAAATATCGCCAAATGTCACCATCAAATTTGTAAAAGCACTAGCTACCGCCGCAATTCCCACACCTATTAAAATTAAACGTACCGGATGGGTACCTCTATCCCAAGCTAGAAAATAAATTAATAACGAAGCTATCAAAGCACCGATAAAAGCAACTATAGGCAATATTCCCGCAGGTACATTTGGTAATAATACAATCAAAGTGACCGCTGCTAAACTTGCACCGGCATTAATACCAATAATTCCTGGATCGGCAAGAGGGTTCCGAGTTATACCTTGCATAATAGTGCCGGAAATCGCTAAAGCCATACCTACAAGACAAGCAGTAAGGGTTCTTGGTAAGCGTAAAGTGTTAATTACAAAGCCATAATCTGCATTTCCCGTATCTATACCCAAGACGGTTTGAATAACTGCAAGCGGTGGAATAGGATATTCCCCAAAGGAAGTATTCATTACCATTGCGGTTAAGGTAATCAGAATTAAAATTAATAAGACTATGGGAACGCGCTTTTTGAGGCGGAAAGAAATCGGAAGTAATCTAGAGCGAAAAACGATTGTACTTGTCTTCATTTGTTCACCTTGGTTTTAGCTAAATAAATGAAGAATGGCGCACCAACTAAAGCTGTCATAATACCTACGGGGATTTCTTGCGGTTTAATAATTAATCGAGCTGCAATATCGGATGCTAAAAGCAATATGGCACCAAATAAAGCGCTGTAAGGTAAAATCCAACGGTAATCTGTTCCTACGATAAACCGAACAATATGAGGAACCACCAAACCGATAAATCCAATCGCTCCGGCAACTGCGATCGCGCTACCATCTAACAGCAAAACACATACAGCAGCAAGGATTTTCACCCATGCGGTTTGTTGCCCTAAGCCTTTAGCAATATCTTCACCCAAACTCAAAATTGTGATTTGTTTAGAAATAATCAACGTCAATATCATGCCGATGCAGACATAAGGCAAAATTTGCAGAATCAGACTTGTATCCGCACCAGCTAAAGAACCCGCTAACCAAAAGCGAATTTCTTCGAGAGTACTTTGACTAACAATTAATATCCCAGTGGTGAGAGAAGCAAGGAAAGCGCTAATCGCCGCACCAGAAATAGTTAAGTTAAGTGGAGTAATCCCGCTTCTACCTAAAGAAGCTAAAAAATACACACTTACCGCAGTAATTCCCGCACCAGCAAAG
The DNA here is from genome assembly GCF_000316665.1 of Rivularia sp. PCC 7116. Taxonomy (GTDB): domain Bacteria; phylum Cyanobacteriota; class Cyanobacteriia; order Cyanobacteriales; family Nostocaceae; genus Rivularia. The sequence continues at coordinate 7,841,422 of NC_019678.1, read as the reverse complement.
GCACACCAAACATAAAAACTTGGCGACGAAGCACCGAATAAAAATATTGCCATCACCACCGCAAACGCCGCACCTGCATTAATTCCTAGTATTCCTGGATCTGCTAAAGGGTTACGAGTGATACCTTGCATAATCGCACCAGCAGTAGATATCGAAGCTCCTACTAGCATTGCTAGCAAGGAGCGCGGTAATCTTACAGTACGGATAATTAGATGTTCTCTCGAACCATCGAAGGATACTAGCGAATCATAAACACCTTGCCAAGAAATATCAGCCGCACCGTAGGAAACACTAACAAAAAGAAAGATTATAAGTACTAGACATCCGACTATTAAGCCAATTACGGGTTTAGTACGCGATAGTATCTGCATATGGGTTTGTGTGGAAATTGGTTTATTCACCCGCTTGTAAATCCGTTATTCATAATAATTTACATTTAGTAGCGATGAAAAAATCTTGGGATAATAAACTTCAAATAGGAAATTAAGCTTTATATAAGCCTTACACTAAATCTGCGACTTGATATAACAATTCTTTCTTCATAAAAATAGGCTACTAAATTAAATAACATTTTAAATTATTGCTATTCTTTCTCAATATATTTGATTAATCTAGTATATTTCTTACAATTTATCAAGAATTTTTATCAAAAATACTATTTGCATACAGCATAAGCTCAAATCTTCCATCTTCCATAAGTCTAGCTCGAACAATTCTCTAGATTTAAAGCTTGTATCCATGTTGCATTAATTTAAGACAAACTAAACCCGGTTTTTTACGAAAACCGGGTTTATTGATGATAATCAATGATTTAGGAATACTGTAGAACTATACAAAAGCTTCAATTAAAATCTTTGTTCCCAGAAAAATTAAGCTACCCCCACCAATTACTTCTACTTTTTGTTTAAACATATCACCGCAAAAATGGCCAATATAAACTGCGATAAAAGACAAAGTAAAAGTAATAAATCCAATCACGGTAGCCGTCAATAAAATAGAGCTTTTTAAAATTGATAATCCCAATCCCGCTGCAAAAGCATCAATACTAGTGGCAATTGATAATGCTATTAACGTATAAATTTCTAAACAATTAAATTTTGGTTTTTCATCATTATTGCTATCTGCAAATGATTCAAAAATCATCTTTCCACCAAGATAGACAAGTATACCAAAAATTATCCAATGATTAAAACGAAGAACAAAACTTCTGATACTTAGTCCAGCTAACCAACCTATTAAAGGCATAATAGCTTGAAAAATACCGAAGAAAAGTGCTATTTTAATCGCTTTATACATTTTGATATGTCTAATAGTTAAACCACTGCTCAGAGACACCGCACAAGCATCAGCAGCTAATCCAAAAGCGAGTAAAATTGAGCTTGATAGTTCCATTTGTTAAATAAAACATAGTTATAGTTTTGAATTATAGTCTATTTTATTAATATTAATTATCATCTTTATCTCATTGTTATTTCATATTTTATTCATTATTATTGAAAGCTAGTTGATTTAATAACGTTTGGCAAGATGACATAAACTAGTAGACTGAAAATTTACTGTTTGTTGAAAAAAATAAAATTATTTACCGATATATAGTCCGAGTTTAGGCTTTAATTTAAGGAGTATTTAAAGAGACGTATAATTGTAAGGAGACGCAGCATTGCGACTTCTGGGACATTCGGTGGTAAATCGACACAAAACTGACAATAATACGATTGATTCAATTATTTTTTTAGTGGCAATCGCCAATTTTGCACCTTTAACCAATCGCACTTTATCCATCACCGCGACAATCTTTCCGTGATTCATATTAAGTCCGGCTAATTACTTACGATATAACTCTAGTGAAAAGATGGCGGTTATTATCTACTACTTATTACTTATTGCTTATTACTTATTACTTATTACTTATTACTTATTACTTATTGCTTATTACTTATTACTTATTACTTATTACTTATTACTTATTACTTATTACTTATTACTTATTACTTATTACTCAGCCTTCACAGATATGATAACTGTTTAACCGGACATGATATCACCCCTTCATATGCATTCAATACCACTATCAAATGTTGTTCGGGTTTTACTTCTGCTTTTACTGTATTCTGATATTGCTCTATTGTTCGTTCCGATGAATTATTAGCAGTAATGCAGCTGCCAAAATAGCAAAAAGACTTCCAGTAATAAAAGTTGCTTCCGAACCGATTGACTCCCACAAACTACCTGCTAAAAGACTCGCAGGAAGAAGTGCAGCACCTGTCGCGAGGTTGATAAACCCAAAGGCAGTACCGCGTAGATTAGATGGAACTCTATCTGCTACCAATGCCAATAATATTCCTTTGCTCATGCCTTGATGTAATCCATACAATGCACATAATCCCCATACTTGCCAGGGAGTATAACTAAAAGCGAAGCCCAAGTATATCAGAGCATATAAAGAGAAACCTCCTACAAGCAACCTCAACCTTCCGATGCGATCGGATATCAATCCAACTGGATATGCACTTAAGCTGTAAGTTAGATTTATAACAAATATTGTTAAGGGTACGAATAAATTTGATACTCCAGCTTGCCGCACTTTGAGTAGTAGAAAAGCATCGCTAGAATTTCCTAAATTAAATAATAATGCAACTGCCACTAATCCCCAGTAGTTTCTACCTAAACTACGTAAAGTATTCCAGCGTAGGGGATTATTCTGCATTCTATTCACGCTACTGTTTGGCTCTTGTACGCCAAGAGCTAGCAAAGCTACTGCTAAAATACCTGGAATTAAAGCTAACCAAAAAACTAAACGAAAGTTTTCTCTCCCAGCAGACATCAGCACAAATGCAGCCAATGGTCCTGTAAATGCACCAATTGTATCAAGAGACTGACGTAAACCGTAAGCAGCACCAATATGAGCTTTATCGGTAGCATCTGCAACTAAAGCATCGCGGGGAGCTACACGAATTCCTTTACCAACTCTGTCACCGAAACGAGCCATCAATACCCAAGCTGGGCTTGTCGCTAAGGCAAATAAAGGTTTAACTAAAGTGGATAAACCATACCCAGCCACAGTAAGTTTTTTACGTTGTCCGAAGTAATCGCTTAAGGCTCCCGAAAAAACTTTTAATATCGAAGCTGTTGATTCTGCAATTCCTTCAATCAAACCAACCGTTAGCAAATTTACTCCTAGTGTCGAAACTAGAAATAGAGGTAGCACCGATTCAATCATCTTGGAACTGACATCTGTCAAGAGGCTGACAAAACCTAAAATCCAGACATTACGCGGAATGTTATTAAAAATTTGCTTTGTCACTTTAATCTATATCCCTTATCAACTAATCACGAACTCCAAATTAGATCCCCACTCAACTGATGCTGTCGGTTAAACACTGCAAAAAACGCTAAAGTTAACACCCCAATCGTAGCCAAAGCAGTTCCCGAAGCTTGCGTAAAAATAATTAGAATCTGGTAGCGCACGGCATCAGTAGGACTAGCCCCAGCCAATATCTGACCTGTCATCATTCCCGGCAGACTAACTAACCCCATCACCATCATTGAATTAATTGTGGGAATCATCCCCGTCCGCAACGCTTCTTTTAATGTTTCGTGTGCTGCCTCCCAACGAGTCCCACCCAACGTCAACAATGCTTCGATTTGCTCGCGTTTACTGCTCAAATCTTCCATAAATTTATCTAGCGCTAGAGATGTACCCGTGAGTGCGTTTCCTAAAACCATACCCAGTAAAGGAATTAAATATTGCGGATCGTACCAAGGCTCAACGCGAATAATTCCATTTACCGTTAATCCTGTCACCAAAAATGAAGCGCTTAACAAACAGACAAAGTTATTCCAATAAATACTAGAAAATCGCCTGCGGGTACGGTTTACACTTGACAGGGCGGCGATGGTAGTCATGGTAACAGCTACAAGTAATATCAATAATGGGTTTTGTAGAGTAAATACCCATTGCAAAGCGTAACCTACTAGCAATAATTGCGCTATCATTCGCAGCGATGCTATTACCAAGCTTTTAGTTAATCCCAACCGTAGCGCTAGAGAAAGACAAACATTGATAATAATAAATAAAGTAGCTAAAGCCAATTGACCGTAGCTAATAGAAATATAGTTATCCATAAGTAACAGTGCAAAATTAATATAGGGAATAGGGGATAGGGAACAGCTTTAATTACGAATTACGTTAGCGTAGCGTGTCCCGGAGGGACATCCACCCGAATTACGAATTTTTTCTACTCCCTTTAATCAAATCGAAGACGAATCTGACGATTAGTAATTCGCTCCAACTGTGTTGGGTCGTGACTCGTCCACAGATAAGCTCGTAGTGGGGCTTCGGCTTGCCAAGCACTCACCAAAGCTTCTAAACTACCAGCAGTTTGAGCATCTAATGAAGCAGTTGGTTCATCGAGTAACAGTATTTTAGGAGCAAGTTGTAATGCTCGTAAAAAAGCAACTATTTGAGCTTCACCTCCAGAAATTGCGTTTACTCGACGCTTTAAAAAGTCATCGTTTTTATGCAAAATTTGCAAGTAATTTAAAATTGCAGCACGGTTATAAGCTAGATGACGATTGATTTTGAGACCATAAACTTGCTTTAAATTTGATTCTACAGTTCCTTCCCATAAAGCTGGACGTTGGTGGAGGTAGATAATTTGGGAACGATATTTAGGTAAATGCCAATTATTAATATTTTTTCCTTGAAATATAATCTTTCCTGCTTGTATTTGGTCAAGTCCCGCTAGAGTTCGCAAAAGTAGACTTTTACCCGAACCCGAAGCACCCAAGACAGCGACTTTTTCACCCGAAAATAATTCAAAATTTAAATTACGCCAAATCCAGTATTTATCGATTTTCCGACCCAAACCTCGTACTGAAAGAATCGGTGTTCGAGGAGATACTAATGTTTCAGCAGCCCGGTTTTGGGTTTGTTGAGTTTTCATGGCTAAACGTTATTTTAGCAACCTGATAAACTAACCTTATCAGCTAATTGCAAGTTTTTATCTTTAAAATTTATTTAACAAATACGGGTATTATGCTGGGTGGATAATTCTTTCCTATATCTCCAAAAATATCTGTAATCCTCGACACTATTACAATCTTAAAATTAATGATATTATTTCTCATCTAGTATTATAAGAATTTGAATTAAAACGTTTAAGCCCCAAATTTTTCTAGGGGGTCAATCCAAAAAATTCATCTGTTGTTAAAAGCATCCGTTGTTAAAATCCAAAATCCAAAATTAAAATGACTCTTTTTCTCAAAGAATCAGCAGATTGTTATCGCTTATTACCTTTAAATTCACTAGATAATCAAAACCAGTTTCAACCAAAGACTTACGAATTTCAACTGTATGACCCTAAAGGAATTAGTTATGGTTGTCGAAGTTGGTTTCACCTGCGTCCGGGAATCTCGCTTTTGGTAGAAGATTATCAATTACAAGAAAACTTAGTTGTTGAAACTTCCCCAACTCAACCATGTACTTTTTTAGAATTAGGTTTTGGTATTTTTGGTAATAGTTACGATACAAATCTCAACTCAGGACAAAATTTTATATCGCTTGACTCAGATACAGATGAAAGTAACACGAAAGAATGGCTTGCTCAGGAAAGAATCTTAAAAATAGATATTCATATCGAATATTCATTCTTTGAAAGTTTGGTATTGTCTTATTTGGATATATTACCTGATAATTTTCAAGATGTTATTAAAAATGTCGATATAAATTACTTTCAAGTTGGTAGAACAACACCACAAATGCAAACTGTGTTGCGTCAGATTTTAAATTGTCCCTATCAAGGTTTAACAAAACAGCTTTATTTGGAAGGTAAAGTATTAGAATTAATGGCTTTACGTTTGGAAGATTTGCAGAATACTAAAGCGTTAAATTCAACTACGAATCTCAAACCGGAACAGATAGATAGTATTTATCAAGCGAGAGATATTATCATTAACAACTTTAGTAATCCACCCTCATTATTATCACTAGCTCGACAAGTAAATCTTAATGACTGCACTCTTAAAAAAGGTTTTCAGCAAATATTCGGTACAACTGTTTTTGGTTATTTGCACGATTATCGCATGGAACGAGCCAAAGAATTGCTTTTAGAAGCAAATGCTGTGAATAAAGTCGCTCGAACTGTAGGTTATTCCAGCCACAGTGCTTTTATGACTGCTTTTCGCAAGAAGTTTGGTGTGAATCCCAGCGTTTATTCCCGGAAAAATTCCGTTTAGAGCAGGTTTAAATTCCGTTTAGAGAAGATTTAGGACTTCAGTTTTTCCTTTACTTGCCGTAAGATTACTGACAATAGTTATTGATAAGGCTGTTATTTACAGTCACAAAAGATTATTTGAGCATCTACTGTCTGGCTGGATACGAGTAAGTATTATTATTTGGTGTGGGGAGATTAATGAAGTTAGATAAGTTGTTTCAAAGCTTGCTTTTGACTAGCGGGATTGTTTTTCTCATCGGTACTCCCGCTAGAAGTGAAGAATATCAAAAAGGTAGAATTAATAAATCTGGAGTAGTTTCTCGAAGACCCCGAAATTTTCAAGTAAAAACAGCAAGTTCGGAAAAAAGAATAAAGTTGGATGAAGCAGGTAAAAATATTCTTCAGCTTGATGAAATTGAATTTCCCGTAACTAACGCTCAAATGCTGGTACAAAATCCAGCACCATCCCAAAGAAGTATTATACCAATTACTGGAGTTAAAACCAATTCAACAGATAAAGGTTTAGAAATAATTTTACAGACACCTCAAGCAAGACAGTTACAGGTAGTAAATCGTAGCATTGACAATAGTTTTATAGCCGATATTCCCAACGCTCAATTACAGCAAGCATCGGGTGATACATTTGAATTCACTCAAGAAAAACCTCTACAGGGAATTACTGAAATTATTGTAACTAACTTGAATGCAAATACTGTCAGGATTGCAGTCAAGGGTGAATCAGGATTACCGAAAATTGAATTATTCGACAGTGGAGAAGGTTTGATATTTGGATTAGCACCTACTGCTTCTACAGCACAGAAACCTGTTCCAAAACCGGAAGAAGAGAAACCTGCTCAAAGTGAAACTCCATCAACAAAACCCGAACAACCAACAACCGATGACGAATCCATTGAGTTAATCGTAACAGCCTCACGTACTGAAGAAGATGTACAGAGAGTAGCACGTTCGGTGACGGTAATAACCCGAGAAGAAATTGAGGAACAAACTACCGTCAACCGCGATTTAACATCGATACTTGCGAATACCGTTCCTGGTTTAGGTCCAAGTTCTGAATCACAAGCAAGTTTTACTCAGACTTTGCGAGGAAGACAACCTTTAGTATTAGTCGATGGGGTACCAATTACCTCGAATATCGATAATGATACCTCAGTTGCAAATTTACGTCGGATTGATACTGATGCAATTGAACGAATAGAAGTAATTAGAGGACCGAGTGCTACTTATGGTGATGGAGCAGCAGGTGGGGTAATTAATATCATCACCCGTAAGCCAAACCAAGATAGAGTTGTATCAGAAGCGGAAATTGGAGTTCGTTCTGTAGGTAATTTTAAATCTGGTAGTTTTGGTAACTTTTTAAATTACGGAATTTCCGGTAAACAAGGAGATGTAGATTTTGTTGCATCTTTTACCCGCGATAGTTTTGGAACACCATTCGATGCAGAAGGAGACAGGATTCCTTTGTTTGCTGACTCGGAATCAGATAGTACTTCTATCAACGTTTTTGGTAAGCTGGGTGTTGACTTAGGTTCGCAACAAAGATTGCAAATTACAGCAAATCATTTCAATGATTCTCAAAGTCAAGAGGGACAGTTAGACGAGACTTCTGCAAATCTCGAAAAAGCACGTTTTTTAGATATACCAATTGATTTTATTGATTCTGCCGACCCTTTTAACCGAGGAACTGTGATTAGTTTCGACTATACTCACAACGATATTCTCAACAGTTCGCTCAAAGCGCAAGCTTATTACCGTCAAACAAAAACAGCTTCCAATCTTTTTGAGAATCGTCAGTTTCGTCCCCAAGATCCTTTAGATATTGGTCGTTCGGTGGTGACAGCAGAAAGATTCGGTGGACGTTTACAGTTGAATACATTTTTATCAGATAATGTCAGCGTGCTGTGGGGTGCGGATTATTCTAATGAAGAGAGCGAAGGTAATTTCGATGTATTTGATATTGATGAATTTGACAGTAGTGGTGGTAGAAGAGCGCGAAAAATTGGCGAAGTGATTCGGATTGCACCTTATGATATTGAAAACTTAGGTTTATTCTCTCAGTTAAAGTGGGATGCAAGCGAACGTTTATCTCTTAGTGGTGGAGTCCGTTACGAAAATTTTAATGTATCGGTAGTCGATAATTGGGTGGATGGAAGAACTGGAGCATCTGCTACTGGTGGGGATAAAACCTTAGATGATGTAGTGTTTAATGCTGGTGTAGTCTACAAAGCAACTCCAGAAGTAAGTGTATTTGCTAACTTTGCTCAAGGATTTTCACTTCCCAATATTTCACGAATATTACAGCGTCCTGAAGATGGTTTCAATTTTGCTGAAGATGTGGAACTATCAGCACCACAAAAAGTTGATAGTTACGAATTAGGGATTCGCGGACGGTGGAACAATTTTCAAGCTTCTCTGGCAGGGTTTTATAGTTATTCAGCTTTAGGAACATCAGTACAATTTGAAGACTTTGGCACTGGTAATTTTAGTATTTTAAGGTCTCCCCAACGTAATTATGGCATTGAATTAGCAGTAGATTGGCAACCAAGCGACAAATGGAAATTGGGAAGTACATTGACTTGGAGTGAAGGAGAACTGAAAGAATCAGAAGAAAGTGGATTTGTTGCCATTACTGGTTATGAAGTTTCCCCTTTAAAATTAACTGCATATGTGGAGAATCAAACTTTACCAGGATGGAGCAATCGTTTGCAAGCATTATATGTTGGAAGTAGAGACCGCGCTTTTGATGCAGACGTTGATCCCATCGGTATAGATAGTTATTTACTCATGGATTTAATTAGTAGTTTGAAATTAGGTGATGGTACGCTCAGTCTGGGTGTTCGTAATTTATTGAATAACCAATACTTCAATATTAACAACCAAATTAGCTTTGGTTTTGACCCTGCTTTTGCTACAGCTTCTAGGGGTCGAACTTTTACTTTAAATTATCGTTGGAGTTGGTAAATATAATTCGTAATTCGTAATTCGTAGGGTGTGTTGTCGCAAAGCGCAACGCACCATTATAGAAAGATTTTGGTGCGTTAGGCTAAAGCTATAACGCACCCTACAATTGCAAATTATAAAATTAAAATTAAGATTTTCTACTATTCCCAATTCCCCATTCCCTATTCCCTACTCCCTCTTTTCAAATAATGAAAAAACCAATATTCAAACTTCTAAAGTTATTCTTATTAACAAGCATTACATTTGTCATAATTACAGGTTGCAATAATTATTCATCTCAAAAGAATCAAATTTTCAATTCTAATTCCGCTACATCCGAATGTAAATCAATTCAACACGATTTAGGAGAAACTTGTATACCTCTCAATCCTAAACGTATCATCGCTTTAGATGAAAAAATGATGGAGATATTAATAGCATTAGATTTAAAACCAATCGCAGCACCCAAACCTAGTTTAGCAGGTAGTAAAATCAAAATATTAGGAGAACAAGCTGAAGGTATAGTTTCTTTAGGTAAGGTAGTTGAGCCGAATTTAGAAAAAATAGTGAAATTAAAGCCAGATTTAATGTTGGGTTTTTCTTTTAGTACAGAACAAAATTATCAATTATTTTCTAATATTGCTCCTACAGTTGCAATTGAATATAGTCACAATGCATGGAAAGATGCTTTATTACAAGTTGCTGAAATTACGGGTAAACAAAAACAAGCACAACAATTATTAGATAAATATCAACAGCGGATAGAAGTATTAAGAAAGAATTTGAATAATAAAAATAATCAAAAAACAGTTACTATCAGTCGCTTTTATAACGGAGAAACCCCAGAATTTCGCAACAAATTATCATTTCCTGTCAGCGTTATTTCAGAAGTAGGATTATCTATTCCAGAAAAACAAACTCAAATTACTAACACTTCAGGCAATTCTTATGTATCGGTAAGCTTAGAGCGTATAGATTTACTTGATGCAGATGTTTTATTCGCAGCATTAGACCCTAAAGCAGAAGAAAGCTTCAAAAGATATCAAAATAGTCCTTTATGGAAAGAACTGAATGCTGCAAAAAACAATCAGGTATATACAGTTGATTCTAGCTACTGGATATTTGGTAATATTCTATCAGCAAATGCGATTTTAGATGATTTAGAAAAATATTTACTGAATGAGAAAAATGTCAAAAATTAAAAAAAATAAACAATATAATTATCTGGATGACAAAATTACAAGCACCTCAAAACCTACGTAATTTTATAATTATTTGGTTCGGTCAGTTAATATCAAATATTGGCAGCTACATGACTTATTTTGCTATCAAAATTTGGGCATGGCAACTGACAAATCAAGTAACTACAATTGCTTTAATCAGTTTTTTTGAACTCATTCCCAGTATTTTCATTACCTTAGCATCGGGATTAATTGTAGACCGTGTAAATCGGAAATTTTTGTTAATAATAGCCGATTGTGTAGCGGCAATATCTACGATAATTATCGGCTATTTGTATTTAACCGACCAATTACAAATTTGGCATATTTATGCAACTGGTGCGGTCAATGGAGCATTTAGCGAAGTTCAAGCGCTGGCTTATTCCTCTTCAATTTCCATGCTAGTACCAAAACAACATTACCAAAGGGCTACTAGCATGAATTCTGCAATTCATTACGGTTCAGTAATCATTGCTCCAGCCGCTGCCGGTTTTCTCTATTACATAATAAATTTAGATGGGATTTTATTGATTGATTTTATTACTTTTACAATCGCCATTGCGACTATTTTGAAAGTACGTATTCCTCAACCAAAAATAACAACTCAATCTGAGAAAAGTATCAGGATTTGGCAAGAAATTATCTTCGGTTTTCGCTATCTTGTAAGAAATCCTAGCCTTTTAGCTGTGATTGCTTTTGGTTCTTTATTTTGGTTTGCTCATGATATTGGTGCAACTTTATACTCGACGATGATTTTGGCACGTACAAATAATGATACTAGGATATTAGGAAGTATTTCTTCTGCTGCTGGATTAGGGGGAGTAATGGGAACTGTAATATTAAGTATTTGGGGTGGTTCTAAACGAAGAATTCATGGTTTTCTGTTAGGAATGATGGGGGCTGGAGTTAGTAAAACAATATTTGGATTGGGACAAGGGTTAATAATTTGGCTCCCCGCTCAATTTTGTTCTTCTCTCAATTTCCCGATGTTATCAAGTTCTTCTAAATCTATATTGTTGAGTAAAGTTAGACCGGATTTACAAGGACGAGTTTTTGCTAGCGAATCTGTTATTCAACAAATTGTTTCAGCAATTGCTGTATTTATTTCGGCTTTACTAGCCGACCATGTTTTTGAACCTGCTATGATGCCAGGAGGTAATCTTGTACCTTTATTTGGTAATTTATTTGGTACTGGGAAAGGTGCGGGAATGGCAATTTTATATGTGATTTCTTCTATTAGTTTATTGTTGATTGGTTTGAGCGGATATTTTGTTCCACAACTGCGGAATGTGGAAACTATTGTGCCAGATTCTAATACTGAAGATGATTGATATAAATAATTTTATTAGTATTAGCTAAATTATGTTTTTTAACGTAAATGAACGCAGAGGGACGCGAAATTTATTTACTTATATTTTTAATTCTCGTCAAATCCAGTTACTTTTATTCAGTATTATCACAGCTTTAATTCTTATTGGTTGTGAAATTAACACTTCTGAAAATATCAGTTCAAATCCTGAAAATACAATTTCTCAAACGCGAGTTGTTAAACACGCAATGGGTAAAACTAAAGTACCTCTAAATCCAAAAAAAGTAGTTGTCATTGGTGGATTAGATAATGCTTTGGCTTTAGGAATTAAACCAATTGCAGCTACTACGCTTGGTGATAATAATTATCTAAATTATCTCGAATCAAAGACTAAAGAAGTACGGAAAGTCGGTGTTAATGGTAGTCCAAATCTAGAAAAAATTTTGTATCTAAAACCAGATTTAATTTTAGGACTTAATTGGGACGCTGATATATATCAACAACTATCTCAAATTGCTCCCACAGTTTTGGCTGATGCAGATAAGAGTTGGAAAGAATGGTTAACTAAATTCGCTTATTGCCTTCAAATTTATTAGATAATCAAAGCCGTTTTGAACCAAAAACTTACGAATTTCAACTGTACGACTATCAAATCGATTTATTGCCCCTATCTCTAAGGGATATAATTAAAAATGATGATCGTCGCGAATTAGATTACCTGCAAATTGGTAGTATAACTGTTCAAATGCAAGCTGTGTTGCATCAAATTTTAAATTGTCCCTATCAAGGTTTAACAAAACAGCTTTATTTGGAAGGCAAAGTATTAGAATTAATGGCTTTACGTTTGGAAGATTTACAGGATACTAAACCGTTAAAATCAACTACGAATCTCAAACCGGAACAGATAGATAGTATTTATCAAGCGAGAGATATTATGATTAATAACTTTAGCAATCCACCCTCATTATTAGCATTAGCTCGACAAGTAAATCTTAATGACTGTACCCTCAAAAAAGGTTTGCAGCTTTAAATATCCTACTCTAATTGCAATATTGATATTTTGGCTGGGTAATAACTTAATTGATGGGATGAATTTTGCTATCCTTCCAGCAATGATTTTGGCTCGTAGCAATAACGATTCAACTGTATAAAGTACGCTGTTAACAACTTTCGGTATCGGTGGTTTACTCCGTGGTGTAACTATCAGTATTTGGGGTGGAGCAACTGTTGCAGAAACATCAAAAGTATCTGAATCGAGAACAAGAAAAACCTCCTATGCATTTGCGGAAAGACGACGAGCAATTGAAAGAATTGAATTACCCCAAGTAAAAGGTTATCGCTTGACCTAATTAGCACAACAAGAAAAATCTTGGGACGAAATGATGCAGCAAAAAATGAACGTAACACCCGAATTGATACCATGGTTGTTGGTGCGAGTGGGGGATGAGCAATGAACTTTTTCGACCAAATTTTACAAGAATTCACACCCTAAGTAGCCCCTTTCACCGTAGTTGCAGATTCAGATAATTTGTTAACAAATGTAAAAATGAAAAAATTAATGCTTTAATTTTGAAGAGTAAATAATTGATAAAAATAAGCACTCTCAGATAGACTAAGCTTACCAGCTAATTACAAGTTTTTATCTTTAAAGTATTTAGTCAATTTCTCTTTAATTGACTAACGCAATACTGTTTTACTGTCTGCAAAGGTTGTTCTTTCCCAGAATTCAAAGCACTTACTACACTGCCAGAAACTTCTACTCTTCCCTGATAATTACCTTGTATGCTGCCATCTGGGGAAGTAAAATCAATACGAACTTCAGCCCAATCTGCATCTTTGTTTGCTGTATCTTGTGCTAAAACTTGACCGGATTTATTGTAATTAAGCCAATCCCAGCCGTGCTTCATCCAAATTTCTCGTTCAACTATTTGCTCAAATTTTGTAAGTCCCGACCAGCCACGGTAAAATTTACGTAATGCTGTAACGGCACTGTCGCGATGTACTAAGGTGTCTAACATTTCTGGTTCGATATGTCCCCAAAACTGCCCGGTGGGTAAGTCCAAGCAAGTTGGAGCGAATTGATGTCCGCCAAAATGCGAACAGCGCCAAACTCTTAAATTTCCGTTGGAGCTTGCTGCATAATCTTGACGCAACTTCTGATATATCGGAAAACCAAATCGCGCACAAGCAGCATCGATATTACCGTGAGTGCAAACCATTAATTCGCGACTTTGCTTATTTGCTTGTTGATATGATTCAAACTGATGTATTTCGTCTGGTTGCTGTAAAAGCACGGAAATCAACCCAAACAATTGGCTTTGGGGAACAATAAATTCCTGCTTATCAAACTCAGCAAAAGATTTGGAGGAACGATGGTAGCGCATCACGCGGGTATATCCCGGTTCCGAGTATTCTTTATCGGGTGCAATAGCCATTGGTATTACCCGTATATTCTTATGCTGTAGTTCGCGACACAAATTCTGAATATGTTTGATAAGGGGATCGTTAAATAATTTTTCTTTTGTCCAAGGCAAAGGTATTTCCATCATTAGCCAGATATCGGCAGTAATAGCCGTGCCGATGGGATCTTCACCGTTAGCTTTGGAAACAACCGAACAAAATTGACAATCGCCTAAAAGTTTTTCAGTGGTCATAGTTCTTTTCAAATAAAATAAATATAAATATAATTTCAGCAATAACCAATTTATAACTTTTCGTCATATGCTTTGATACTATTATTTAGATGCATTGATATCATAATCTGGTAAAGTTTTCTCCACATCCCGTAGCAAAGGAAAAGCATATCCTCCGAATGCCATAAAAGCTCCGCAAATAGATAGTATTGCCATCATCAGCGCCATTCCAGCACCAATTTGAGTACCGAAAATATCACCAAAGATTGGAGCTAAGATACCATCAGTTCTCATTGCTGGCTCAAAGAAATTATCGGCAAGTAAACCTGCTACCGCTGCTCCTAATGATGTCGGAATTTGAGCGATGATAAAGCGAGCTGCAAAAACTCGTCCTTGAATATCCGGCTCCACTTTGGATAACCAAATAGCTTGATTACAACTACTCGGGAACGGAGAAGAAAAACCACTGACAAAAGCAGCAATAATTTTTAAATATATCCCTTGTGCTAGAGATAATGTTAATAAACCCAACTTCCAGATAGCGTTACCTATTAATAAACCATGAATCCTGGGTTTTGGACCACCCCAAATACTAATAGTTACACCCCCAAGTAAACCACCAATACCAAAAGTAGTCATCAGCGTACCCAACATTGTCGAATCATTACCACTACGGGCTAAAAGCATCGCTGGAAGGATAGCAAAATTAATACTACTAATTAAATTGTTGCCCAACCAAAAGGCAAGAATTGCTAATAAACCAGGATATCTAAATAAATAGCGGAAACCAAAGGTGAGTTCTCCCCAATAAGACTGGATAGTTCGATGAGTAACTTGGCTGTTTTTTGGTTGGGGGATGGAAATAAAAATAAGAGTGGAAATTGCAATGCTAAAAGTAATAATATCTATCGTTAAGATACCAACCAAGCCAATTAAAGAATAAAATGCTCCAGCCAAAGCAGGAGCAAGAATATAACTTCCAGACATCTGAATCCCATTGAGGGCAGTTGCTCGTGCGTAATGTTGTTTGGGGACAATTAAGGATAGTGATGTCGAATAAGCTAAACCTTGCAAGTAACCAAATAAACCGTTGACAGCAGCACTTAAATATAGATGCCAGATTTGTAGATTATTAGTTAGAAATAGTAATAAAATTGCGATCGTAGAAAATCCTGCAACTGAATCGCCTAATAACATTAATTTTTTGCGATTCATCTTATCAACCAATACCCCAGCAAACAAAGCAGCAATTATTCTAGGAGTTTGGGTAAAAAATAAGATTAAAGATAAAGGTGTTGCTTGTTTGGTGACTTCCCAAGCCCAAATAGTCAGGGCAAAGTTAGTCATTTCTGAACCTAGTAACGAGACAAGTTGACCAATCCAAATGATAAGGAAGGTACGCATTTTTTATTTTAAGTTTAATTTTGATTTTTATTATGCTTTTTCATTGATTGTTTATATTTTTAGGTAGAAGAAACTCACGCAGTTGCTCAATAACAAGCTCGGTTCCAATTGGTCCGCTTAAACCATTCCAAGCATAGTAGGTAGCAAAGTAAACGCGGTTTTCTTCACTAGCACTGAGGGATTGCGCGATCGCATTTCCTTGCCAAGCTTGTTTTGCTGTTTGTAATTGATTATTTTCGATTTGCTCATAGAGTCCTGTTTTGACTTTCTTATTTTGAGCAGATTGCTTTTTCTCCCCACCACTTAAGCTATATCCCAGCACAATGATGATGTCAGCTCGATCCAATTGTGGTAAAGTTTCGATGGAAATGGGAATTAATGGTTTGTTAGTTTTCTGGGAAGGTAAAGAAACTAATTCAAAGCCAATTCCTTGCAAAATTTCACCTAAATAACTATTAGGATTAATAATAGAAATATTTTTTTGCAATTGATCTGTTCCTAGTATCAATAATCTGGGATACTTCGCAACTACAGGAGCAAACTGATTGCGAGCCGCAACTATTTGTTTCTCATAGTTCTCAATCGCTTCTTGAGCTTTTTCTTCCCTTCCGAGTGCTTTGGCAATGTTCTGAATATTTTGCTGCCATTTTCCTGGAGCGGTGCGATTGTTCGATAACAAGGTAGGAGCTATCTTTGATAATACAGAATAATAGTTTTTACTTCCTGCTTCTCCAATAATTAAATCGGGGTTGACTGCTGTTAATTTTTCTAAAGAGGGCTTATTTGCGCTACCAAGATTGATGGGTTTACTAGTTACCTGGGTTCCTAAGTAAGGAATTTGTTGAACGGGGTTGTCATATCTATCGCCACGATATAAATTAATTGGAGCAGCATATGCCGCAGGTTGAACGCCTAATGACAGCAACAAATCAAGAGTATGGGGACTAAGAGCAACAACCTTTTGAGGTTGAGAACAAACTTCGGTTTCACCAAAATCGTGCTTGATGTTTCGGCAGTTTGCTGTTGAATTTGATTGTGGGGAAGAAGCGGTAATTTTATTTTCACTAACTTTATTATTGCTAGTATCATTACAGCCATAAATCAAAAAAACAGTTATAAGACTTAGATTTATTAGCCGCGCTAATTTTTTTCTTAAAATTAACATTATTTCAATTCCTTCGTTGCAATGGTGACATCTGGAACTATCGGTATTATGTGTAATATTTTGACGATTCAGTTGATAGTTAATCATTTGTAATCATAGACAATAAAAAAGATTATGAGTTATGAAAATTAAAAATTAAAACTCATGACTCATAACCAGTAATTTATAACTATTACCTAATATCAAAACTTCACAGAAATAGAACCAAGAATCGTGAAAGGTTTACCGGGATAAATACCTCGAATTCGACTAATACCAACTCCTTCGATATAATCTAGATCAAAAATATTTTTGAAGTTAAGAGCTGCTCGCCAATTATTCCTTTGATAAAAAATAGCAGCATCTGTTGTCAGATAATCTTCAACTTCAAAACTATTATCTAAATCTCCCTTTCTTGCACCAACATACTTCAAACCTATACCAAAACCCAAACCCTGTAAATTACCTTTTTGAACTTCATAAGTTGTCCACAAGCTAGCACGATGTTCGGGTACGCCTGGTAATTCATTGCCAACGTTTTCTGGATTATTGTCTTCAGTTATTTCAGCATCAGTATAGGCATAAGAAGCAATCACCTTCAATCCAGGAGATATTTCTCCGACAACATCTAGTTCTACACCTCTACTCTTTTGCTCTCCACTTGCAATGGAAAAGTTAGGTAAAATTGGGTCGGGGATAGCAACATTTTGCTTAGTAATATCAAAATATGCCAATGTTGCAGATAGTTTATCTTTGATTAATTCAGTTTTAACACCAACTTCAAATCCTTCTGATTCTTCTGGCTCGAGAAAATCACCATCTGCGGTTGTTTCATCGTTGGGATTAAAGGAGCGTGAATAGCTCGCGTAAAGAGAAACTGTGTCAATTGGTTTATAAACAAAACCAATCCGAGGAGTCAGAGAATCATCATTTTGAGTTGCTTCCTCTTCAGCAATATTATCTGTTCTAATTTGCTCTATTGTGTCGTAACGCAACCCAGCCAGCAAAATTAAATTGTCGGAAAAATAAACTTGATCTTGCAGATAAATTCCCAATCTATCGCCCTTGATTCTGCTATCGCTAAATATTCCAATATCTTCTAAATCAGGTCTGGGATCGGCTGAATAATCGGGATCGAAGATATTGATGTTTGTAGGAGGTATTGTACGGGCAAATCTGCCGACACTATCAACTTCATTACGACTCAAATCTACACCAAATAGAAGATTATGCCTAATCGAACCAGTATTGAATTTCCCTTCTACATTTGTATTAATCGAAAAATTATCTTGTTCTTGACTTTGACTTGACCAAATCCGAGTTAGAATACCTGCTTCCTCGTTGAAACGAAAAGGAAGAGCCAGAACGCCGTAATCATATTTGAAATTGATGTAACTAAACCTATTTTTGAGTTTCCAATTATCGTTGAAACGATGTTCTAAGCTATAGCCAACATTCAATTCCCTGTTGTCAATCGTATCTTCGGGATTGTTGGTAACTCGTTCGGGGGGAATATCAGCAATACCATTACCGAAGGCAAGCGTGCCGAAGTCGGCTGGGTTATCGTCTTTTGAATATTCAAGATTGAATGTTATGTCAGTGTTTTTACCAGCTTGCCAAGTAACACTGGGAGCGATGAAGAAACGGTTAAAACTTGTATCGTAATTACGAAAACTATCTTCGTTGCGATAAAGTGCATTTAAACGATAAAGTAACTCGCCATCTGCGGTGAGGGGTCCGGAAATATCAAAACTTGGTTGGAAAAAACTACGGTTACCTACTTGTAGCTGACCTTCATAGAAAGGTTCTGCTAAAGGCTTCTTGGTGACAAGATTAATCAATCCTCCCGGTTGAATATCACCATACAATACAGAGGCTGGACCTTTGAGAACTTCAACCCTATCTAAATTCGCAACCTCTGGAATTCCTTGCAAAACACTATAATTTCTAATGCCATCTCGTAAAATCGGCGCATTCTCAAAACCTCGAATCGCAAAATTAGCGCTTCTACCATCCCTTTTTCCAAGATATGTCACCCCGCTAACGTTATCTACAGTTTCTTCTACGCTGGTTGCTTGTTTATCTTCAATAACTTGCTGGGGTACTACCTGAATTGATTGAGGAATATCACTTATAGGACTATCAGTTCTGGTACCAGTAGTCGCATTTGGTATTTTGTAACCATCTCTTTCCCCAGTAACTATCAGTTCAATTGGTTGATCGTTATTGCTCTCTGGTGATGGTTGAGGCGGATTTTCAATAGGCTGTTGTGGTGTTGCTTCTTGCTGTGGCTGCTGTATAGGCTTTTGCGCTGCTTGTGCAGCAGATGTACTTGGTGTCAGCGCAAAAATCAAACCCTGCTTGCTATCAAATAATTCAACTTTGGGCATACTCGCTTCACCCGTCACTGTCAACCGAACAGTATTATCATCTTGTTTGGTTAAGGTAACCGAAGCAATTCCTTCTACTGGTTTGTCTTGAGTAAATTGATCGCCCGTTGACAAACGAAGTTGAGCGCCAGAAATATCTGCAATAAAATTATTACCTTCGCTGCGATTGACTACTTGTAATTTATTCGCAGCACTTGTCTGTAAAATGACTTCCACACCAGTGTCTGTTGAAGTCAGTCGAACTCCTGTAATTTCTATTAATCCTAACCTACCGAATTCTTGAACTAATAAGGGTGCGGACTTTCTAACAGGAAGCTTTAATTCCTTTAAGTTAGAGAAAGTATTTAATTTTGACTTGTCTTTCTCTAATGACTCAGCCGAAACCGATTGTGCCAACGAGACTACAGTCGAAGCGGTAAATAATATTACCCAAAGAGGATAGGTCAATTTCATAATTGCTACTTTCTCACACCAATTTTACTTAATTAGCTATATCAGTCATCGAAGCTCTCCGCTCCCCCTTCATACAGTCAAGGGTAACTGTCGCTGACAAGCTATCTTCTTGCAGCTATGCAAAATATATCTGCATAGAATTCATTCTTGCAGAAGCCCGATCCTTTGAAAGAAAGATTTCAAAGACCTTTTTTCACACCCCTAAAGTAACTATTGCCAGCCCGAATTGTTAAAAAAGATTATCAATAATCTTCTCTAAAATTGATATTACAGTATTTTTATAATTATTCAGACCCGAAAACGGATTTTTCCCGACTCAAAAACGGATTTTCTCATATTTTTCAAACAAATTTATCCTATTTGTGCTGTAAATAAACGCTGGGGTTAACCCCATACTTGCGCTTGAATGCAGCAGCAAAATGACTGCGGTTTGTATAACCAACAGTTCTGGCTATTGCCGTAACCGTAAAACTTCCTTCTGTTAGCAACTGACGTGCCTGCTCCATGCGATAATCTTGCAAAGTGCCTAAAACAGTTGTCTTAAAACAGTGACGGAATCCGATTTTTAACTTGTAATCATTTAATCCTACTTCCCGTGCTAGTTCTAATAAAGATGGAGGATTTTGCCAGCGTGCCAGTAAAATATCTTTCGCATAATAGATACGCTCGATATCTTCTGATTTGAGTTTCTGCTTACGATTATTCCTTTTATTTTCTCGCTTTAAAGTTTCAAATTGCAATGCCATCAACTCAAAAACCTTACCCTGAAGATACATTTTTTTCGTAAAATCTTGGTAAGGACAATGTAAAATTTGGTGTACTAATATCAATATTTCACTAGGTAATTTTTTAGATTCAAAGCAAGTCCTAAAATCATCTTTTTTGATTAATGCTTTTAACTCCGATGGCAATTCTCCAGATGATTCAGTAAATAAATTCTTGAGTAACTCGGGTTCAAAATGAACGTTAACTATGTGATTTCGTTGCATTCTTTTAGCAAAAAGTGTATTGGCTGCAGCGATACCACTACCAAATACCTTACTTTCCCAATTACTTTTACCCCGATCCCCTTTAATTGTACTGTCACTCACACAACTGACAAGTAATTCTACAGAGTGTTCGCGAACTGGCATTTTTATTGTAATATCATCATTAGCATAACCATCTACAATTGTGAGCAAAAGTCCTTTACATAATTCGATATTCTGCAAATAGCCATTGCCCAGTTTTCGAGGAATTTCTGAAATAGTTTCAGTTTGTTTTGCACCATCAACACAAGAATTATTATTCATCGACTCAGCATACAGTTCCTGCAAATCATTCTTTGAGAGGGTGATGGTCATAATCTCTGGGTGAAGAACTAAATGTATAATCAATAATTTTTGCGATTCCCGCTACTAGTACTCGACTTTGCGATTCGCGCCACTAATAGTCGATCAAATCTTTCATTGCTATGCAAACTTAGGGAGCAGAAAAGATGGGGGAGAAGAAAAGTTTATTTTATTTCTCTGTAAACCCAAACTTTGTTTCTTTAGTTGACTGCGAGATTATCTGAACGAGACAAATATCGGACCATAACTTTGTTTTGAGCATTCGTGGTTAGCCTACAATACTGAACTTAACTAGAATTATTTGCAACAAATATTAGATGTCAGTATACAACAAATTAAATGTTTTATTAGTAATGATTATGAATATTGAATATTTAAAAATACTTAAATTCCAAGTATGGGTCTAATTTCCCACCGTCATAAGGTTCTCGATCCACTTGCTCCCGCTCTGTCGTCTGTTAGGCTTCGCGCCGAGCGTGCGGCTCAGCCAGCATGGTGACGTTACAAGTCTTATTACTACGCTGAGATTTTCTAAACTGTATACCCGACAAAAAAATGTGCCGAAGATGTTTCTGTTCTCCGTTTATCTGCAAGGTTGCAGATCAGGGGTTCTCGAAGAGTAGGGTGGAGGAACGACCAAGCATGAGCGCGTTCACCTTTATGTGCGGCTCAGCTGTTAATCATCCCAAGATGCTGGGATTGCTTCGCTCGCAATGACAATTTTTGTTTGCGTAAGTCCTGCTATATATAAATATCTTTAAAAATATTTTGAAATTATGTATAACTTGTTGCTAAAGAATATTATTTGTACTAAGCTAAAAAAGAATGAAAATAATTTGCAATAACTTTAAACGCAAAGAAGAGAGAATAAGGCTGGAATTGCGATGGGGGTTTTAACACGCTAATTCGCTCAAGGTCGGGATGACGACCCATACAAGTGGCTCGGAAAGCCTATTGCAGCAGTGAGTCCCCAAAGCAATTTTTCCACCGTCTACGGTGGAAAAATTAGCTCATATTAGTTAGAAAAAAAGAAGGTGAAATGCTTATTCCTCCTTCCTTGCGAACGAAATGAGTTAAATATACAGTCTTAAATTAAGATAAAACTTGTTGCAAGATTATAACGATAAGCACGCGATCTAGAGACTCATATTTGGAATGCAATTGAAGTGATTGATTGCTTTGTGAGTAAATATGACTTGATATCATGCAACGCCGGTACTTAAAGCAACTAGTTTAATGCATCTCAATGGTCGAAAAATGACTCAATTTTTAAATGTGTTTCCTGATTCTACCTTGGTTGATATTTTGCAATACAGAGCAACGCATCAACCAGATAATTGTGCATTTATCTTTTTACAGGATGGAGAAACTCAAGCGGTTAATCTAACTTACAAAGAATTAGACAGACAAGCGCGGGCGATCGCCTTTCATTTGCAATCAGTAAATGCGGTTGGGAGTCGTGCTTTACTGCTGTATCCTCCTGGATTGGAATTTATCGCTGCGTTTTTAGGATGCTTGTATGCGAAAGTAATAGCTGTACCAGCTTATCCTCCTCGACGCAATCAGAAAATTAATAGGTTGCAAGCAATTGTTAAGGATGCTGAAGCGACGTTATGCTTAACAACTGCATCGGAGTTGGATAATATCCGGAATAAATTTATTCAAGATCCCCAACTTGCTGGTTTGCAATATCTGGCTACAGATAGCCTTATTGAGAATAATTTAATAGACTGGCACAAACCCATTATAGATAAAAGTACATTAGCTTTTTTGCAATACACTTCCGGTTCTACGGGAAAACCGAAAGGTGTAATGGTTAGTCATGGTAATTTAATTCATAATTCATACTACATTCAACAAGCTTGTGAACTAACATCTAAGAGTATTTCTGTAACTTGGTTGCCTAGTTTTCATGATATGGGGCTGGTAGATGGAATTCTCCAACCTCTGTATACTGGGTTTTTGGGTGTTGTCATGTCCCCGACATCCTTTTTAGGTAAACCTGTGAGATGGCTGCAAGCAATTTCTGACTATAAAGCAACTCATTGTGGTGGTCCCAATTTTGCCTATGAGCTTTGTATAAATAAAATTAGTTCAGAGCAAATTAAAAATATCGATTTAAGTAGTTGGCGTAGTGCTTACAACGGAGCAGAACCAATAAGGCGGGATACTTTAAAGAGATTTGTCGAGAAATTTCAGGTTTGTGGTTTTCGAGAAAATTCTTTTTATCCCTGTTATGGGATGGCTGAAACAACTTTGATGGTTTCGGGTAATTCTGTCAAGGATAAACCAGTTTATTGCTCGGTAGCAGCGGATAGTTTATTTTTAAATCGAGTAGAAAAGGTATCTGAAAAAGCTGAGAACAAAATAAATTTAGTTGGGTGCGGACATGAGTGTCTGGATACTAAAATTGCCATAGCTAATCCCCAAACTCTTGCAAGTTGTGCGAAAAATGAAGTTGGGGAAATTTGGGTATCGAGCGATAGTGTAGCTCAAGGTTATTGGAAAAAACCGGAGTTAACGAAGGAAACTTTTCAAGCTTATTTAAGCGATACCAATCAAGGTCCATTTTTGCGTACCGGAGACTTAGGATTTTTGAGAGATGGTGAGTTATTTGTTACCGGGCGTATCAAAGATGTAATTATTATTCGCGGTCGCAATCATTATCCTCAAGATATAGAATTAACTGTAGAAAAAAGTCATCCGGCTTTGAGAGTAACTTGTAGTGCAGCCTTTACAGTAGAAGTGGATGGAGAAGAACGGTTAGTTATTGCACAAGAAGTAGAGCGAGTTTACCTGCGGAAATTAAAGGTAGATGAGGTATTAGGAGCGATTCGCAAAGCTGTATCGGAGCAGCATCAGTTACAAGTTTATGCCGTGTTATTGCTGAGAACGGGAAGTATTCCCAAAACTTCTAGCGGTAAAATTCAGCGACACGCTTGTAAGATTGGGTTTACTGAAAATAATCTTCAGGTTGTCGGTAATTGGATATCTCAATCTTCAACAATACAATCGCAATCTGATGATAATAGCGCTGATTCAATTCAAAAATGGATAAAACAGTGGTTGAGCGGTAAGTTGCAAATATCTTCCAATTTAATAGATACTCAAAAATCCTTTGCTGAATACGGTTTGGATTCAGTGATGGCTGTGGAATTAGCTCAAGATTTGAAATCTAAGTTTAACCCCGAAAAAGAGTTAGAAGCGACTATAGCTTGGAATTTTCCGAATATCGATTCTTTAGTGCTGTACTTGAGCAAACCCATTGATACTAGTTCTATAGCAGCGAGCAATTTTAATTCTAATAATTTGATAACAACTTCTTCGCAACAGTTGAAACAAGTTTCCGGAGATGAAGTAAAAACTGCAATTAGTCACGAAGTTGCACAAATAGAAGACTTGCTTGCGGAACTAGAAAGCTTGCAAAGGAGTAATTGAGATGAGCGATTTAGAATCACAACGGTTACTTTTAGCTTTAAAGCAAGCGCGAACCAAACTTGAAGACATTAAACAGCAACAAACAGAACCAATAGCAATTGTAGGAATTGGGTGTCGCTTTCCGGGAGGAGTAAATAATCCACGAAGCTATTGGAATTTGTTGCGCGATGGAGTAGATGCAATTAGGGAGATACCATCACAACGTTGGGATATTGATGCTTACTATCATGAAAATCCCGATATTCCGGGAAAAATGTATAGCCTTTATGGGGGATTTTTAGAAGATGTAGATAAATTTGATCCGCAATTTTTTGGGATTTCTCCTCGGGAAGCTAGAAGTATGGACCCCCAGCAACGGTTATTATTGGAAGTAACTTGGGAAGCCTTAGAAAATGCCGGACTTGCTCCAGAAAGTCTCAAAAATAGTCAAACAGGTTCTTTTGTAGGAATATGCTTTGATGACTATTCGAGATTGAGCTTTAATTCTGGTGACTATAGTCGTATTGATGCTTACAGCAGTTTGGGCAATGCTCGTTCCATCGCTGTCGGTAGATTAGCATATATTATGGGCTGGAAAGGTCCGACTATGCAATTAGATACTGCTTGTTCGAGTTCATTGCTAGGTGTTCATTTAGCTTGTCAAAGTCTCCGCAATCGAGAATGTAATTTGGCTGTTGCTGGTGGAGTTAATTTAATTCTGTCCCCAGAAACTAGTATCGCCCTTTGTAAATTAAAAGCATTAGCTACTGATGGTCGTTGCAAAACTTTTGATGCTTCTGCAAATGGGTACGTGCGGGGAGAAGGTTGTGGAATTGTTGTACTGAAACGTTTATCTGAGGCTTTAGCTCAGGGTAATCCAATATACGCATTAATACGAGGTTCTGCTGTCAACCATGACGGACATAGCAATGGCTTGACAGCTCCCAACGGTAATGCTCAAGAGGCTTTAATTAGACAGGCATTAAAGAATGCTAGAGTCGAACCCAGTCAAATTCAATATGTAGAGGCTCACGGTACGGGAACGACTTTAGGTGACCCGATTGAGGTACTAGCATTAGGGGAAGTACTTAGTGAAGGACGTTCGCAACAACAGCCTTTGTCAATTGGTTCAGTTAAAACTAATTTTGGTCATCTAGAATCAGCCGCAGGAATCGCAAGTTTAATCAAAGTAGTGCTTACTCTGCAACATCAGCAAATTCCGCCATCGCTACATTTCCAGCAGCCTAATCCTTATATTCCTTGGGACAAGCTTCCTGTTACGGTAGCAACGGAATTAAATGATTGGACGCAAACAGGTCAATTCGCTGGGGTGAGCGCATTTGGAATGAGCGGAACAAATGTTCATACGATTTTAGAAGCAGCACCTCAAGCAAGTCACAAGCAAAGAGAAATTGAGCGTCCATTAAACTTGCTAGCGCTGTCAGCTAAAAGTGAAAAAGCTTTGTTGCGACTTATACAGAGATATCAAGAGTTTTTAGATGATAATCTTCACGCTTTGATTGCGGATATTTGCTTTACCGCGAATACGGGGCGATCGCACTTTGACTACCGTATTGCAGCAGTAGCAGAATCTACTATTGAGTTACGCAAACAGCTAGACAGTTTTATTTCTAATCAGGATAATCCCGGATTGATAAAACGAGACTTAAATATTAAAGAAAGGCCGAAAATAGCCTTCTTGTTTACAGGTCAGGGTTCTCAGTATATAAATATGGGGCGGGAACTTTATGAGACTCAGCCTGTTTTTCGCCAAGCTCTCGATAGCTGCGATGAAATTCTGCGTCCTTATTTGCAACAATCTTTACTAGAAATTTTATATCCTGCACCCGTAATTGACGCTGCAAAAATAGATGAAACAGCTTATACCCAACCAGCAATATTTGCTATAGAATACGCTCTCTACCAGTTATGGAAATCTTGGGGTATAGAACCCGATGTAGTTATGGGTCATAGTGTGGGTGAATATGTTGCAGCTTGCGTTGCTGGGGTTTTTAGTTTATCAGACGGACTCAAGCTAATTGCTGCCAGAGGAAGATTGATGCAAAGTTTACCTCCCCAAGGTAAGATGGCTGCTGTATTTACTGATGAAATACAGGTTAAAGCAGAAATAGCTTCAAAAGAGAATGTATCAATAGCTGCGATAAATAATCAAAATAATACAGTAATTTCCGGAGATACAAAGGCTGTAAATGCTGTAGTCGCAGCTTTGGAAGCAAAAGGGATAAAAACAACTCAATTAAATGTCTCTCATGCCTTTCACTCTCCATTGATGGAACCAATTCTGGAAGATTTTGCAGATATTGCACAAAACATAACTTACTTTGAACCGCAAATAAAATTAGTTTCTAATGTTACTAATCAACTTGCGTTTTCGGAAATCGCAAGTCCTCAATACTGGGTAAATCATATAATTCAACCTGTAAGATTTGCTGCGAGTATGAAAATTTTGGATGAACTTGGTTATCAGGTGTTTGTGGAGTGTGGTGCTAAACCAATTTTATTAGGAATGGGTCGTCATTGCTTATCCACTGATTGTAATGTTTGGTTGCCAAGTTTACGTCCTGGAATTTCGGATTCGCAGCAAATGTTACACAGTTTAGGGCAGTTGTATGTAAATGGTGTATCTGTAAACTGGTGTGGCTTTGAAAATAATTATCAAAGACAGGTTTTGGAATTACCTACATATCCATTTGAACGAGAAAGCTATTGGATTAATACCGATTTACACTTACAGAGGCAGGAAAAAAAGCCGCAGTCGCAGAAAATAGAGACACAATTTTTACAGCAATTGCAGCAAACTGTCTTAAGCGAGCGTTTAAATGTATTGATTACTCATATTCAGAATGAAGCTGCGAGAGTTTTAGGTATGAATTCCCTCCCCGTACCGCAAACTGGTTTTTTTGATATGGGTATGGATTCTTTGATGGCTGTGGAATTAAAACGACGATTGGAATCGAGTTTAAAACAATCTTTATCTACAACTTTGGCATTTAACTATCCGACTATAGAAAAACTCGCAGAGTATTTATTAACAAAGATTTTCTCAGAGGAGTTGGAAGTAGAGACTAAAAGAATAAGCGATGTAAAACCAGAAAGGGTAAATGATTGTGCAATCACAGCAACTAAGCTAGAACAAGTTTCAGAAGCAGAAGCAGAAGCGTTATTACTCAAGAAATTGGCAATTCTTGAAGCTTAAGAAAAACAAGTCAAGAATTCACAAAATTATGTCTAATTTATCCCCGTTAAAACGTGCATTGTTAGCACTTGAAGAAATGCAATCTAAGCTAGATGCAATAGAGCATCAGCGAACAGAACCTATTGCGATTGTGGGTATGGGTTGTCGTTTTCCCGGTGGTGCTAACAACCCGGAATCTTTTTGGCAGTTATTGCGTAATGGGGTAGATACGATTGCAGAAGTTCCCATGTCTAGGTGGGATATCGATGCTTTTTACGACCCAAATCCGGAAACCCCTAATAAAATGTATGCACGTCAAGGGGGATTTTTAGATATTGGTGTTGATGAATTCGATGCCGATTTCTTTGGAATTGCACCACGAGAAGCAGTAAATATAGACCCCCAGCAAAGATTACTGTTAGAAGTTAGTTGGGAAGCTTTGGAAAATGCTGGTATTTCTCCCGAGCAATTAGCAGGTAGTAAAAGCGGGGTATTTTTGGGGATAAATAACTCAGACTATACGCAGTTGCAAATATCTAGCGATGTAGCTAAAAATGCTTACTTTTTTACAGGTGGTACTTTTAGCGTTGCAGCGGGACGTTTGGCTTATTTTTTAGGTTTGCAAGGTCCAGCTTTAGCCGTAGATACTGCTTGTTCGTCGTCCTTAGTTGCAGTTCACCTTAGCACTCAGAGCTTACGTGCTGGAGAATGTCGTTTGGCTCTAGCAGGGGGAGTAAATTTGATGCTATCACCCCAAGCAACAAGCGTATTATCGCAAATGCGGGCATTGGCTGCTGATGGACGCTGTAAAACTTTTGACGCATCCGCAGATGGTTATGGAAGGGGAGAAGGTTGTGGTGTTGTTGTACTCAAGCGTTTATCTGATGCTGTCGCAGACGGCGATAATATCCTGGCATTGATTAGAGGTACGGCAGTCAATCATGATGGGCGCAGTAGCGGGTTAACTGTTCCTAACGGTTTAGCCCAGCAAGCAGTTATTCGGGAAGCATTGGCTAATGGGAAAATCGAGCCAAATCAAGTAAGTTATGTAGAAGTTCACGGTACGGGTACGGCTTTAGGTGACCCTATTGAAGTTGAAGCATTATCGGCAGTATTGAATCCAGAAAGTTCGATAAATCAACCTTTAGTTCTCGGTTCGGTGAAAACCAATATCGGTCATTTAGAAGCTGCTGCGGGTATAGCTGGTTTAATCAAAGTCATACTAGCGATGCAACACCGGGAAATTCCGCCATCATTGCATTTTGATACACCCAATCCGGCAATTGATTGGTCAGACATATCTGCACAAGTTGCCACGAAAATTACTCCTTGGAATCAAGAGCAGCGTTTTGCAGGGATCAGTTCTTTCGGGATGAGCGGTACTAATGCTCATGTGGTATTGGAAGAAGCATCATCAATCAAAATCGACAGTCAATTAACAAATAAGCGTCCATTACATCTTTTGACTTTATCGGCAAAGAGTGAAACTGCTTTAGAAAAAATAGTACAAAATTATGTTCAATTTATAAATGATTCTCCTGAAGTTTTATTAGAGAATATTTGTTTTACATCTAACACTGGACGTAAGCATTTTCCCTGTCGTTTAGCTTTAGTCGCTGATTCTTTAGCATCCTTAAATAAAAAGTTGGGGGGATATCAAAAACCAACAGAAATTAATAATCAGGGAAAATTAAAAGTAGCATTTTTGTTTACAGGACAAGGCTCTCAGTATGTGGATATGGGTCGTCAACTTTACGATACTCAGCCGACTTTCCGCAAAACCCTTGAATACTGCGATGAAATTCTGCGCCCTTATTTAGATGAGTCTCTAATTGCAATACTGTATCCAGATTCTGCAATTAAAAATCCGAAATTAAACCAAACAGCTTACACACAACCAGCTTTATTTGCTCTAGAATATTCTCTTGCTCAATTGTGGCTTTCATGGGGAATAAAGCCTGCTGTGGTTATGGGACATAGCGTTGGGGAGTATGTTGCTGCTTGTATTGCAGGAGTATTTAGCTTGGAGGATGGATTAAAGCTGATTGCTCAACGGGGACAACTGATGCAGGCTTTACCTCCTGGAGGTGAAATGGCAGCAGTATTTAGCAGCGAGGCACGGGTGAAAGCTGCGATAGAATTAACTAAAGGACAAGTATCTATTGCTGCTATTAACGGTGATAAAAATACTGTTATATCTGGTGAAGAAACAGCTGTTAATTCGATACTGCAACAACTGGAATTAGAGGGAATTACCGCCCAAAAACTACAAGTATCTCACGCCTTTCATTCGCATTTGATGGAACCAATGCTCTCAGCTTTTGAAAGAGTCGCAGCAGAAGTAAACTATTCTGTTCCCAAAATTCCCATAGTTTCTAATTTGACAGGGAAACTGGTAGAAGGAGAAGAAATTGCTCAAGCAGCTTACTGGTGTCGGCATATTTTAGAACCAGTCAGATTTGCCTCTTCTATGGGGACTCTACAGGAGCAGGGGTATCAAGTTTTTCTAGAAATAGGTGCTTCTCCGGTATTGTTAGGAATGGGTCGCCGATGTTTGCCAGATATAAACGCTACATGGCTTCCTTCTTTGCGTCGGGGACAATCTGACTGGGAGCAAATGCTGGGAAGTTTGGCAGAACTTTATATGCAAGGAGCAGAGGTAGACTGGAAGGGATTTGATAAAGACTATTCTCGTCACCGTTTACAACTACCAACTTATCCATTTGAGCGACAGAGTTATTGGTTTCAACCTTTATCGAAAGCAAGCGATGAAGATAATTATAAAGATGCTTTGTATGAAGTTGAATGGGAATTGAAACCACGAGAACAACTAGAAATTGCTTATCAACAGGACAGGAGCAGCGACAACTTAAAGTATAATATTGCAGAAATTGAGATCCCCCCAACCCCCCTTAAAAAAGGGGGACTCTATAATTGGTTAATTTTTGCTGATTCTAACGGTATTGGTTCAGCTTTGGCTAGTTTGTTAGAGGAATCGGGACAAAAGTTTTTATTAGTTTATCCAGGAGAAAAGTACGAAATTTGTGATGAGCAAAAATTGCAAATAAATCCAGGGAAGTTAGCAGATTATCAGCGTTTATTGCAGGAAGTTTCTTGCGAAAAAATAATTAATTTATGGAGTTTAGATAGTAGTTCAGCACAAAAAACCACAATCGATTCTTTACATATAGATCAGCACCGTAATTGTGGCAGTCTGCTTTATTTAGTCCAGGCATTATCTTTAATTCACAACGTATCATCTCGTCTATACTTAATTACTCAAAATGCTCAACCAGTAGAAGAAACTAATAATTTCGCCATATCGCAAGCACCTGTAATCGGTTTAGGTCGTGTAGTCGCTATAGAACACCCAGAAATTTGGGGAGGAATTATAGATTTACCTGATGCTGATGTTGGACAAACCGCTAAAATTCTTTTTGAAGAACTTTGGCAATCGGAATATGAGACTGAAGTAGCTTTTCGTGACGAAAAAAGATATGTACCGCGTTTAATCAAAAGTACAAACAAGAATAATAATTTTAAATTTTCAGTTCCAAACATCGAATCTGACGCTACTTATTTAATTACCGGAGGTTTGGGAGGTTTAGGAATTGAATTAACCAAATGGATGGTAGAGCAAGGGGCACAACATTTGGTATTAGTAGGACGTAAAAGTCCCAATCAAACTGTTAAAAAGCAATTACAAAAATTACAGCAACAGGGAGTAGAAATTGAGGTATTCTCAGCAGATGTATCTCAAGAACAACAAGTCAATCAACTTTTAGCTGATATTTCTCCGACTTATCCACTACGAGGTATTATTCATCTCGCTGGAGTTTTAGATGATGGCGTACTTATCAAACAAGATTGGCAACGCTTTGCTAAAGTGATGCATCCCAAGGTAGCGGGAGCGTGGAATTTACATTCTCAAACACAGAATTTACCTTTGGACTTTTTTATATTATTCTCTTCTGTTGCTTCTTTATTAGGTTCTCCAGGTCAAGGAAATTACGCAGCAGCTAATAGCTTTTTAGATGCTTTAGCTCACTATCGTAAATTACAAGGTTTACCTGCTTTAAGTATTAATTGGAGTCCTTGGAGTCAAACAGGTATGGCTGCTTCTTTGGGTAGCTTGGGCGAGCAAAGATGGGCAACTATGGGTGTAAAAGTGATTGTTCCACAACAAGGTTTACAAATATTAAGAAAAATCTTTAATCAAAGTTTTACACAAGTTGGTATAATACCAGTTAATTGGTCTAAGTTTTTTCAACACTTTACAGGTAATATTGAAGGTTCTTTACTTGCAAAAATAGCTGGTAATACTCAAATTGTAAATTCGCTTAAACCAACAGTACAACAAGCCGAAATTCTACAGCGCTTACAAAATACTGCTGTTAATCAACGAAAAGCTGTTTTAATTGAAGAAATCAAAAAAGAAGTTGCAATAGTTTTAGGTTTGGAATTATCCCGACAAATAGAGCCACAGATTGGCTTTTTTGATATGGGTATGGATTCTTTGATGGCTCTGCAATTGAAGAATATTTTGCAAGTCAAATTAGGATGTTCTCTCAGTTCAACTTTGACATTTGAATACCCTAATATTGAAGTTTTATCCGATTACTTGCTCCAGGATGTAGTGTCTTTAGATTCTGTAGTTAAAACCGAACAAGAACCTGAAAAAAATATTCAACAACAAGCTGATAAATTAGCAGAAATTCAACAACTTTCAGAATCAGAATTATCAGAAATTATTAATCAAGAATTGGCAGCCCTAGGAAGAAATTAAAATGAGTAACACTGCCCCTAACGTTGAAGAACTATCACCACTACAGCGCTCAGTTTTAGTCATTAAAGAAATGAAAGAAAAACTGGAGCAAATTGAGAATAAGCAAACTGAGCCAATAGCTATAGTTGGTATGGGTTGTCGCTTTCCGGGTGGTGCGAATAGTCCGGAGTCTTTCTGGAAATTATTGCGCGATGGGGTGGATGTTATTGGGGAAATACCTCGACAACGTTGGGATATTAATGCTTATTACGACCCCAACCCGGAAACTGCCAACAAAATGTACTGTAAGTACGGTGGATTTTTAGATGAAATAGATAAATTTGATGCGGAATTTTTTGGACTCACACCCCGCGAAGCTACTAGCTTAGATCCCCAGCAGCGATTGTTATTAGAAGTTAGTTGGGAAACACTGGAAAATGCAGGGATAGCACCAGATAAGCTCAACGAAAGTAAAACTGGAGTATTTGTTGGTATCAGCCTCAACGAATACGCTCAACAAGCTGCTTTAGGTGCTACAGATATTGATGTTTATACTGCAACAGGTAATGCATTAAGTGTAGCTGCCGGTCGTTTATCATATTTTCTTGGTTTACAAGGACCAGCTTTAGCGGTAGATACAGCTTGTTCGTCTTCATTGGTAGCAGTTCATTTAGCTTGTCAAAGCTTGCGAACTGGAGAATGTCGTCAAGCATTAGCTGGAGGAGTTTACTTGATGGTATCTCCGCAAACCACTATTGCGATGTCTAAATTAAGAGCGCTGAGTGTGGATGGACGCTGCAAAACCTTTGATGCAAAAGCAGATGGTTATGGTAGGGGTGAAGGTTGTGGAATAGTCGCTTTGAAGCGGATGAGCGATGCAATTGCAGATGGGGATAATATATTAGCTTTGATTCGCGGTTCCGCTGTTAACCAAGATGGGCGCAGTAGCGGGTTAACAGTTCCTAATGCTCAAGCTCAACAAGCAGTTATTCGAGAAGCATTAGTAAATGCAAAAGTAGAACCAACTCAAATTAGTTATGTAGAAGCTCACGGTACCGGTACATCTTTGGGAGATCCAATTGAGGTAAAGTCATTAGGGAAAGTATTAGGTAAAAATCGTTCCTCAGAACAACCCTTGATGATTGGTTCGGTAAAGACGAATATCGGTCATTTGGAAGCTGCTGCGGGAATTGCTAGTTTAATTAAAGTAGTGCTAGCAATGCAGCATAAAGAAATTCCTCCACATTTACATTTAAACGAGCTTAATCCTCATATTTCTTTACAGGATATGGTTGCAACTATTCCCACCAAACCAACTGCTTGGGTTGTAGATGGACAACAACGTCTAGCTAGTATTAGTTCTTTTGGTTTTAGCGGAACTAATGCTCATATGATTTTACAAGAAACACCCGTACCAATTGAAAAGAAACTACACGAACCTTCATTTCATCTATTGACATTATCAGCTAATAATAAAAATTCTCTGGAAAAAATATTACAAAAGTATTCTCAATTTTTAGATGAATATCCTAGAGCATCTCTGGCTGATATTTGTTTTACTGCGAACAGTGGACGGAAGCATTTTAATTATCGATTAGCTTTAGTTGCTGATTCTGTTGAATCGTTATATCAAAAGTTGCAAACAGCGGATATTAAAGAAAGTAAATTAAATTTAAATACAAAAATTTTACTTGTATTTACAGATGATGGTTTTCAAAATTTGAATATCGGTCGTCAAGTTTTAAATCAGCCAATATTTCGCCAAGCTTTAGACCGATGTAATGAAATATTAGAACCATATTTAGAAAAGTCTCTATTAGAAATTTTAGATGATGATAAATATTTAGTTATTCATCATAATATAAAACCGTTAATTTTATTTTCTCTCGAATATGCTTTCGCTCAATTATGGCTGTCATGGGGAATTGAACCAGTAGCAGTTATGGGTGAAGGAGTAGGAGAGTATGTAGCTGCTTGTATTGCTGGGGTTTTTAGTTTAGAAAATGGTTTAAAGTTAATTATTCAAAGAGAACAGCTAACACAAGATAAAAATGGTAATGATAAGATAATAACTACAGAAATTAAGCTTTATCAAGCAAATATTAATCTGATTGATAATAATACAGGAAAGTTTTTAGAAACTGAAACGGTTACTAAAGCAGATTATTGGCATAATCCAGTTAGAGAACCAATAAATTTTGAAACAAGTTGTTCTTTCCTGAAAAAAGAAGGATGCGAATTGTTTTTAGAAATTGGTAATAATCCGATTTTAAGAGAACAAGCTCAACAATATTTATCCGCAGACGATATTGATAATTGGTTGATTGCTCTACCAGATAATCAAGAATATTGGCAAGTATTATTACAAAACTTAGCAATACTCTATGAAAAAGGCATAGAAATTGATTGGGATGGATTTTACCAAGGTAAATCCTACAATCGTTTACAATTACCGACTTATCCCTTTGAACGACAACGTTATTGGATTGATACAGCTAAATATCAGCCCAGAAAAATTGCTAATCAACAATCTCATCCTTTATTAGGTGAAAAGCTGAGTTCTCCACTTGCACAGATTCAGTTTGAGTCTTTGTTAAACATTGATACTTTACCATTAGTCAAAGACCATTGTCTGGGTGGAATACCCGTGATGAATCTTGTGGTGTATTTAGAAATAGCTTTTGCGGGTGCAGCAACAATATTTGATAGCAAATTTGATCCAAAAAAATTCATTTTAACAGATGTAATCGTTCCTACAGCCCTCACCTTTCCCGATAAAGAAACACGTACCGTACAATTAATCTTTAATTCTGAAGATTCCCAAACTAGTTATTTCCAAATTTTTAGTCAAGGTGAAGAAAAAAATCAAAATGATTGGACTTTAAACGCCGGAGGTAAACTGAATTTAATATCAACAGAGACATTTCCATCTTCATCTGAAACAGTTTCTTTGAGGGATATTCAAGCAAGATGTAATGAAGAAATTTCTAGTGTTGAATTTTATCAGATGATGGCAGAGCGAGGTGCTACATTGGGTAGTAAGTGTCAAATGCTCGAACAAATTTGGCGACGAGATGGAGAGGCTCTAGGAAAAGTTAAATACCCTAAAGAAACAGGACTAAAAGAGGAAAGTTTATATCATTTGCCTTTGGGTGAAATTGATGCTTGCTTGCAAATTTTATCTGCTACTGGCTCTCTTGATAGTGCTTACAGTTATTTAATCGTCGGTTTTGAAAAATTTCAATTTTATGATAATTATAACGAGCAATTATGGTGTCATGCTCGGTTAAAAGGTAAAAATTTTGCCGGAGATGCTCAAACAATTATTGGTAATGTGTGTTTGTTTGATGCAACTGGATTGGTACTGGCAAAATTTACTAACGTAAAACTAAAGCGCGTTAGTTATGAAAGTCTTCAATTAAATTCTCAAACTAATGGTAAATTACAACATCAACCTAATTTATTATCTAGAGAAGAACTTATAGCTACTCCCGTTCCAAAACAGCAAGAAATTCTAGAAAATTATTTATTACAATGCTTAAGTAAATCACTACAACTATCTCCAGAAAAGATAAAGGTACAACAGTTTTTAAGTAATTATCTTGATTCTTTAATGAGTTTTGAACTCAAAAGCCGCATCGAAGCCGATTTACAACTACAAGTACCCATAGAAAGGTTTTTTGGAGACACCAATATCACTCAATTAGCGGAGTTCTTACTAGAACAATTCACCCTATCTAATCTGATATCGGAAGCCAACTCAACCAACCAGAGTGAAGATATGGAGGAAATTATATTATGAGCCTAAATTTACTATTAGCCGAACTTACACAAAAGGGTATCAAACTTTGGGTCGAAGATGACCAATTGCGAGTGCGATCGCCAAAGGGAATGCTATCGTCACAACTGCGCGAACAATTGGCACAATCCAAAGCAGAATTATTATTAATGCTGCGTCAGAATCAGGTGAATGCTTGTGAATTACCAGTTATTCAGTCAGCACCCGAACATCGCTACCAACCATTTCCCCTCACCGATATTCAACACGCATTTTGGGTGGGTCGTAGCGGTATATTTGAATTAGGAAATGTAGCTAATCATGGCTACTATGAAATAGAAGGTCGTGGTTTAGATATAGAGCAGTTAAATAAAGCTTTACAGAAATTAATTCAGCGTCATGATATGCTGCGGGCTATTGTGTTACCGGATGGACAACAGCAGGTATTAGAAGAAGTTCCTGTTTATGAAATTCCGGTTTTGGATTTGCGTGGAGAAGACGAGGAAATAATTACTGCTGAAATTGCAAAAATTCGACAGCGGATGTCCCATCAAGTATTACCTACCGACACATTTCCTCTGTTTGAATTTCGGGCTACGCTTTTAGATAATGACTGCGTGCGATTGCATATCAGCTACGATTTGCAGATATTCGATGCTTGGAGTATGTTCCGTCTGTTTGAAGAGTGGTTTGAATTGTGCAAACATCCACAGATGGAATTACCACCACTAGAGTTGACTTTTCGGGATTATGTTTTAGCAGAACAAGCGCTGCAAGATACAGAATTATATAAACAATCTCTCGATTATTGGGTGAATCGTTTAGATAATTTTCCTCCCGCTCCCGAATTACCTTTAGCTGTTAATCCCAGTTCGATTAAAGAGCATCATAATAAGCGTTTGAGTGGAGAACTTGATGCTCAAATTTGGCAAAATTTAAAACAAAAAGCCCAAAATGCAGGTTTAACTGCTTCTGGAGTCTTAATGGCGGCTTTTGCGGAAGTTTTAACTCTTTGGAGTAAAAGTTCCCGCTTTACCATGAACCTGGCTTTATTCAATCGCTTACCATTACATTCCCAAGTCAACGATATTTTGGGAGATTTTACCTCAATAACTCTATTGACGGTAGATAATTCTCAAAGCGAGTCGTTTGCTAACCGTGCGATGCGGTTGCAAAAACAACTGTGGCAAGATTTAGAACATCGCTACGTTAGTGGAGTACGGGTTATGCGGGAATTAGCACGCAAGCAAGGAAAACCTCCTAGTGCTATACCGATTGTATTTACCAGTACCTTGGGCTTTGATGCTATCGGTCAAAAGACCTCTGTATTTAGTCAATTTGGAGAACTAGTTTATGGTATTAGTCAAGCCTCCCAAGTATGGTTAGACCATCAAGTTGTCGAGCAAAATGGGGCTTTGTTGTTTAACTGGGATGTTATCCCCGAATTGTTTCCCGAAGGAATGGTAGAGGATATGTTTGAAACATATTGTCGCTTCCTCAAACAATTAGCTTCCACCGATTCAATTTGGGAAGAGACAAGCAGACAACTGATACCCGTTTGGCAATTATCGCAACGTGAAAGCATCAACGACACCACAATGTCGATTTCTGATGAAACACTATACAGCTTGTTTGCCAAGCAAGTTGAAAAATATCCTCATAACTTGGCTGTTAGTTCATCCCAACGCAATCTTACCTATGAGGAATTATATGAACTTTCCCAGCAACTCGGTCATCAATTACGACAACTAGAAGTTACCTCCAATCAATTGGTGGCAGTTGTCATGGAAAAAGGTTGGGAGCAGATTGTAGCAGTAATGGGAATTTTAGCTGCTGGTGCTGCTTACGTTCCTATTGATCCCGCATTGCCCGAAGAACGTTTATTATATTTGTTAGAAAATAGTCAGGTTGAGATTGTTCTAACTCAATCCTGGTTAAATGAAAATCTTGATATACATGAAAGTATACAAATACTTTCCGTAGATACCATTAATTACCTCCCTCCCTCTCTCACTCTCTCCCTCCCTCCCTCCTCTTCCCCAGACGACCTAGCCTATGTCATCTACACCTCTGGTTCTACTGGTTTACCTAAAGGTGTGATGATTACTCATCGCAATGTTGTTAATGTTGTTGTCTCCACCAATCAGCGGTTTAATGTTAATTCCCAAGACCGGATTTTGGCACTTACCGCTCTCAATCATGATTTATCTGTTTACGATATCTTTGGTCTTTTGAGTGCGGGGGGTACTATTGTTCTTCCTGATGCTGCAACAGTAAAAGACCCCCATTACTGGGCTGAATTGATGTTACAAGAACGAGTAACGCTATGGAATTCAGTTCCTACGATGATGGAAATGTTGGTAGATACTTTAGAAACTACCTCAAGGAATTTACCTGAAAGTTTACGTGTCGTAATTATGGGTGGAGATTGGCTACCTATAAGCTTACCAGAGCGAATCAAAGCATTAGCTCCCGAGTCAGAAAGCTTGAAAATCCTCAGTATTGGGGGTCCCACAGAAACAACTATCTGGAATATTGGTTATTTAATAGAGGAAGTTGAACCAACTTGGAAAAGTATTCCCTACGGACAACCGATGGCTAATTCCAAGTATTATATTTTCAACGAAACTCTTGACAATTGTCCTGTTTGGGTTGCGGGTGAAATGTACTGTGCTGGAGTTCAATTAGCAAAAGGCTATTGGCGCAATCAAGAAAAAACTAATGCTAATTTTATTACTCATCCACACAAGGGTAGTCGTCTTTATCGCACGGGAGATTTAGGACGCTATCTTCCCGACGGTAATATTGAGTTTCTCGGTAGAGCCGATTTTCAAATTAAGATTCGCGGATACCGGATTGAAGCCGGAGAAATTGAAGCTGCTTTAGTACAACATCCTGAGATTCGTTCGGCAGTGGTAACAGCTACTAGTAATGAAAATAACAAAGAAAGCTTGGTGGCTTATGTAGTACTCGAAAATAAAATTGCTGTTAATACTGAAGAAATACGTCAATTTATCGGTGAAAAATTACCAGAATATATGGTGCCATCGGGCTTTATATTTCTTGATGCATTACCACTGTCTGCAAATGGTAAAGTAAATCGTTTGGCACTTCCCAATCCTCAACAAGCTATCGGGGAATTAAATGTTAATTACGTAGCGCCTAAAACTGAAATTGAGCAAACTATTTCTCAGATTATTCAAGATGTTTTAGGAGTAGATAAAGTCGGAATACATGATAATTTTTTTGAATTAGGTGCTAATTCACTTTCACTGACTAAAATTTTTAATCAATTTAAAATCAAGTTTCCCGAAAAGATAAAATCAATAGAATTAGCAGACTTATTTACATCTCCAACAGTAGCTCAATTAGAGCAAAGATTAACGAACTTACGTACTAGCAATAGCGGATTAAATCTTCCTCTAATTCAACCCAGAAGCTCCGATGAAGAATTACCTTTATCCTGGGCACAAGAGCGACTGTGGTTCCTCAACCAACTAGAAGAGTCGAGTGCGACTTATAATATCCCCGGAGCAGTGCGTATTAGTGGAAACTTAGATATCAATGCCTTGAGTCAAGCATTATCAGAAATAGTACGCCGTCACGAGATATTACGCACAAGTTTCCACAGTTTGAATGGCACAGCAACACAGGTAATTCACTCAGAACTCACCACTCCGATAAACTTGGTGGACTTAGAGCAACACTCAGAACAAGAACGTGAAACCGTCCTCAAGCAACAAGTACAGCAACAAGCAACTACCCCCTTTGACCTAGATAAGCCACCATTAATTAGATGTAATTTGCTGCAACTAGATAGTACAGACTATGTATTATTACTGACGATGCACCACATAGTTGCCGATGGTTGGTCAATTGGGGTATTGATTGAAGAACTATCAATTTTATATCAAGCTTTTTACCGGGGAGAGCCATCACCCTTACCAGAATTAGGAATTCAGTATGCAGATTTTGCTCTGTGGCAAAGACAATGGTTGAGCGGGGAACTACTAGAAACTCAACTCAACTATTGGAAGCAGCAATTGAATGGTGTGCCACAATTACTACAATTACCTACTGATTATCCTCGTCCAACCGTACAGACTTACCGAGGTACTACTCAAAGTTTTGCTTTAGATCATGATTTAACTCAAAAATTGCAAAGCTTGTCTCGTAATTCGGGTACTACCTTATTTATGACCTTGTATGCAGGGTTTGCAACTTTATTGTATCGTTACAGTTCTCAATCAGATATTGTCATCGGTTCCCCCATAGCCAATCGTAACCGCAGTGAAGTAGAACCTTTGATAGGCTCTTTTGTCAATACTTTGGTGCTGAGGACTAACTTAGAAAATAATCCCAGTTTTAATCAATTACTCGCACAAGTAAGAGAAACAACACTTGGAGCTTACGAACATCAAGATGTACCTTTTGAAACTGTTGTAGAAGCATTGCAACCGCAACGCTCTTTAGCTTATTCACCTTTGTTTCAAGTGATGTTTGTGCTGCAAAATGCCTCAATTGGTGAGGTAAAATTACCCGGTGTAACTTTGAGCGAATTAGTTAGCAACCGCACAGTTGCTAAGTTTGATTTAACACTATCAATCGCGGAAACTGATGGGGGGTTGATGGGCGAATGGGAATATAATACTGACTTGTTTGATAAGTCAACTATTGAGCGTATGGCTGCTCATTTCCACAACTTGTTGTCAGCAATTGTGGAAAATCCAAAACAAGATGTAAGTAGCTTCAATTTGTTGACTACAACAGAAGAAAAACTATTGCGACAGTGGAATAGTAAGCAACTGGATTATCCCCAAGATAAATGCATTCATCAGTTATTTGAGCAGCAGGTAGAAAAAAACAGTAATGCTGTAGCGGTGGTATTTGAATCGGAAGAATTAACTTATCAACAATTAAATAAAAAAGCCAATCAACTAGCGCATTATTTACAAAAAATAGGAGTAAAACCAGAAACTAAGGTAGGAATTTGTTTAGAACGCTCCTCAGAAATGCTGATTGGGTTGTTAGCAATTCTCAAAGCCGGTGCAACATATATTCCCCTAGATCCAGCTTATCCCCAACAGCGTTTGGAATTAATTTTATCTGATGCTCGAATCTCAATATTATTAACAGATACGTCTAAATTTAATCTCAACAATATCAAGATTAAAACATTAGTTTGCTTAACTCAAGATAGAGAAAAAATTGCTGTTCAACCAACAGAAAACCCAATCACAAAAGTTAATTCAAATAATTTAGCCTACATCATCTATACATCAGGCTCGACGGGAAAACCAAAAGGTGTAGAAATAGCTCATCATGCTGTAGTCAATTTCTTGACATCAATGCAGCAAAATCCAGGATTAACCAAAGATGATACTCTTCTAGCTGTTACTACAATCAGCTTTGACATTGCCGCTCTCGAACTGTATTTACCTTTAATAGTAGGGGCGAAATTAGTCTTAGCAACAAAGCAAATAACTGGAGATGGCAAATTACTCAGTTCTTTGATTGATGCTGAGCAAGTAACTGTGATGCAAGCAACACCAGCCACCTGGCGAATGTTGCTGGCTGCGGGATGGCAAGGTTGTGCAAACTTAAAGATTCTTTGTGGCGGGGAAGCTTTAACTAATGATTTAGCTTCACAATTATTAATATCTGGTAGTAGTCTTTGGAATCTTTATGGACCAACTGAAACTACTATTTGGTCAACATTTTATCAAGTAGAAACCACACAATTAGAAACTAAT
Source organism: Rivularia sp. PCC 7116 (assembly GCF_000316665.1). Taxonomy (GTDB): domain Bacteria; phylum Cyanobacteriota; class Cyanobacteriia; order Cyanobacteriales; family Nostocaceae; genus Rivularia. The sequence goes on along the minus strand of NC_019678.1, from coordinate 7,799,456 downwards.
ACGATTCCAATTGGAAAACCGATTAATAATACTCAAATTTATTTATATGATGAATATCAACAACCAGTACCAATTGGGGTAGTAGGTGAAATTTATATTGGTGGTAGTGGACTTGCACGGGGTTATCTCAATCGTCCACAATTAACACAAGAAAAATTTATTCACCATCAATCGGGAAATAGATTATATAAAACTGGGGATTTGGGTCGTTATTTAAAAGATGGCAATATTGAGTATATCGGACGTATTGATAACCAGGTCAAAATTCGAGGATTCCGCATTGAATTAGGGGAAATTGAAGCCGTTTTAAGTCAACATCCTTTAGTCAATCAAGCTGTAGTTATTTCCTCAGAAGATAGATTAGTTGCTTATATTGTTGGCAACCTAGAAATAGCCTTACTTCGCGATTTTGTGGCTCAAAGATTACCCAACTACATGGTGCCGAATCTTTTTGTCACTATAGAGACACTACCTCTGACACCTAACGGTAAACTCGATAGAAAAGCATTACCTGCGCCAGATAGTGCTTCGAGAGAACACGAATACGTAGCACCACGCAACCAAAGTGAAGAAATAATAGCTAGTATCTTTGCTTCTGTTCTAAAGGTGGAAAATGTGGGAATCTACGACAACTTCTTTGAATTGGGGGGACATTCCTTACTTGCTACTCAAGTTATTTCCAGACTCCAAGAAGCCTTTTCCTTAGAAATTCCCCTACGTAAAGTCTTTGAATCTCCAACAGTAGCTCAATTAGAGCAAAGATTAACGAACTTACGTACTAGCAATAGCGGATTAAATCTTCCTCTAATTCAACCCAGAAGCTCCGATGAAGAATTACCTTTATCCTGGGCACAAGAGCGACTGTGGTTCCTCAACCAACTAGAAGAGTCGAGTGCAACTTATAATATCCCCGGAGCAGTTCGTATTAGTGGAAACTTAGATATCAATGCCTTGAGTCAAGCATTATCAGAAATAGTACGCCGTCACGAGATATTACGCACAAGTTTCCACAGTTTGAATGGCACAGCAACACAGGTAATTCACTCAGAACTCACCACTCCGATAAACTTGGTGGACTTAGAGCAACACTCAGAACAAGAACGTGAAACCGTCCTCAAGCAACAAGTACAGCAACAAGCAACTACCCCCTTTGACCTAGATAAGCCACCATTAATTAGATGTAATTTGCTGCAACTAGATAGTACAGAATATGTATTATTACTGACGATGCACCACATAGTTGCCGATGGTTGGTCAATTGGGGTATTGATTGAAGAACTATCAATTTTATATCAAGCTTTTTACCGGGGAGAGCCATCACCCTTACCAGAATTAGGAATTCAGTATGCAGATTTTGCTCTGTGGCAAAGACAATGGTTGAGCGGGGAACTACTAGAAACTCAACTCAACTATTGGAAGCAGCAATTGAATGGTGTGCCACAATTACTACAATTACCTACTGATTATCCTCGTCCAACCGTACAGACTTACCGAGGTACTACTCAAAGTTTTGCTTTAGATCATGATTTAACTCAAAAATTGCAAAGCTTGTCTCGTAATTCGGGTACTACCTTATTTATGACCTTGTATGCAGGGTTTGCAACTTTATTGTATCGTTACAGTTCTCAATCAGATATTGTCATCGGTTCCCCCATAGCCAATCGTAACCGCAGTGAAGTAGAACCTTTGATAGGCTCTTTTGTCAATACTTTGGTGCTGAGGACTAACTTAGAAAATAATCCCAGTTTTAATCAATTACTCGCACAAGTAAGAGAAACAACACTTGGAGCTTACGAACATCAAGATGTACCTTTTGAAACTGTTGTAGAAGCATTGCAACCGCAACGCTCTTTAGCTTATTCACCTTTGTTTCAAGTGATGTTTGTGCTGCAAAATGCCTCAATTGGTGAGGTAAAATTACCCGGTGTAACTTTGAGCGAATTAGTTAGCAACCGCACAGTTGCTAAGTTTGATTTAACACTATCAATCGCGGAAACTGATGGGGGGTTGATGGGCGAATGGGAATATAATACTGACTTGTTTGATAAGTCAACTATTGAGCGTATGGCTGCTCATTTCCACAACTTGTTGTCAGCAATTGTGGAAAATCCAAAACAAGATGTAAGTAGCTTCAATTTGTTGACTACAACAGAAGAAAAACTATTGCGACAGTGGAATAGTAAGCAACTGGATTATCCCCAAGATAAATGCATTCATCAGTTATTTGAGCAGCAGGTAGAAAAAAACAGTAATGCTGTAGCGGTGGTATTTGAATCGGAAGAATTAACTTATCAACAATTAAATAAAAAAGCCAATCAACTAGCGCATTATTTACAAAAAATAGGAGTAAAACCAGAAACTAAGGTAGGAATTTGTTTAGAACGCTCCTCAGAAATGCTGATTGGGTTGTTAGCAATTCTCAAAGCCGGTGCAACATATATTCCCCTAGATCCAGCTTATCCCCAACAGCGTTTGGAATTAATTTTATCTGATGCTCGAATCTCAATATTATTAACAGATACGTCTAAATTTAATCTCAACAATATCAAGATTAAAACATTAGTTTGCTTAACTCAAGATAGAGAAAAAATTGCTGTTCAACCAACAGAAAACCCAATCACAAAAGTTAATTCAAATAATTTAGCCTACATCATCTATACATCAGGCTCGACGGGAAAACCAAAAGGTGTAGAAATAGCTCATCATGCTGTAGTCAATTTCTTGACATCAATGCAGCAAAATCCAGGATTAACCAAAGATGATACTCTTCTAGCTGTTACTACAATCAGCTTTGACATTGCCGCTCTCGAACTGTATTTACCTTTAATAGTAGGGGCGAAATTAGTCTTAGCAACAAAGCAAATAACTGGAGATGGCAAATTACTCAGTTCTTTGATGGATGCTGAGCAGGTAACTGTGATGCAAGCAACACCAGCCACCTGGCGAATGTTGCTGGCTGCGGGATGGCAAGGTTGTGCAAACTTAAAGATTCTTTGTGGTGGGGAAGCTTTAACTAATGATTTAGCTTCACAATTATTAATATCTGGTAGTAGTCTTTGGAATCTTTATGGACCAACTGAAACTACTATTTGGTCAACATTTTATCAAGTAGAAACCACACAATTAGAAACTAATACGATTCCAATTGGAAAACCGATTAATAATACTCAAATTTATTTATATGATGAATATCAACAACCAGTACCAATTGGGGTAGTAGGTGAAATTTATATTGGTGGTAGTGGACTTGCACGGGGTTATCTCAATCGTCCACAATTAACACAAGAAAAATTTATTCACCATCAATCGGGAAATAGATTATATAAAACTGGGGATTTGGGTCGTTATTTAAAAGATGGCAATATTGAGTATATCGGACGTATTGATAACCAGGTCAAAATTCGAGGATTCCGCATTGAATTAGGGGAAATTGAAGCCGTTTTAAGTCAACATCCTTTAGTCAATCAAGCTGTAGTTATTTCCTCAGAAGATAGATTAGTTGCTTATATTGTTGGCAACCTAGAAATAGCCTTACTTCGCGATTTTGTGGCTCAAAGATTACCCAACTACATGGTGCCGAATCTTTTTGTCACTATAGAGACACTACCTCTGACACCTAACGGTAAACTCGATAGAAAAGCATTACCTGCGCCAAACCAGACAACTGCAAAAACTAATATTAATCCCCGAAATCCCATTGAACAAATATTGGTAAATATTTGGTCAGAAATATTGAATATAGAAAAAGTCAGTATAGAAGATAACTTCTTTGAATTAGGGGGACATTCCTTACTTGCAACTCAGGTTATTTCACGGGTACGCTCCGATCTCAATATCGAAGTTCCCCTGCGACAATTATTTGCAACACCGACAGTAGCCGATTTAGCCGAATTCATTCAACAGTCACAACAAGATTCACAGCCAATAGCACCACCATTATTACCAGTATCGCGGGATAAACAACTGCCAATATCCTTTGCTCAAGAAAGGTTGTGGATTCTCGACCAACTAGAAGGAGAAAGTGCTTTTTACAACATGCCTGCTGTCGTGCGTCTTGTTGGTCAACTTAATGTTAGTGCTTTACAACAAAGCTTTCAAGAAATCATTAATAGACACGAAGTCTTACGTACTAATTTTAAGAGCATTGATGGACAAGCGGTGCAAATCATTCATCCTCGCTTAGAGGTGAAGTTACCCGTGATAGATTTGCGATGTTCAGATGAGCGCACACAAGAAACTCAAAGACTCGCAAAAGAACAAGTCCAACTTGCTTTTGATTTGGCTAAGGATTGTTTAATCCGGGGTTGTTTATTGCAACTGAGTGATACAGAATACCTGTTGTTATTGACTATGCATCACATTATTTCTGATGCTTGGTCGCTGGGGGTTATGACTAGGGAGTTGGCTACACTGTACAATGCTTTTCGTAACGGTGAATCTTCTCCCTTGTTACCATTAGAAATTCAGTATGCTGATTTTGCTGTTTGGCAGCGACAATGGTTACAAGGAGATGTTTTACAACAACAGCTTGATTTTTGGAAACAGCAACTTGGTACTAATTTACCCGTATTGCAGTTACCTACATCTGAGAATACAGAAAAAATCCCAACCAACAAACTTGCCGAACATACATTTTTAATCCCTGGTGATTTAGCTGAGTCGATTTATAGTCTAAATCGTCAAGAAGGTGTAACTTTATTTATGACTTTGTTAGCAGCTTTTAACATTCTGCTACAGCGTTATAGCAATCAAGATGATATTGTTGTGGGAACTGATGTTGCTAACCGCAATCGAAAAGAAATAGAAGCTTTGATTGGCTTTTTTATCAACATCTTAGTTTTACGTAATGATTTGAAAGGTAATCCCACTTTTCGGGAATTACTGGCAAGAGTTCGTCAAGTAACATTAGATGCTTATGCTCATCAGGACTTACCTTTTGCAGAATTAGTCAAAGCTTTGCAACCAAATCGGGGAGTAAATAGCACACCATTATTTCAAGTATTATTTGTTCTGCAAAATGTCCCACAATCATCTCTGGAATTACCGGAATTAACCATTAAGATTTTAGAAACTCAACAGGAAGTAGCTAAATTTGATATAGCTCTGTTTTTAACAGAAACTAAACAAGGTATTACAGGAAAATGGCAGTATAAAGAAGACCTGTTTGAGGGAAATCTAATTGCTAAAATGTCAGATAATTTTCAAATTATGCTGGAAAATATCGTCAACCAACCTGATGCTCGGATAAATGATTTAGAAATATTGAGTGAAGTTGAGAAACAAAAACAAACACAGCAAAAACAGCAGCGTAAAAATGTTAAACGTAAGAAATTTATTAATGCTAAACCTAAAGCAGTCAATTTTTCACAGTCAAATTTAATCCAGACTAGTTATCTTAATGATGGAGAAAAATTACCTCTAGTCATCACACCAGGAAACAATAATGTAGATATTATCGACTGGGCGAAAAATAACCGAGATTTTTTAGAAAATAAATTAATTGAAAGCGGTGGAATTTTATTTCGTAATTTTTCTATTTCTTCACCAGAAGACTTTGAAAAATTAGCCCAAGCTATTTCTCCAAAGCTATTTGAAAATTATGGAGATTTACCGCGCACGGGGGTTTCTGGCAAAGTATATGGCTCTACACCTTACCCCTCAGAACAGGCTATTTTATTTCACAACGAAAGTTCTCACATGCATTGCTATCCCCAAAAAATCTGGTTTTCTTGTATGCAACCAGCGCAATCAAGGGGAGAAACGCCAATTGTTGATTGTAGAAAATTGTTGCAATTGCTTCCAGGGAAATTAAGAACACAATTCGAGCAAAAACAACTAATGTATGTCCGCAACTACACCGAAGGATTAGATGTTAGCTGGCAAGACTTTTTTGGTACTACAGATAAAAAAGAAGTAGAAAATTACTGTCACCAAGCAGCAATTAATTTTGAATGGAAGTCTAATGGTGGCTTAAAAACGAGTCAAGTACGTCCGGCAATTATCAAACATCCGCAAACAGGTGAATCTGTATTTTTTAACCAATTATTATTACATCATATATCTTGTTTGCAAGCAGATGTACAAGAGCATATGCTGTCATTATTTGGAGAAGAAAATTTACCACGTCATGTTTACTATGGCGATGGTTCGACTATTGAAAACTCTGTAGTTAAAGAAATACTAAAAATTTGTAGAGAATCCCAGGTGAGTTTTCCTTGGCAACAAGGAGATGTCTTAATGTTGGATAATATTTTAACTTCTCACGGACGAAATCCTTATATAGGCTCGCGAAAAATTGTGGTGGCAATGGGAGATATGATTTCTAATCAAGAAATAGAAAAGTAAAATTGGAGAGAGCATATGTATGAAGCTATTAATGGTTTTAATTTATCTCCTGGGCAAAAACGTCTTTGGATTTTGCAGCAAGAAAGTACTGTTTATAATACTCAAGGTGTTTTTAGCTTAAAAGGAGATTTACAAATAAATTTATTAATAAAAGCTGTAGAAACAATTGTAAGTCGTCACGAAATACTCAGAACTAATTTTCGACATTTACCTGGGATTAAAGTGCCGGTGATGGTTGTCAATGACAACATTGAAAATACTTTATTTGAATGGGAAGAAATTGATTTAAGTAATTACCATCAGCAAGAACAGCCAGAGAAATTAGATTCTTTAATTCAAAAGTATAAATATGATATTTTTGATTTTGAATCTGAAAATTTATCACGTTTTTATTTGATAAAATTATCGGCAAGTTACCATGTTTTAATCATTTGTCTACCCTCAATTTGTGCTGATAGCTGGACAATTAATAATTTATTTTCTGAACTTACTAATTTATACTGCAATCAAATTGAGAATAGCTCAGAAAAAGATGAAGTTATCCAATATGTTCAATTTTGTGAGTGGCAGAATCAATTAATTACAGAAGATGAAGATGCTGCAACAGCTAAGGAGTACTGGCATCAACAATATGATTCGACTTTAACAAAATGGCAACTTCCTTTAGAGAATCATTTATCTGAGTCATCAGAGGATTATTTATTTAAAATAAGTTTTTTTGAAACACAAATAGATGGGGATTTAATTGCAAAAATTGAGAGTTTAAGTAGTAAGTGTAACACCGAAGTTTCAACAATTATATTAGCTTGTTGGCAAAGTCTTTTATGGCGACTTACCGGACAAGAAAATATTATTATTGGTAACAAGGTAAATCGTAGAGATTATGAAGAATTATCTGCTCTATTAGGACTTGTAGCTACTTGGATACCAATTAAAAGTAAGTTGAGAGAAAATTTATCTTTTCGAGAATTAATAAATAATATTAATAAAGCTTTAGAAGATGCTTTTGAATGGCAAGATTATTTTGTGGCTGAAACCAATGATTTAGTTTTTCCAATTGGATTTGAATTTGAGGAGTTATCATCATCTATTGTTGCGGATAATATATCTTTTTCTATGTTGCAGCAGTATAGCAGTATAGAAAAATTCAAAATAAAACTTTCTTGTCATAAGTATGAAAATTATTTAAAAACCTCTTTCTACTACGATGTCAATTATTTTTCAGCAGATTCAATCGCCATCTTAGCCGAACAATTTCATACCATATTACGAAGCTGTATTAAAAATCCAGATATACCTATTAACCAGCTAGAGATTATTAGCGCTAATGAGCGTCAAAAGCTTTTGGTCGATTTTAATCTAAATCAAGTTGAGTACTCACAATATAAATGTATTTATCAACTATTTGAAGAGCAGGTTGAACGTACACCGAATAATATTGCGCTTGTATTTGAAAAGCAAAAATTAACTTATCAAGAATTAAATAATCGTGCTAATAAATTAGCTCATTACCTGCAAAAACAAGGAGTTAAGCCGGAATCAATTGTAGGTTTATATCTTGAGAGAAATATTGCAGCAATTGTCGGAATTTTGGGAATTATCAAAGCCGGAGGAGCCTACTTACCACTTGACTCAGCATTACCATCAACAGGCTTAAATTTACGTTTGTCAGATGCTCAAGTAGATTTGATCTTAACAGAAGAAAAGCTCCGAGAAAATCTGACTGATATTACAGCAGAAGCAATATGTCTTGATAGTGACTGGGAAATTATCAGCCAGGAAAAAAATACCAATCCCACAAATAAAGTTACTCCAGAAAATCTAGTTTATGTAATTTACACTTCTGGTTCTACTGGTATTCCTAAAGGTGTATTAATTGAAAATCGCCAATTATTAAATTATTCATATAGCATCCAAGCAATATTAAATTTAGATACCACAGCCAGTTTTGCTATAGTTTCTACTTTAGCTGCTGACTTGGGTAATACAATGATTTTTCCCAGTCTCTGTAGTGGTGGTTGTCTGCATATAATATCCTCTGAATTAGCTAGCGATGCTAAAGCTTTGGCAGAATATTTTCATCGTCATCCAATTGATTGTTTAAAAATTGTTCCTTCTCATCTCAAAGCTTTAATTGCTGCTGAATCTCCAGAAAATATTTTACCGAGAAAGAGATTAATATTAGGAGGTGAAGCAACAGATTGGGATTTAATTGACCAAATTCAACTAGCAAAGTCACCAGAATGCGAAATTATTAATCATTATGGCCCTACAGAAACTACTGTAGGTGTACTAACTTATTTAATAGAATCCTCTAGAAAATATCAAACAGTTCCTCTAGGTTTTCCCATTGCGAATACTCAAATTTACCTGTTAAACAAACAACTGCAACCAGTAGCAATTGGAATTCCTGGTGAAATTTATATCGCTGGTGCTTCTGTAGCCCGAGGTTATCTTAATCGTCCAGATTTAACTCAAGAAAAATTTATTCAAAACCCTTTCATATCCTCAGATAAACTATACAAAACTGGTGATTTAGGACGCTATCTTCCAGATGGTAAAATTGAGTTTATTGGACGGATAGATAATCAAGTTAAGATTCATGGTTTCCGTATTGAATTAGGGGAAATTGAAGCCGTTTTAAGCCAACATCCTGCTATCAAACAACAAGTGGTAACAGTGCGTGAGGATATTCCCAATAACAAAAGATTGGTAGCTTATATAGTACCAACACAGCAGCCTGTTCCTAACAACAGTGATTTCCGGAAATTCCTATTAGAAAAACTTCCGGAATATATGATTCCCAATACCTTCGTATCTCTAAATACTCTACCTTTAACATCTAACGGTAAGATAGACCGTCAAAATCTCCCAGCACCGGATACATCTACACAAAAATTAGCTGCAAATTACGTTCCACCTCAAACTGAAAATGAGAAAATATTAGTTGAAATTTGGCGTGAAGTGTTGGGAGTAAAACAGGTAGGAATTAATGATAACTTTTTTGAATTAGGTGGAGATTCTATCCTCAGTATTCAGATTATTGCGAAAGCGAAAGCAGTAGGTTTACAATTGATTCCCAAGCAACTATTTGAACATCAAACTATTGCTAAATTAGCTCAAGTTGCAGGTATAGTAACAGCAATTAAAGCCGAACAGGGAATAGTAACAGGTGAAGTTCCCCTGACACCAATTCAAAAGTGGTTCTTTAGTGAAAAATTTTCAGAAGCGCACCATTGGAACCAATCAGTTTTACTAGAATTAAATCAGCCTCTTAAGCCAGAGTTACTACAACAAGCGTTGGGATATTTGTTAGAACATCACGATGGATTGCGTTTGTATTTTATCCAGACAACATCGGAAATTCAGCAAATTAATGCTGATTATAATAACTCTATCCCTTTTGTTCAATACGATTTTTCCCAGCTTTCTTCCACGGAGCAACAAGCAGCAATTATAAATACTGCGACTGAATTACACAAAAGCCTCGATTTGTCTTCAACTCCCTTGATGCAAGTAGCTTGGTTTAACTGTGGTGCTGCTCAACCCAGTCGTCTCTTGATTATTATTCACCATTTAGTTGTGGATGAAGTTTCTTGGCGGATTTTAGTGACAGATTTACAAATAGTTTATCAACAACTCACTCAAGGTGAAGCTATCAAATTATCACCTAAAACAACTTCTTTTCAAGAATGGGGAGAGCGACTGCAAGAGTATGCTAATTCTTCAGCCTTAGCATCAGAATTAAATTACTGGTTAACACCATCACCTCAACAAGTTGTACCTTTACCAGTAGACAATAATGGGGGTAAGAATACTATAGCTACTGCACAAACTTTATCAACTACTTTGAGTGTCGAATTAACTCAAGCCTTATTACAAGAAGTACCCACTATCTATCGGACACAAATCAATGAAATATTATTAACTGCTTTGACAAATGTTTTGGTTAAATTCACCGGAACTACTCATCAATTGATAGCTTTAGACGATAGCGGACGAGAAATTTTTGAGGATATAGACTTATCTCGTACAGTGGGTTGGTTTTCTAGTATTTTTCCATTGTTATTGAATTTGGGTCGAGAGGAAGATTTAATAGAACAGTTAAAAACAGTAAAAGAACAAGTACGCGGAATTCCCCAGCGTGGAATTGGTTATGGTTTACTACGTTATTTAAACCAAGATGAAAAAATATCTTTCCAGCTAGAAAAATTACCCCAACCAGAAATTAAATTTAATTATTTGGGACAATTTGACCAGCTATTTCAAGAATCCTCTTTGTTTACACCAGTAGCTGATTCTATTGCAGCAGAAAGCAGTTCGCAAGGACATCGCAGTTATCTGCTAGAAATTAATAGTTTAGTTCTCCAAGCTCAGTTACATGTGAATTGGACTTACAGCCAAGATATTTATCACCGTAATACGATTGCTAATCTAGCAGAAAATTTCATGGAATTATTAAAAGTTTTAATTAACCTTTGTCAATCACAAGAAACAATAGGATTTACTCCTTCCGACTTCCCAGAAGCAGAAATTAATCAACAAGATTTAGACAAATTAATTAATAAAATCAGCAATAAATAAACCTCAGCGCCCCTTTGCGTTTAAAAATAAAATTAAAAAAAAACTCTTTATCCTCTTCTTATGCAAACAAATAATATTGAAGATATATACGAACTTTCACCCATACAGCAGGGATTGTTATTTCATATACTTTATAACGCTGAGTCAGGAGTATACTGCCAACAAATGAGTATTTCCATTCAGGGTAATTTAAATTTTGGCGCATTTGAACAAGCGTGGCAGCAAATTTTAGCTAGACATAGCATATTACGTACAGCTTTTTACTGGGAAGAGCTAGAAAAACCACTGCAAGTTGTTAGCAAAAACGTAAAATTACCATTAGAAAAACTAGACTGGCGAAATACTTCTCAAACTTTACAAAAACAGCAATTAAAAGCTTTCGCTCGTACAGATAGACAGCGTGGTTTTGAACTGTCTCAAGCTCCTTTGATGCGGTTAACATTAATACAATTGAGCGATGACGAATACGAATTTATCTGGACTAACTATCATTTAATCTCAGATGGTTGGTCTCGTGCTTTAGTAATACAAGAAGTTTTTGAATTTTATCAAGCTTTGTGTAAGGGTAAAAATTTGTATTTAAAACCACCATCTGCTTACAAAAAGTATATTACCTGGTTAAGCCAGCAAAACCAGTCTCAAGCAGAAAAGTTTTGGCAGAATTATCTTAAAGGAGTAGAGACTACTACACCTTTGGGTGTGAAAAAATATATTGGTGATGTAATAGATAAACAAGCAGTTTATGCCGAAGAAAACATCAAATTATCAAAGATACTCACAGCAGATTTACAATCTTTCGCAAGGAAATCTCAACTAACAATAAATACGATAATTCAAGGTGCATGGGCTTTACTTTTAAGTCGCTATAGCAGTGAAGAAAATGTCATATTTGGCATTACTTCCTCCGGTCGTCCACCAGCGCTAGAGGGTAGCGAATCGATGATAGGAGTATTCATTAATACTTTACCTCTAAGATGGAATGTGGATGGTGAAAAAAGATTGCTACCCTGGCTACGAGAACTTCAATCTCGACAAGCAGAATTGCGTGAGTACGAATATTGTCGGTTAGTAGACGTGCAGAAATGGAGCGATATACCGCAGGGACTACCTTTATTTGAAAGTATTTTGGTGTTTGAGAACTATCCTTTCACCGGTTCTCGCGAGCAAATTGCAGATTTGACTATTAACGATGTCTCTGGGATTAGTGCAACGAACTATCCGATAACAGTTATGGTAGTTCCAGACACAGAGTTATCACTGACTATTATGTATGAAGAGCACTATTTTGATACTACGGTCATCAAGCGGATGTTAGGACATCTCAAGACTCTAATCGCTGCAATGGTAGCACATCCCCAAGAACAGTTAAAAGCATTACCAATGCTCAGTGAAACCGAGCGATATCAGCTATTAATAGATTGGAATTCTACACAAGTTGATTATCCTCACAACCAATGTATCCATGAATTATTTGAAGCACAAGTTGCGCGATGCAGTAATGCTGTAGCAGTAGTTTTTGACAACGAAAAGTTAACTTATACACAACTTGATAAACAAGCAAATCAGTTAGCATCCTATTTACAAAAACTAGGTGTAAAACCAGAAGTACCAGTTGGTATTTGTGTAGAAAGATCAATTTTAATGGTAGTGGGGATATTGGGAATTCTCAAAGCTGGTGGAGCTTATGTACCGTTAGATCCAGACTATCCACAAGAACGTTTGGATTTTATGCTGTCGGATGCTCAAGTACCGGTGTTGCTCACACAGCAGCATTTACAAACAAAGCTACCATCTCATCAAGCTGAGGTAGTTTGTCTAGATGGAGATTGGAAAGCGAATGTTCAAGAAAATCAAAATCATCTCCCATGCGATCTAAAAGCTGAGAACTTGGCTTATATAATTTACACTTCTGGTTCCACAGGTAAGCCGAAGGGTGTACAAATTAATCATCGCAATGTAGTTAACTTTCTTTATTCCCTAAGTTCTAACCCTGGAATCACAGAGAAAGATATTCTCCTTGCAGTGACAACTTTATCATTTGATATAGCTGGATTAGAACTTTTTCTGCCTTTGATGGTAGGAGCAAAAGTAGTAATTGTCAGCAGTCAAACTGCTAGAGACGGAATTCAATTACTCAATAAATTAGAGACAGAAAAAGTCACAATCATGCAAGCAACTCCATCTACATGGGGAATGTTATTAGAAGCAGGATGGAGTGGTAATAAAAAATTAAAAGTTCTTTGCGGTGGTGAAGCTTTATCCCCAAGACTAGCAGCAGAATTACAAAAGAATGGTAGTTCAGTTTGGAATTTATATGGTCCGACGGAAGCAACTATTTGGTCTACCATCCATCTACTTAAAGAAAAGGAAAAAACTGTTCCTATTGGTCGTCCAATTGCTAATACCCAAACCTATATTTTAGATAAATATCAACAACCAGTACCTATAGGAGTTAATGGGGAACTCTATATTGGAGGTGATGGTTTATCTCGTGGCTATCGACATCAATCTGAGTTAACAAATGAGAAATTTATTCCCAATCCCTTTGATAAGAATTCAGAATCATATCTTTACAAAACAGGGGATTTAGTACGTTATCAAGCAGATGGTAATATTGAGTTCATCAGTCGTATTGACCACCAGGTAAAACTACGAGGTTTTCGCATAGAATTAGGAGAAATAGAAGCGGTATTGACTCAAAATTCAGCAGTAAGTCAAGCCATTGTAATGGTTAGAGAAGATGATCTAAACAATAAGCGCTTAGTCGCTTATGTCGTTCCTGAAAAACAAACACCAACCATCAACGAACTACGTACAATTCTCCAGCATAAATTACCAGATTATATGATTCCTGGAAATTTCGTATTTCTAGAAAAATTACCTCTAACCCCCAATGGTAAAGTAAATCGTCGAGTCTTACCAATACCCGATACCAGCCGACCGGAATTAAAAGAAAATTATCTTGCTCCTAGAACAACTAAAGAAAAAACTTTAGCTGAAATTTGGAGTAAGGTATTAAAAGTAGAAGAAATAGGCATATACGATAACTTTTTTGCTTTAGGTGGCGACTCTATTCGCAGTATTCAAGTTTGTTCTCAAGTACGGGAACGTGGTTTCGATTTATCTATCCAAGAAATATTTAAACATCAAACTATTGAAGAGTTAGCTAAAAATCTCACTCAGAAAAAATCGATTAATCTCAATTATCAATCCAATCGGGCATTCAGTTTAATTACCGCAGCAGATCGAGCAAAATTATCTGAAACTGTGGAAGATGCATATCCCCTAACAACAATGCAAATGGGAATGCTTTTTTACAGTAAATATAATCCTAATGCTAATATTTATCATAATGTCTCTAGTTTCCACTTAAAAGCAGTATTACAATTAAAAAACTTACAAACAGCCGTTGATAATTTAGTAAATCGTCATCCTATACTGCGTACTTGTTTTAATTTAGGAGATTTCAGTCAACCTTTACAGATTATTGGGCAAAAAGTATCTGTTATTTTACATTTTGAAGACTTACATCATCTTTCTGAATCAAAGCAAAAACAAATAATCGCAGAATTTTTAGAAACAGAAAAACAGCATAAATTTGACTGGGCACAACCACCACTGCTGCGGTTAAAAATTCATCAAACTACTCCAGAAACATTTCAGTTTACTCTTACTTTCCACCACGCGATTCTTGATGGATGGAGTTTAGCTTTAATGTTGAGTGAATTGTTTGAAGAATACTTCTCTTTAATCAACAAACAAAACTATTCTATTTCACCACCAACAATTACTTTTCGAGATTTTGTTGCTTTACAGCAAAAAGCAATTAATTCAACTGATAATCGTCAATACTGGTTACAAAAACTAACAGGAGCCATTCAAAGCGAAATACCACGCTGGCGTTTTTCAAATGCAAATAATCACACACCAGAAAACTTAATTATAGATGTAGCAATTTCTGAGAAAGTATCTCAAGGATTGAAAGACTTAGCAAAGTCTGCTACCGTTCCGTTAAAAAGTGTATTACTCACCGCACACTTAAAAGCCATCGGTTTACTTAGTGGTAAATCAGACGTAATTACCGGACTTTCAACTAATGGTAGAGCAGAAACTAAAGATGGCGATCGCGTGTTAGGACTTTTCCTCAATACTTTACCATTTCGTGTCAGTTTCAATAGCGGTTCGTGGATAGATTTAGTAAAACAAACCTTTGAATTAGAACAAGAGTTGCTTCCCTATCGCTGGTATCCTATGTCCCAAATAAAAAAAGACCTGGGTGGAGAAAATTTATTTGAAACTTCTTTTAATTTCACCCATTTTCATCGCTATCAAAATTTACAAAAATCCAGCGAATTAGAGGTTTTAGATATCAAAGGTTTTGCAATAAAAGAATTTGTTCTACTTGCACAATTTAGTTTAGATTTGATTTCTTCTGATGTCAAATTATTTTTAGAATGCGACCCTCAAAAATTATCCTACGAGCAAGCTCAAGATATTGGTAATTATTACACCAATATTCTCTCAATAATGGCTATTAATCCATTAGAAATTCATGAGAACGAAAACATAGTGGAAGAACTAACCAAGAGAACAAATAAAATCAAAGAATTAGCAGAAAAAGAAACCGCAAAAACAGGAATAAAAACTTTAAAATTAACCAAACGTAAGGCTATCCGCAATAACTAATATGACTCAGCCAAAAATAAATAAGCCTAATATCAAAAAATTAGCATCTAGACGCAAAACCATCAGTATTTCACAAGAACAATTAACTAAGCTAAATTTATTAAATTCTGAAAGTTCACTTCCTTTAATAATTACACCTAACGTCGAGGAATTAAGTCTAGTAAATTGGGCTAAAAGTCAAAAAGAGTTTATTGAGAACAAATTACTACAACATGGAGGAATTTTATTCCGTAACTTTAAAGTAAATGATATTTCTGAATTTGCAGATTTTATCAAAACAATTGCAGGAGATTTGCTGCAATACTCTTATCGTTCCACACCTAGAACTCAAGTAAGTGGTAATATCTACACTTCTACAGAATATCCTGCTACTCAATCCATCCCATTACATAATGAGATGTCATACTCCCGAAATTATCCACAAAAAATTGCTTTTTATTGTCTGCAAAAAGCACAACAGGGAGGAGAAACACCAATTGCTGATAGTCGCAAAGTTTTTCAACATGTTTCCAATCAAACTAAAGATTTATTTATTCAAAAAAAAGTAATGTACGTTAGGAATTATGGTAATAATCTAGATTTAACTTGGCAAAATGTATTTCAAACCACTGAAAAAATAGAAGTTGAAAACTACTGTAATCGCGCTGGAATTGACTTTGAATGGAAAGACGAAGATTCCTTGCAAACCCGTCAAATTTGTAGTGCAGTAGTTGAACATCCTCAAACAGGAGAAGCAGTTTGGTTTAATCAAGCTCATTTATTTCACATCTCAAATTTAGACTCTAATGTTCGTGAAAGTCTTTTTAAAAACTATAAAGAATCAGAATTACCACGAAATGCTTATTACGGTGATGGTTCTCCAATTGAAGCAGCAGTATTAGCAGAAATTAGAGAAGTATATCAACAAGAATCAATCATCTTTCCCTGGCAAGAAGGCGATATCTTGTTACTAGATAATATATTAGCAGCACATGGACGCAAACCATTTACAGGTTCTCGAAAGGTTGTAGTTGGCATGGCTTAAATTTATTATTTCAATAATACTTTAATTAGATAAACTTCAGAATAAATCAACAAATAATAAATTCAAATTTTACAAGCTGTTTGAATCTTAAATTCTAACCAAAATATCTAAAACTAATGGATAATTATTATGAATAAGCCAACAATTGAAGGATTTAAACTTTCTCCTCAACAAAAATATATCTGGTCATTACAACAAATTGATAGCAGTTTACCCAATCGCGTATATTGGACAGTTCTGATTGAGGGAAATCTTGATTTCAAAAGTTTAGAAATATCCTTAGAAAAAGTAATCAATAAATATGAAATCCTCCGTACTACTTTTCGTTGTTTATCTGGAATGACAATACCTCTTCAGGTAATAAATGATGATGTTATACCATCAATTGATTATCAAGATATAAGTAGTTTAGAAGCTGAACAACAGCAAGAAAAAATTCAGCTTATTATATCTGAATTGAATCAATTAAGTTTAGATTTTGAACAAGATTCACTTTTATATGCTTCCATCATTACTATTTCACCGATTCGACATATATTAGCTATTAGTCTACCGACTCTTTGTGCTGACACAACTACGATTAATAATCTAACTAAAGAAATTAGTCATTATTATGCAATCGGTAATCAGATAGAAGAAAGCCTAGAAGAACCATTACAATATGCAGATATTGCAGAATGGCAAAACGAAACTATTGAACAAGAAGAAGCTAAATTAGGAATAGAATATTGGCAGAAATCTTGTGATTTTAATTTATTCAATATAAATTTACCTCTAGAAAAAATAAATAATCCAGAAACTGATTTTCATCCTCAATTTTTAAATTGGGAATTGAATTTAGATTTATTTAAAAATATCGAAGTATTAGCACAACAATATAATATCTCTATTTCTACATTTTTTCTTACCTGCTGGCAAATTTTACTTTGGCGAATTACAGGACAAGCAGAAATAATTATTGGTAATCTTTTTTACGGTAGAAAATATGAAGAATTACAATCTGCTATCGGTTTATTTGCTAATTATTTACCAATTAGTTATGACTTAGAAAATAATTTAAAATTTAGTGACTTATTACCCTGTATAAATCAAAATATAGATGAAGCTGAAAAATGGCAGGAATATTTTACTACTACACAGCTTGAAAGATTAAAGAGTAACAAAAATCAGCTTCCGTTCTTTTCTTGCTGCTTTGAATACGAACAACAGCAAAGTAAATATTATGGAAATGAAACTGCATTTTCCATTCATCAGAAATTATCATACTTAGAAAGATTCAAAGCAAAACTTAAAATAGTTCATCAAACAAATAGCTTATTAGCGCAAATTCATTACGACCAAAGTTTATTTTCAGTAACAGATATTCAGTCTTTACTTTTACAACTCCAAAATTTAATCGCAGAAGTAATCCAGAAACCGGAATCTCCAATAGATTCTTTCAATATTCTTAGCATTCAACAAAGACAACAACTATTATTTGATTTTAACAATACGGACAAAAATTATCCTCAAGATAAATGTATTCATCAGTTATTTGAACAGCAAGTAAAAATTCAACCAAATAAAATAGCCATTGTATTTGAAAATGAACAATTAACATACGCTCAATTAAATAATCGTGCTAATCAACTTGCTCGATATTTACAAAAATTGGGAGTAAAGCCAGAGACAGTTGTGGGAATTTATTTAGAGCGATCGCCGTTATTTATCATATCGCTATTAGGTATTCTCAAAGCAGGTGCAGCATACTTATCTTTAGATTCGACATTACCAAGAGACAGTTTAATCTTCCGCTTACAAGATGCTGATATAAATATAGTTATAACTCAGCAACAACTATCAGCTAATCTTTCTCAAGAGACTCTACAAATAATATCGCTGGATAAAGATGCAGAGGCTATTAGTAATGAAAAACAAGATAATCCGAGCAGTGAAGTTAGACTAAACAATCTAGTTTATTTGCTATTTACTTCTGGCTCAACTGGTAAACCTAAAGCAGTTGCTGTTGAACATCAACAACTTCTTAATTATTATTATGCTGTTACGCAAAAGCTTAATTTAGAAAGATGTCATAGCTTTGCAACAGTTTCTACTTTTTCAGCAGATTTAGGTAATACAATTATATTTCCTGCTTTGGCTTCGGGAGCTTGCTTGCATATCATTTCACAACCAACAGCTTCTCACCCAGAAGCATTCGCAGAATATTTTGCTCGGCATTCTATCGACTGTTTAAAAATTGTTCCTACCCACCTCAAAGCCTTATTAACATCTTCCCATCCAGAACAAATTTTACCAAAACAATGTTTGATTTTAGGCGGTGAAGTTTCTAGTTGGAAGTTAATTGAACAATTACAAAGCTTTGCTCGTAACTGCCAAATATTTAATCATTACGGTCCTACAGAAACAACTGTTGGAGCATCAGTTTATCAAGTAGATTCAAAATTATATAGCGATAATCAAAAATCAAAAACAGTTCCTATTGGTCGTCCTCTTCCTAATATCAAAATTTACCTATTAGATACCAATTTGCAACCCGTTCCTGTTGGGACTCCTGGTGAATTATATATTGGGGGTGCAGGAGTTACAAGAGGTTATTTCAACAGACCAGAATTGACCAATAAAAAGTTTATCTCTAATCCATTCTTACTTTCAGAAAAATTATATAAAACTGGGGATATAGCTCGCTATTTAAGCAATGGAAATATTGAATTTATTGGACGAGTTGACCATCAAGTAAAAATTCATGGATATCGCATTGAATTAGGAGAAATAGAAACAACACTGCTTAAACATCCAGCAATCAAAGAAACCGTAGTCATAGCAAAAGAAGATAAATCGGGTAACAAGCGCTTAATTGCATATACAGTAGCTGATTTCACACGGACAGTTACTACTGATGATCTGCGTCACTTTTTGCAACAGCATTTACCAGAGTACATGGTACCAAATACCTTTGTGCAGATGCAGGCTTTACCTTTAACACCCAATGGAAAAATAAATCGCGCAGCTTTACCAAATCCCACCACTCAAGGATTATCATCCACAACTTTTGTTGCACCTCGTAATCTGGTAGAAGAAAAATTAACAGAACTTTGGGTTCAAATTCTTGGAGTTAATCAAGTCGGAATTAATGATAACTTCTTTGAATTGGGTGGAGATTCTATCCTTAGTATGCAAATCATAGCCAAAGCCAATCAAGCAGGTTTGCAAATTACTCCCAAACAGCTATTTGAAAAACCCACTATCGCTGAATTAGCACTTTTATTAGAGCAAACACAAACTAATTACGTCATTAATGCAGAACAAGGATTGGTAACTGGTGAAGTACCTTTAACACCAATTCAAAACTGGTTTTTTGAGCAGAACTTTGCTAATTCCCACCACTGGAATCAATCGTTTTTATTCCAAGTAAAGCAAACTCTTAACCCAGTCATTTTAGAGCAAGCATTGCAGCATATAATCGAACAGCACGATGCTTTACGTCTGCGTTTTGATTACAACGAATCTGGTTGGCAGCAAATTAACACTCTTCCATCAGAAACAATACCATTTACACGCATTAATTTAAGCAGTAAAACACCCGACGAACAAACAGCAGAAATCTCCGTAGCAGCAACCAAATTACAAAAAAGTTTAAACTTATCTGATGGTCCTTTAATTAGAGTAGCTTTATTTAACCTAGGTGCAGAACAACCATCGCGCTTGTTAATTGCAATTCATCATCTAGTAGTAGATGGAGTTTCATGGCGAATATTACTTTCAGATTTTCAACAAGTTTACCAGCAACTAACTCAAGGTGAAGTCGTAAAACTACCAGCCAAAACCACTTCTTTCAAAAAATGGGCAGAAAAACTCAAAGAATATGCGCGATCGCCTAAACTACAAAAAGAGTTAGAATACTGGCAAAACTCTTCACAAACACAACTCACTTCTCTACCAGTAGACTTTTCTAATGGTAAAAATACCATAGCTGAAGCTGAAACTATATCAGTAAAACTAAGTGCAATAGATACTCAAGAACTTTTACAGAAAGTACCAGCAATATATCAGACTCAAATCAATGATGTTCTTTTAACTGCACTACTACAAGCTTTCAATCAATGGACAGGTAAGCAAACATTAACTATTGACTTGGAGGGGCACGGAAGAGAAGAACTTTTTCCCGATGCGAACTTATCCCGTACAGTCGGTTGGTTTACCACCGTCTTTCCTGTCTTGCTTGAAACCGAAGATCGTTCCCAAACAGAAGATATTTTATTAGCAGTTAAGAAAAAACTGCGCTCAATACCCGAACGTGGAATTGGATACGGTTTACTACGATATATGAGTGATTCTCAACTCAAACTGCATTCCCATACAGGCGAAGTTAAATTCAATTATCTAGGTCAATTTGACCAACAGCAAGCTGAATCATCATTGTTTACCCCAGCAGCAGAATCAAAAGGTATTAGTCGTAGTTTACAGGGAAATCGGAGTCACTTAATTGATATTAATGGAATTGTAACCAATGGTGAGCTAAAACTAGATTGGACTTATAGTAAAGCAATTCATTGTCAACAAACAATCGAAAATTTGGCGAATAGTTTTATTGAAAAATTACAAGAAATAATAAGTTGCTGTCAATCTAAATACATTCCGGAGTCAACAACTCAAACAGAAATTATACAAACTTTAAACACCAAAGCAACTTTAGATTCCAGCATTCATCCAGATTCTACAAGATTTGAATATTCTACCAATTTCCAGCATATTTTCTTAACTGGATCCACTGGTTTTCTCGGAGCATTTTTACTTTATGAACTATTGCAAAACAAACAAGCAAATGTTTATTGTTTAGTTCGTGTTACTAATCAAGAGCCAGCTAAAAATAAACTGATAAATAATCTCAAAAAATACTTACTTTGGCAAGAATCTTTTAATGATAGAATTATCCCCATTGTGGGAGACTTATCTCAACCGTATTTGGGATTAACTAAGGCAGAATTCCAAGAATTAGCTGACAAACTGGATATTATCTATCACAATGGTGCAGTAACTAATCTTGTTTATCCCTACTCGATGCTTGAAGCTAGTAATGTAGGTGGTACTCAAGAAGTCTTGAGATTAGCAAGTCAAATCAAACTGAAACCCGTACACTATATTTCGACTCTCAGCGTTTTGACTTCCACAGAACATTCTCAAATCACAAAAATTTCCCAACTTGACAAATTCAAGTATTCAAAAGTTCCAACTGGCGGCTATCCTCAAACAAAATGGGTTTCCGAAAAGTTGATTTCCCAGGCTCATTCCAGAGGGATGCCCGTTTCTATTTATAGACTAGGAAGAGTATCGGGGGACAGTAAAAATGGCGTTACGAACATCAACGATCGCTTAATTAGAATGATTCGGGGCTTTATTCAATTAGAATGCTTTCCCGAGGTAAATTCAATAGTAGATATGACTCCTGTAGATTATATAGCTAAAGCCATTGTTTACTTATCACAACAAGAAAAATCAAAATCATTAAATCACATCTTCCATTTATCTAATCCCCAGCCGATTAACTCCGCCAAATTATTTGAATGGATTCGCAATGAAGGCTATCCTTTGCAAAAAATGTCTAGTAAACAATGGCAAGCAAAACTTCACAATTTATCTGAAATTTCTACAGATAATCCACTATATCCTCTCATACCTTTCTTTATCGATAAAGAAAAAAATACTTCAAAGAATATTGACCTTTTAGATTCATTAAATTCATCACATGCGCCAGACAATTTTAACAATACTCTTAATCAATTAGTAAGTACATCAATAACTTGTGCGGTAGCAGATGAAAAACTACTTTCAACTTATTTTTCTTGGTTGATAGATAATGGTTTTTTAGATGCTCCTCAACAACTGATTAATCATTAAAGTTATAGGTGAATTTAATTGCTGAATTTAGAAATTAAATTCAAAAATCAAAACTTGGCATACCCACTTCAATATCTTGACTCTTTAATAAATATCATCATGATTTTAGGAAAAGCAACACCACAAGGAACCCAAGGTTATAAAGAAAAGCACCAAAAGCATTACGATGCGACCTATTTTCGCACTGCTGATGATTTGTTAATTAGTTCAATCGGTTTAGGAACCTGTCTCGGAAAAACTGATGAACAAACCAATACTTTAGTTGAAAATGCTGTAGTTGAATCAGTACGTAGAGGAGTTAACCTAATAGATACAGCTATTAGCTATCGCCATCAAGAAGGAGAACGTAGTATAGGAAAAGGTATTAGTCAACTTATCGAATTACAACAAGCTTCAAGAGACGAACTTGTTATTACAAGTAAAGGAGGTATTCTTCCCTATCCAAAAAATAGTAGAAGAAAATCATTCTATAAAGAGTATGTCGAGGAAGGTAAATATGATGTTCAAATGACCGATTTAGTCGGGAAAAGATATTGTATACATCCGCAATTTATCCAAGAACAACTCAATCGCAGCTTGACAAACTTGGGACTCGAAACAATTGATATCTACTTTATCCATAACCCAGAACGACAACTTATCTCCATGACACGAGATAAATTTTATGCTCGTTTAAAATCCGCTTTTGAGGTACTAGAAAAAGCCGCTGATGCAGGAAAAATTTCTGCTTACGGAATTGCTACTTGGGAGGGTTTTCGCTTATCTCCTAAATCCACTCTTCATTTGAATTTAACAAAAATAAAAAACTTAGCAAAAGAAGCCGCAGGTACAAAACAAGACAGATTTAAGTTTATTCAACTTCCTCTTAACCTCGCAATGTCAGAAGCTCTGCTAATGAAAAATCAAACATTAGATGGAGAGGAACTAACTATTTTAGAAACTTGCGATCGGCTTAATATTCTACCCATAGCCAGCAAATCTTTATCTCAAACGCGCTTCGTTGGTCAAATTCCTGCTAATCTTGCCAAAGATTTGGGCGAAAACTTAACAGACTGCCAACGTGCCCTCCAATTTACTCGTAGCGCACCCTCTCTTCTCTGCGCTCTTGTTGGCATGAAAACTGTACAGCATATTGAAGAAAACTTAATGCTAAAAACTATTCCTACTTTAGATAGAAAAACTTTTGAAGAATTTCTGATTACAAATAGTCAATGGCTCGAAAGCATTAAACATAGTAGATTAAAGGCAATATTGCACGACATTAAAAAAATTTTGGGTTTGAAAGTGAGTTAATTTATGACATTATTAAAATATAATTACTGGTTGCATTGTAATTAAACATTATCTGAAGTTTCCATGCGTTTGTTCTGTTTTCCTTATGCTGGCGGTAGGGCTTTAAATTATCGTTCCTGGTCAAATCATTTACCCGCAAATGTAGAAGTTTGTGCTATAGAACTCCCAGGAAGAGGAACTCTTTTAAAAGAAACTCCATTTACTCGAATTAAACCACTTGTAGAGACAATAGCCCAAAATATTTTACCAAAGTTAGATCGGCCATTTGCTTTATTTGGTCATAGTATGGGTGCATTAGTAAGCTTTGAACTTGCTCATTTCCTTCGTAATAAATATAGTCTAAACCCAGTTCACTTATTTGTTTCTGCCCATCGCGCTCCACAAATTATTTCTAAAAAGCCTCCAATTTATTCCTTACCAGATCCAGAGTTTCTTGCCCAACTGCATCGTCTTAACGGTACTTCTCAAGAAATATTGCAAAATAGAGAATTAATGGAATTATTCCTGCCTATTTTACGGGCAGATTTTGAAGTTCTCGAAACCTATACTCATCAAGCATTACCACCTTTAGAATGTCCTATTACTGCTTTTGGTGGCTTATCCGATTCTGAAGCTAATATAGATGAACTGGAGGCTTGGGCTAAACAGACAAAGAGTACTTTCTTACTCAAAATGTTCCAAGGCGACCATTTTTTTATACATTCTGCTCAATCGCAGTTACTTGAATATCTAAATCAATTTTTGCTCGCGAGTTGCACAAATACTCTAGCTGCTAATTCTTCAACTGAAGTTGAGTGAGTGTCACATTCAGTTAGGAAAAACCGTATTTAAACCTTTACAGCCTAACGACGGTAATTATATCCGTGCGAAAACGGGAGGATATCAAATTCTCCTTAGTTATCATGGTACAAAAGCGCAGTTTCAAACTTTTTCTATTACATATTTACTAGCTAACCGCATACCTCCCCAAACATTAGAATCGCGGATAGCTCTTATAGGTGCAACACCCGAAAGCATCAAAGATTCGTTTCTAACTTCCTACAGCAGTCACCATTGCAACCTTGTGGTCGGTAAGAGACAAATCCACATTGAAATGATGACGCAATTTTACCGTATTCTTACTCAAACAAACGTAAGTAAAGCCCATTATCTCTGCTAGAAAATCCTCAATATAAGCATCCTTACTACTGGTCACCATTTATTTTAGTCGGTAATTAGCAGTAATACAGGTTAAAGGTTATAGATATAGGTCAACTAATTATAATAATAGTAATATTAATGTAAATTCTATCCTCAATCTATGCAGGAAAGAAATGGAATCAGTCAGCGCGAGCTTTGTGAATTGTTAGGGCTTGATTATCAAGCTGTTGCAGCTTCAGCCAAAGAGCTTGGTATGAGTACCCATGCTTATCTACAACAAGAAACGGGCTGGATTCTCAAAGACGAACTTTATTATCCATCGGATACCGAAGCCATTCAAACCAATCAAAACAAACTAAAGTCCCCATCCCGACGCAGAAAATGGCTTAAAATTGTTGGCTTTTTTTGTGTCGGAATTACTCTTGTGGCAGCAATAACCTTTGTAAATCAAGTTGGAATTGAGCAAATTCGCGCCAATGTTGATAAATTAGGAATTTGGGCACCGATTGCTTTATTATTGCTGCGAACGGTGAGCATTGTAATTCCGGCAATTCCCAGCACGGCTTATTCTGTTTTATCAGGTACTTTGTTCGGCTTTTGGAAAGGAATCTTTGTAATTTTCATCGCCGATTTTGCTGCTTGTTGTTTAAATTTTTATATTGCTAAACGTTTTGGTCGTAAAATTGTCCAAAGGCTTGTCGGGGAAAGGTTTATAGATAAGGTTGATAATCTTGCATCGAAGCATCTTGAAGATAATATCTTTTTAGTAGCTGGGTTTTTGATGACAGGATTATTTGATTTTGTCTGCTACGCTGTCGGACTTACGGAAATGCCTTGGCATAAATTTATGCCAGCTTTGATTTTAGGGATAGTAGTTTCGACACCTCCGATTGTTGCTTTGGGTGCGGGTGTATTCACTCAAGGAAAGTGGATGCTCGGACTTGCTATGTTGGGTATGTTTGGTTTGGCTTTGCTGACGGGATGGTTAAATCGGAAACGGAATCAGACTTAAGGATTTTCGGTGTGGTTGGTGTAATTTGCTATTCAACATCGCAATCTGGAATAATTTTCTCTACATCCCGTAGTAAAGGAAAAGCATATCCAGAAAATGCAATAAATGCCTCACAAATAGATAATACGGATGCGTTTTTTTTGGGTTAACCCTGTGTAAAAATTTAAGGGTTAAAAGTTTTAAATTAATTTATTATGAGTTAGATGAGAAATTATATTATTAATTTCTCTATTAAATTAGTTTCAAGGGTTACAGATATTTGTGGAGATATAGAGAAGAATCACTTGGTTAGCACAATACCCGTGCTTGGTAATTGAATTTTAAAAATAACAAGTCTATTTTTATCCCAGCTTGACTTACAACTCTAACTCAAAGCCGCTACAACTTTCTCTACTAATAACTGTGCCGAAAGCGGACCTCCAAATACCCAAGTATCTGCTTCAATCGGATAAACTCGATTTTGCTCGACGAATTTTAATCCTTTCCAAACCGGATTATTTTGTAAATTCTGCCAGTAAATATTATTATCTGCGCTGATATAAATAAAATTTACATCTTCTACTTTTGGTAACGCTTCTACCCAAACTGTATTAAATCCAAAAATATCGAATGTACCTTGCCAAGCGTTTTCTAAACCAATTTTATTTAAAATTTGTACGGCCATTGCATTATCGCTAAATAATCGCATTTGCGGGCCGCTATCGCCTAATTGTGCCAAAATAAATTTATTTTGAGCTAACTTTAAGTTACTAATTTGTTTTTGAGCTTTATCGAAAGTTTGCTGCATTTCATTTAATACTGACTTTCCCTTATCCTCACGGTTTACGGTTTTAGCAATTTTCAGGAAAGTCTGCTGCATTTCGTCTAATTGATTGGCATTTTTTGCAGAAGGGTAGGGATTAAATAAAAATGTTGGAGCAATAGAAGTAAGTAAATTATAAGTTTCTTGATGTCTTTGTTCTACTCCTAAAATTAAATCTGGTTTTAGTTTTGCTATAGCTTCTAAACTGGGTTCTGCTCGCGTACCTACATCTACTACGCTGTCTGCTAACTGCGGTTTTATATTAACGAAATTTTTATAACCTTTAATATCTGCTATTCCAACAGGTTGAATTCCTAATGCTAGTAAATTCTCGACATATACCCATTCTAAAACGACGATTCGAGATGCTGTTTTAATTGAATTAGATTGATTTGTTTCTGGAGAAGTATTAGATTTATTCCCGCAAGCAACTGTTAAAACAGACATCATTGCCGCAGTTATAAAAAAGCGTCTGCTGTGTTTTTTCATTGGGTTGTTCTCCTATTAGTTTTAAGTTAGTAGTTACGCTTTAGCGTTAATTCTTATTTTTAGCGCTGTAAACCTTAGGGTTCCCGCATCGCGTGCGGCTCGGCCTGTACAATAGGACATAGTTTTCTCGAAGAGTAGCGCAACTACAAACATATTTTTACCAATCCACTGAATATCTAAGGCTCAAAGTTCTCCCTCTAGCAGCACTAAAAGAGCTATTGCTTGCCTGTAATTGAGAAACTACGGGAAAATATTGATTATCCAAAAGATTCTCAACGCCAATTTGTAAAGTTCCCGCTCCCATTTTAATGCTACTAATGTAATCTAATACAAAATAACTATCTACAGGTCTTCTACCAAAACGAGTATTATCTGCAAACAAGTCTCGCTCTCCGGAAAATAAAGCTTGCAAACGATTGCTCCATCCTGGTAAAGTTTCATTCTCCACATAAGCCGTCAGCTTTAATGGAGGAATCCGAAATCCATCTAAAGCACCGTAGTTACCATCATCATTAATATCGATTTCACCACCAGTTAAGGTAAGAGTTCCACCCAAAGCAAATCTGGGACTTGGTTTTACGTCTATGGCTGCTTCTACACCATATATTCTTTCTGGTGCGCGGATTACCGTTCCTGTGGCTGTGAAGGTAGTACCTAATTCTGATTCGTTGTAAAAAGCTGATAATGATGCTTGGACTTTATTCCATCTTCCTCGCAAACCAATTTCATAATTATCTACTTTCTGAGGTTCTGGACTTAAGGATTCTACAGTAAACCCTGGTGGCGCGTTGCGGAGTGCTAAACCAATATCTGAGAGAGAGAACCCTTGAGAGAAGTTAGCAAATACACTGACGTTATCAGTAATTGAGTATACTGCTCCGACGTTAAATAGAGTTGCATCAAAATCGAGATCGCCACCCTCTATATTTACATCGGGATTGGCTAAAGTACTGAAATCATCAACGCTGACATCGGAGTTTTCGTAACGTACACCACCGTTTAAAACTAGTTTTTTGCCAACATTCAAATTTAACTGAGCAAATAAACCCAAACTGCTTAAATCCAGAGGTGGAACCCAAGTCCGTTCGTTTACTTTATTGAAAACCAATCCTCCACTCGAATCAAACACATCTCCATCAAAGGTAGAAACAATCTGAGATGTTTCTTCCTTGAAATAATCTGCACCCCAAAGTAATTTGGCTTTTTCCCCATCAAATAAAGGCGTTTCAATCTGCAAGCGTGCGCCGTATTTCTCCGAATCTACTTCTGATTGAATGATTTCGTTACCCAAACTAGCGAATGCACGACCATCAAAAGGGAAGAATCTGGTGAGATAATTTCGATAATATGCCTGAGCCTGAACTTTACTATTTAACAGATTGTCGTGATTGTACTGTAAATTTAACAGCGTATTTTCGTTTCCTGGAAGTTCGTCTAAACTCAATCCTTCGATAGCCCGAGCTTTCTGTGTTCCCGGTAGATCGTTCACAGTTGGATCGCTAGCAATATCTGTATCTTGCTTTTCATCGAAGCGGTTAAATGTCAGTTGCAATCGTTGATAATCGTCAAAATTTACACCCAATTTACCGAATAAATTCAAACTGCGAGAATCGGCAAAACCACCTTGGGCGTTAGGGTCGGTAGGAATTTTGTCTCCTTCGGCATCATAAAAAACGCCAGTATTAGTAAATGAAATATTGCCAGTAAAATCAACCTTGTCTTCGTTGACAGAAATTGTATGTTGAAAATTCGTACCGAAACTATCTTCTTCCAATTCTCCCAAAGCAGCAGTTACACCGAACTCTGTTTTTGAAGTCAATCTATCTGTATCGGCACGTTTAGTAATAATATTAATTACACCACCAGTTGCGCCATCACCATAAATTGCACTTGGTCCTCTTACAACTTCCACACGTTCAATTGCGGAAGGATCGATGGTTTTCAAATCTCGGAAAGCATTGCGACTTGTAGATTGAGGAACGCCATCAATTAAAACTTGAGTATTGCGTCCCCGTAAAGATAATCCAAAATTACTACCGCTTTGAGTCGGAGGTGCTAAACCCGGTACTGATTTACCGAGAATTTCGATTAAATTACGCGATAATCTCGTTTGTTTCTCGACTTCCGCACGATTAATTACAGTTATTGAACGCGGTACCTTTTGAATATCTTGCTCAGTTCGAGTTGCAGTTACTACCAGTTCAATTGGTTGATTATTATTTTCCTCGGCTTGAGAAGTGGTAGGTTTTTCTGGCGTTTGTGATTCCTGTTGTGGTGGAGTTTCCGGGGGTTTAGCTGGTGTTTGAGCGGTAGATGCTATTGGTTTTAACCCAAAAATCAAACCCGTACTACTATCAAATAACTCAACTTGTGGTGAACCTGCTTCTCCCGTTACTTTTACCTGAATAGTATTACCATCTTTATTAATTACTTCTATCTGGCTAATTCCCTGTATCGGCTTTAGTTTTGTAAATGCATTTCCCTGGGATACGCTGAGTTGAGCATTGGGAATTTCTGCAATAAAATCATTACCCTGACTGCGATTTACAACTTGCAAACTTTGAGCCGAGGTTGTCTCTAAAATTATTTCTACACCCTTATCCGTTTGATTTAATCTGACACCAGTTACCTTAATTAATTGCGTTGCGTTGTTGTTTGCTGGTGGTGAAGATTGTGATAACTTGCGAGAATTACTTGAGGGAAGCACCTCCTCAGCTTGAGCGAGATTGTTTCCCCATACTGCCATTACACTAGTAAATATAATAATTTTCAGCAATTGGTGTAATTTCATTACTTTCCTCACACAAGAAATAAAATATATCGGGATCGGTTTGATTTTGAACAAGTTTAAGTAACGCACCAATTACTTAATAACGAAGCGTTGCTAACGATAATTTTGGAACAGTTAAGAATTATTTTCAATTATTCCAAATTACATTACACCAAATCAGGGCTTAAAGTCTTATTCGGAAAGAACTATTTCTTATCCCAAAGGTACTTTTTTCTCTTTCCCTAGATAAATTCGCGGACAAATACCGAATTTTTTGCGAAAAGCCGCACTAAAAGACGGTAAGCTAGCATAACCAACCTTATGAGCCACTTGAGTTACACCCATTTGAGTATCTGTAAGTAACAGTCTGGCTTGCTCCATGCGATAATCGTGTAAATATCCGAAAGCAGTAGTACCAAAACAAGCACGAAATCCTTGCTTGAGTTTCCGCTGATTTAAACCAACCTGACGAGCTAATTCTGGTAATGAAGGGGGATTCTCAAATTGAGCGCGTAAAATTTCTTTAGCTTGGTGAATTCGCTCAACGTCATTGGCTCTAATAACCTCGGACGAATCATATTGAGAATTATCCTCGGAAACAACTTCTTGCAAACGCATAGCAATTAATTCTAATGCTTTAGCTTCTAAATAAATTTGTCTAGTCGCACCTTGATAGGGACAATTTAAAATTTGATGCAAACAAAGCTGCATTTGAGGTGTTGTTTTACCGGAATTAAAATAAAATTTTTCGTCTTTTCCTTGCAAAAGCTGATTTAATTCGCAAGGAGTTTTTTGATTATAATCGCTTAAATAACTTCCCAAAGTTAATGGTTCAATATGTATATCAACCTTGAGAATTTGGGTATTTGCAGACCATTCTTGAGTTCCACTTAAACAAGGTCCGATCGCAAAGAAATTGTCACCAGCTTGATGATAGTTTCCATCTACTAACTGACGCTTTCCTTGGATATGAAAAGCAAATTCAGGTAAAAACTTTTGAGACGAAATAGTTTCAAAAATATTATCTAAAAATTTCAACTCATGAATATAAATAGATATACCAGAACGCAAAAAAATTTGTTTTTGATAACCCTTGCCTAGATTATTAGCAAAACTCCAAATGCGTTCGTGCTTATTTAAAGATTGCTGCTTATCTTCTTGCCAAAACTCTTGCCAATTATGGCTTGAGACAGTAATTGTCATGTTAATTTTATATATTCGGATATTATCTAAATGTTAAAAAAAGAAATTTTATCAAGACGTAGCAATGCTACGTCTCTACATTCGGTGGTACCTTGACAAAACTGATAATAATACGATTGATTCAATTACTTTTTTTTAGTGGCTATAGCCAACTTCGCACCCTTAACCAATCGTACTTTATCCATCACAGCGACAATTTTCCCGTGATTCACCCCTTCATCTGCATTCAATACCACCATCAAAGGTTGTTCGGGTTTAACTTTTGCTTTTACCCCGGCTTCCAATTTATCTAAAGTAATCGGTTCCTTATTTAGAAACAATTCACCAGCTTTATCTACAGTTAAGGTAACTCGTGCTGGTTGAGCTGCTTTTTTAGCGGAAGATGCTTGGGGTAAATTGACTGGCAATCCTTCTTGACGAGTTAAAAACAGCGTTGACATCACAAAAAATGTCAAAATCGCGAATATCACATCAATCATCGGCACAATATTAATCTGTGCTGGTGCATCTGCTTCATCTGGTAGACGCATAATTTTTCATTCCTCGTTCGTAATTACGACGGTAAAGCAATTCTAATTCTCCACCGTATTCTTGAATTAATGCCATTTGTCTTTGGTACATTGCCCGAAATGCATTGGCAAACATTAACGTGAAAATTGCCACAACCAAACCTGCAGCCGTGGAAACCAGCGCTTCACTAATACCACCCGTTACATTCGCTGTTTGAGAACCTCCCACATCACCAAGATCCAAAGAAGCGAACGAACCAATTAATCCTAATACAGTACCGAGAAGACCTAATAATGGCGCGAGAGAAATTATAGTATCAAATATATTTTGGAAGCGTTTGAGTAAAGGTATCTCAGCTTGGGCTTCACTTTCTAATGCCAAACGAAACTCTTCTGGAGTGGGTTCTTCTAATTCCAAAGCAGTAAGAAACATCCGGGCTATAGGTAAATCTGCGTTCTTCCGCAATCCATCTATTGCACCCACAACATTATTGCGACGATAGAGATTTAAGACATCTCGCACTACCTTAGTCTGACGGTTATTTATCTTTAGCCAAAAACTTATCCTCTCGACAATCAGCCCCAAAGCCAACACCGAAAACCCCAGCAGTGGTATCATCACTACCCCACCTGCCGAGAATAGATTATTTATTCCCATTTGTAGCTCTCAAATGCATTAATGAAAGTTGCTGCTATCGCCTACAGACGCAGATGATAGTAGTTATCAAATCAACTTAGAACAATTGATAATAAATGTCAATCATCTAAAAGTATTGAAAATCAACAAAAATTAAGTCTACATAGATTTTTACTTATTCAATAAGCGTGATAGAAGCTAGGATTAAGAATACTTAAAGTCTTGAAAGCTTATATTATCAGTGGTTATAGCATTCTCTAGATTAGTTAAATACTTGCTATTAGCAATGTAATCTAAACTGCAATTTAAGGATTATTTAAATTTATAACTGCAACACTTTATTAAGTAATAATTACGAAAAATTGATTGACTTTTACACTTAATTATCTTAGACTAAGCAATTAATGCAAATCTATATCAATTACTTTTAAACTATGAGCTTTGCAAGTACAGCGCTACGACAGCGGGAAAGAGAATCGAAAGCTCTAAGAATCTTTTTAGCTTGTAGTTTAGCTAGCTCCTTAATATTTCATCTAGCGTTGTTGGCTTCGGGGATTGGTAAATATTTATTAAACAGAGTGCCTGATATTGAGGATGAGTCAGTTGAGATTACTTTGCTCGATACTCCTATTGAAGAAATTGAACCAAAACCAAAAGAAGAAGTAAAGCCAAAGCCCAAGCCAGAACCGAAAAAGATAGAGCCGAAACTAGAAAAACCAGAGCCAATACCCAAGCCAAAGCCGGAGATTAAACAACCAACTATTGACACGAGTCAATTCAAACCCGACTTAAACACCACTCCTAGTCAGTCTCGAATTAGTGGTGGAAGTCCAGCTTCATCTTTAACCAAACCGATACCAGCACAAAGCAGAATTACTCAAGCACCACCCGTAGTAAAACAGCCCATTCCTAAAGCAGATCCACTTCCCAAACCAAACTTTAAACCATTTAAAGAATTTAAACCAATTGAACCAATATCACCTGTTTTACCTTCTGCTCCTCCCGTAGCCGTTAGGGAAAAGCCAGTTATTCCAGAACAAAAACCAATACCCGAACCCGAACCAGAGATAAGAACACCACGGGATTTTTCCACTCCCGTCACCCCTCCGATAGAACCACCCAAACCTGACGAAGATTTAAAAAAATTACTCGCACAGGAAAGAGATTCTAGAAGAACACCACGGGATTTTTCCACTCCCGTCACCCCTCCGATAGAACCACCCAAACCCGACGAAGATTTAGAAAAATTACTCGCACAGGAAAGAGATTCTAGAAGAACAGCGCGGAGTTTTTCGACTCCCGTCGAACCAGAAGCACCAGCAGTCAAACCAGACGAAGGTTTAAAAGATTTGCTTGCACAAGAAAGGGATTCTAGAAGAACAGCACGAAGTTTGCCAAATCCGGTGACTCCTCCGATGGAACCGCCAGCATCAACTCCACAAGATAGTGGAGAGTTAAGAAATACTCTTTCGGGAATTAGAGAAAGCCGAGATACCAATATTAGTAGCAATAATACAGCACCATCTTTACCCGATACTTCTAATATTGGCGAAAGTAGTGATGATGCTCCAAGAAGAAGAAGACGTATTATGGGGGGCGGCAATGTTGCAGCTGCACCTACTAATACTACCGATAATGGAAGTGGTAACGGTTTGGGCGACGGTAGTGGTGATTCAATTGGTGACGGTGATGGAAATGCAGCTTGTGTTAGATGCAATAGAAGTTATCCATCTTGGGCTAGAAATAGAGGAATTCAAGGAAGCATAACGGTATCTGTGGATGCTGATGCTCAAGGTAATGTTACTAATGTGCGGTTGATTAGTGGTAGCGGAAACGATAGATTAGATAAACACCATTTGAAAATAGCACGTAGATGGAAACTAAAAAGTAGTTCTAATGGTAGACCAGGAGTGACTATTATTACTAGATATGAGCTTCAATAATGAAGACTATTTTCATGAAATATATTAGTGAGAAATTTTTTAACAATCCCCAATTAATTTCTCACTTAACTGATACTTTCGGTTAAAGGCTGCAAAAAGAGTTTTGTAGCAATTTAAAAGATTAAAGCAATAACGAATATATTAGATTTTTGCAAATAGCTTTAGGAAGTTTGAGAGAATTAGATACACAGTTAATCATTGCTAGTCGAGTTAATTTAGCACCACCTAATCTTTTTATTCCAATCATGAAAGAGGTTGATGGAATGCAAAGAATTATGGTAGCTACACGGTTAGGTTAGAAGTTAAATAAATCTTCTAACTTCTCATAGGATACAAGCCTTGCCATTTATGAGAAAACTGCATTGCGGAGGTTCCCCTCCGTTGAAGCAAGTGTCCGTTGGCGGTTATTATTTGGGAACTGTACGAGCTGCTTCCAAACTTTTTACCCTCTTTCTTCTTTCTTCTTCCCTCTTCCTTCGCAATGACTGATAGTATTGTATAAGTTGACATTGAATATTCCTATCTGGTATTTCCTTTTGGTGTGTTAGATTAGAAAATTGCTCGTCAAAAACACTTTCGCTGCTTCGAGTACTTCACTTTTGCAGCAACTAAAACTGTCAATCCTCACTAAAATCCAATATTTTGATGCTACACTCATTACAATTTTTACCGATTATTTTATTGTTTTGCCTTTGGATAATACTTGATGTAAGGATTTTTGGGTAAAATATTCCCAAAGGTTCATTTCGGTAATCTCCTATATCTTTAATTCAAATAATCAAATTGTTGGCGATCGCCAACAATTTGATATAGAAAATTTAATCTCCAGATGTGGTTTGTGCATCTGCAAATCAAAAGACTTCTGAATCTTCTGTATCTTCAATATCTTCAACTAATAATACTCGAAAAGAAATAGTTGAAGCACAAGGATGGGTGGCAATACCGATCGGTTAAGAGGATCTCCTCCCTAACCCTCCTTAAAAATGAGGGAACTTAGCCCCCAATTTAGCGGGGGTTTGGGGGGGATATAACCATTGTGTCTGATTCCTTAACCGAGCAGTATTGGGATGGGTGGTTAATGCAGAAGTACCAGAAGCTGTAGCTAATTCTGGGGAAATATCTCAAGCTTTTTGTCAGAGCAATATTTGATCGGGGGGGAGAGGGGGAAGAAAGAATTATTACTGCTCACTGCTCACTGTTTCTCACACAATTCTTCAAACCAAGCTTTAATTTCTGTTGGTAATGCAGTGAAACGAAGCCGAAAATAATTTTGATTTTCGTCCAATATTTTGATTATTTTACCGTAGAGATGCTGCTGATTTAATTGCTCGTTTTCTACTGCTAATTGTATCTGAAGATTGCTAAACACTTTTAAAGAATTTTTTGTAATTAATTCAGCACTTTCTAATGACAGTTTAACAAAATAACCTTCAAATTCTGATTCTGAAATATGCTTACCTTCAGAAATTCGATATTTTACAGGAATTTTTTTTTCTAATACCATTAAAGAGTCTTTCTCCGAAGGTAAAAATAAATTATATTGACCACCAATTCCCCCAACTTCAAAAATTGAAATTGGCTCGGTGAATCCTTTGGGCTGTACCTGCATTTCTCCAGAGAGTTGAATAATTTCTCCTACGGTATCTACCGTTTCTTGAGAGACAAGTATTTGTCCACCTACGGTATAAGTTTCAATTCTTGCTGCCAGGTTAACGTTGCTTCCCATTACGGTATACTTAGCACGGGCTTTTGAGCCAATACTTCCGGCAAGTACTTCCCCGCAATGAATACCAATACCCATTTCTAACGGTGGTAGCTTCATTTGTGCTAGTTTTTGGTTGATTCCATCCATAGCTAACTGCATGGCAACAGCACAAGTTACCGCGCGTTGGGCGTTATCTGCAAAAGACACCGGCGCACCGAACATGACAAAGATGCCATCGCCCATAAAATCGTTAATTGTACCTTTGTAATTGTTGATAATATCGGTCATTTCCGCCAAATACAGGTTAATAATCTCTACAACTTTTTCTGGAGAAACCTGTTCCGACATTGCGGAAAATCCCCTCAAATCCGAGACTAAAATTGTCACATTTTTCTTTTCTCCGCCAATTTTTAACCCTTCTGGTGTTTCCAATAAACTTGCAACTACCTCATCTGTTAAGTAGCGTCCAAAAGTTTGACGCATGGTTGATGTATCGCGAGCCACAATTGCCGTAACGGTAATTGCAGAGCCAAATAAAGATAATAATCCCGGTATAACCGGAATCCACCAAGCCCCTACCAAGAAAGCTAAATAACTTCCACCTACTAAGCCAATCGCAAAAAGTAAAATCAGAAAAGTAGCAGAATAAGTTGAAACAGTTTGTTTCCTGTAGCGCTGCTTCCAACTGAAAATTGCTCCGATAAATGACCATGTAAAAATCCACAGATGCTCATAAGTATCTGACCATATTTGAATTTGCGGACGACCTTCTAATGCCATACTTATTAATTGACTGGCAATGTCCCCGTGAAGTGTAACTCCACTAACTCTCTTGCGATAAGGGGTATAAAAGAAGTCATCTAAACTTGCCGCAGTTGGACCAATTAAAACAATGCGATCGCGAACAAATTCGGGGGGCATTTTCCCTGCTAAGACTTGACTCATCGAGATTGTAGGGAATTCAGAGCGGAGGTTGCGAAAGTTAGCTAAAATCTGATAGCCACCGATATCATTTCCCACGTAGCCGCCATCGGATTTATCTAATTCAACTAAAATACCTTTACCGAGTTTGAGCTTTTCAGCTTCTTCCCCCACAAATTCTGGATAAATATCTTTGGTTTCAAGATAGCTAACAGCAACCTGGGTTCCTAAACCTAAGATAGTTTCCCCATCTTCCGAATCAATAGATAATAAATTTCGTCTAACTTTACCGTCTTGGTCTATAACTATATCAGAAGCGCCTACCTGTCCCAATTCCTTTAACTTTGGTGGTGGATTGACAAAGGTAGAAGCACTACCCGTCATCTTCTGAATTCCAAATAAATTAGGTGTGGATGCAAAAATTTCTTCAAGCTGCTTAAATCCCGGCTCTACAGGTAAATCGCGATAAATATCAAGTCCAATAACTGATGGTTGATGTTGTTTGATGATTGATAATAACTTCGCTAGCTTCTCATCTGATAAAGGATATCCCAGCTTTTGTATATCCGATTCGTTCATCTCAACGATCGTAATGCGCGAATCAACCGCTTCCGAGGAGCGCAAACGAAAAAACTGATCCCAAGCTGCTAACTCCAAAGGTTGTAGCAATCCAGCCAAGCGCAATCCAATCAACAAAACACCAACGCTAGGAGAAGCAATTAAAACACCACGCCACTGCCATATTAGCTGTTTGAGCTTCACCCACATGAATAAACTTCCGTTCGTGCGCTACTGTTTCAGGGTTCCCAAAATTAATTGATAACTAACACTAAATTGGAGATTGGGCATAGCAAATATTAGGAGTAGCGAGTAAAGGATGATGAAGTACCCGACACCTTGTAAGGGTGCGGCTACATAAACTAAGCCCACCTGCGTGGGCTACTATTCCCTTGTGGAAGATTACCTATAACGTAGGTTGGAACGAAGTGAAACCCAACCTACAAATTTTCGGTAATCTTAGAGCGGGATAGGAGTAAGATTTTTAGCCCACGCAGGTGGGCTTGGCAGTATTAGCCCCAGGCTTCTAGCCTGCGGGCGCATAATTGGGATGCTTCAGTAAAAACCGTTATCTAACTCAATTACTTCTGATGGTAGTTGGTTTCGCTAACAATGCTGTTTATGCAAGTCTCTCAAATTTGACTTCTAATACCACCGTGTAGGATCAAATCTTTAATTTGAATTCTCACACTCCACAGTTTTCTAATTAACTTGTTTAATTGCTTCCCAGCCTCCGGGCTGGGAATTATTATTGGCAAGGCTCCGATTTGTAAATATTAGGACTTACGCAATTGTCACAATACCAGGCTGGTGCGTGACACTGAAAACATTGTTATACCAATTCTGTATGAGGCTGCGCTTAATCGCCCATGTCCTTACGGACACGCTCCGCTAACAGCCTGGAAGGCTGGGGCTACTGAAACTAAGCCCGCCTACGCGGGCTAAATTAGGCGCATCTTTATAAAGAAATGGTATTACTACGTTCACAGTTACTCAAAGTGTCACAGCACCCTACAACAAAATGTGCCGGTTGCCTAAGTCCTAAATATATTAAAACCTTACCCCCTTAGCTAAGAATTTAATTTTGTAGTTAATATTTGCGGTGCGTTAAAACTAGCGTTTATAACGCACCCTACGAACTTATTACTCCTCTGCCGCTCTAAAACTACCTATAAAAATTCCTTTTTTTCTACCCCCTCTCCCCCTCTCCCCCTCTCCTTATTCCCAAACAATTCCCCTAAATCGCTTCTTTAAAGGCTATAACAGAAATCAAGTTTAAGTAAAAAATAAGACAAGTTTTTAAAAATAAATGCGGTTACTATATAAAATTTTTACCAATTGCAAGATAATTCTTGTTTATTTGTCTTTCAGGAAATTCTTGAGAGGCTTTAGTTTAGGGCTAATATTTACTTTACTAAGCATCACCCTAACTAATTTAAATTTTCCTTTAGGATCGCAGGTATTAAATATTGCAGCGGTTCAAGCGAAAGAAGTCTCAACAGAAGCACTAGTACAAGCAGGAAAACAATATTATCAAGCAGGAAAGTTTGCAGAAGCTGTAGCAAAATGGCAGCAAGCTCAACAAATTTATAATTCTCAAGGTGATGCTCTTAATCAAAGTGCGGTGCTGAGTAATTTGGCTTTGGCATATCAACAGCTAGGAAAAATAGAGCCAGCTAATCAAACTATAGAAAATAGTCTGAACTTACTAAATAATCTAGATTCTTTACCAGCAAAGTCTTTACAAGCTGCTGCTTTAAATATCCAAGGTAGTCTTTTACTATCCCAAGGAAAAACCCAACAAGCGCTGGATATCTGGGTAAATGCTGGCAAAAATTATCAAAAAGTAGACAATAATGTTGGCTACATCCGCAGTTTAATCAATCAATCCCAGGCTTTGAAAGCATTAGGGCTTTATCCCCGCGCTAAAGCTACTTTAGAACAAGTCAATCAAAGCTTGCAAAAACAACCGCCATCTTTAATCAAAGCAGCTAGTTTACTTAATTTTGGCGATACTCTGCGATTAATGGGAGATTTGAAAACATCTGAGAAAGTTTTACAGCAAAGTTTGGCTATCGCAGAAAAATTAGATTCGCAAAGAGATATCGCTGCGGCATTACTTAGTTTAGGTAATAATGCTCGCGATAGAGAATCTCCCGAAGAAGCTTTTAAATATTATCAACGAGCGATTATTGCATCAACATCTCCAATTAACAAAGTTCAGGTGCAGTTGAATCAATTGCGTTTGTTAATAGATATGCAAAAATGGCAGCAAGCGAATGCATTGATACCGCAAATAGAAACTTTAATTGAAAGCTTACCTCCTTCTCGTACAGCAGTATATACAAAAGTCAACTTTGTCCAAAGCTTAGAAAAAATTAAAGAGAATAATAGAGGAAATGATTATCTTGCCAAACTTCTCGCAAAAGCGATTCGAGAAGCTAAAACCATCGGAGATTCACGAGCAGAATCTTATGCTGTGGGTTATTTGGGAGAAGTTTACGAAAAAACAGGGCAGCTATCGGAAGCACAGAAACTCACCGAAAAAGCATTGGTATTAGCTCAAACAAGCAACGCTAACGATATTGCTTATCGCTGGCAATGGCAATTAGGAAGATTATTAAAAAAGCAAAATCACACAGAAAAAGCTATATCCGCATACAGTGAGGCTGTCAATACTTTAAGCACAATTCGTAACGATTTAGTTTCTAGTAATGTTAATATTCAGTTTTCTTTTCGCGAAAGTGTCGAACCAGTTTACCGGGAATTAGTTAGTTTATTGCTTCAACCCGATAAGACAGAAAATAAATCTGTTAAACAAACTGCACAAACAAATCAAAACAATCTCAAAAAAGCGCGTCAAGTAATAGAATCTTTGCAGCTAGCAGAATTAGACAATTATTTTCGAGAAGCCTGCTTAACTAATAGTCCCACACAAATAGACAAAATAGACCCGCAAGCAGCAGTTATTTATCCAATTATTTTAGCAGACCGTTTAGAAGTTGTTCTTTCCTTACCCAACCAAACTTTACGTCATTACAGCAGCCAAATTCCTCAAAGCGAACTAGAAACAATTATAAAAAAAATGCGGCGCTCTCTCAGACGCACATCTTTGAAAAAAGAACGTTTCGCGATCGCGCAAAAATTATACGATTTACTCATCAAGCCAGCAGAAACAGAATTGCAGTCAAACGACATCAAAACCCTAGCTTTTGTACTCGATGGTTCGATGAAAAATCTACCAATGGCGGCACTTTATGATGGTCAACAATACTTAATAGAAAAGTACAATTTAGCACTAACACCAGGACTACAATTATTTGCGACTCGACCTTTAGAAAACAAAGATTTGAAACTATTAGTAGCAGGCTTGAGCGAATCTCGACAAGGATTTACTCCCCTTCCTGGAGTCAAAACCGAAATTAATCAAATTAAATCTAAAATTTCTTCCCAGGTACTTTTCAATCAAGAATTTACCACCAAAGCTATAGAAAAAAAAATCGGTAATACCCCCTTTCCCGTTGTACATTTAGCAACCCACGGACAATTTAGTTCCAGCGCCAAAGACACCTTTGTTCTCACCTGGGATAACCGCGTAAATGTTAAACAATTAGGTGAATTACTGCAAAAGAGAGATACAAACAGCAACAATCCCATCGAACTATTAGTTTTAAGCGCTTGTCAAACAGCACAAGGAGATAAAAGAGCAGCATTAGGACTTGCAGGTGTAGCAGTTAGATCCGGCGCACGCAGTACTCTAGCTAGTTTGTGGGCTGTTGATGATAACTCAACTTCAGCATTCATGGTGGAATTTTACAAGCAATTGGCACAATCAAACATTTCTAAAGCAGAAGCATTACGTCAAGCTCAAATTTCATTAATTAAACAAAAAAGATTTAAGCATCCATTTTATTGGGCACCGTTTGTGCTTGTTGGTAATTGGCTTTAGTGAGAGAGGGGGAAGAGGGGGAAGCTGATAAATAAGAAACCGGTTTTTTTTGGGCTTCTTGAGAATAGTGCAAGATGTTAAACAAATAATTCCAAATTCTGTTAGTACTCTCTCGATTTTGG
Source organism: Rivularia sp. PCC 7116 (assembly GCF_000316665.1). GTDB lineage: Bacteria > Cyanobacteriota > Cyanobacteriia > Cyanobacteriales > Nostocaceae > Rivularia. The sequence goes on along the minus strand of NC_019678.1, from coordinate 7,757,869 downwards.
GAACTATATTTTATATAGCTATATAGCAAAAAAGTTTAAGATGAATAGAATAAAACATTGCTTAGTGCTTAGTGCAGCCACCCTGTTGCTTCAATGTGCTTTAATTCCTGCTTCAACAACACAAGTTCAAGCACAGGATGCAACTCCCAAGAAAACGACTTCTGCTGGTAAGCGCTCAAATGTAGCATTTAAATCTCGCAAAGGTGAGCGAGCGCCTAAAAACGCAGTTGGAGGTGGTAGACGGAATAACGGTATGTGCGAACAATCGGGGGTTGCAGATTCGATTGGAGTTCAGGTAAAAAGCATTGACAAGAATTTAGTTCCATTATTACCATCCTCTAAATTAGGCTTAACGGCATCTTCTCATCCGAGTTTCATGGTGTATGTGCCTGCAACTTCAGCCAAAGCCTTAGAATTTACTTTAGAAAATGAAGAAGGAGAAGGAATTTATCAAACAGAGGTAAATATAGATAAGGCTCCAGGGATTATTAGTTTTACTTTGCCAAAAACAGAAGCAGCCTTAGAAAAAGATAAAGATTATCGATTTGTAGTGTCGATGATTTGTCAGCAAGCTGGTCCCAAAAACCCCTTTACAGAAGGATTGGTGCGTCGAATTTCCCTCGATTCTGCAATAGCAAATCAACTGAATAAACCACAATCTTTAGAACAAGTAATACTTTACAGCGAATCAGGATATTGGTTTGAGGCGATAGAAAATCTTGCTGCACTTAAACGTTCTCAACCAAATGATTTAGAAGTTGCTGCGGCTTGGGAAAACTTACTGGCATCTGTTGGTTTGGATGGAATAGCTAAGGCTGAATTACAAAATTAATTTTAAGGCGTTGCTGATTAAAAGTATGAACAGCCCGCCAACCCCCAATTCTGGGGGAGAAATATATTTTAAAGTCCCTCAAACTTGGGGGATTTAGGGGATTGCTATTAAACACCCAATGGCGGCAAAAAGCCCGCAGACTACAAGCCTGGGGCTAATACTACCAAGCCCGACGACCTGGGCTACTAAGATTCTTAGCCCAGGTCGTCGGGCTTCGTTTATGTAGCCGCACCCTTGCAGGGTGTCGGGTAAAATGTTTGTTCCGGCATCGGGATGCTCCCTGTTTGAAGCCTTAATATTGTATATTTATAAACAATGTTTCAAACAAAAAATCAAAATCCTTGCATAGCAACGAGTTTGGGGTTTGAAAAATTTGTTCTATAGCGAATAGACTTATGACATGGTGTTGCCACTACAAGCGCCACCTTGTAACCATAATAAATTAGCCATCTATCAGTTATCAGAATTATTTACTTTTAAACTTCAAGCTTAAACTTATTCTCTCTCTTTTTAATATCAATTAGTTTTTTATTTAGTTGTTCGTCTGTTTACATAAGTTTTTGTTACTTACTGCAAAAATATTTTATTAACATTAATAAAAATAGTTATTCTAAATACCAATTAAATTAATAAATATAGCAAATTATATGTAAGTATTTTTATATTTTATTTTGTAGTTTATCAATTGAAATAAGAGGAAGATTAAATATATGTACAAAATATTACTTACATATAACTCTACACGTATATATTTTTATACTATTTATTTTTCTTAAAAGACTTGAATAATTTTAAGTTAATGTTATCAAATTAACTTTTTATTTTCTAGAAGTTGCAAACAAAAATTGCAGATAAACTATTAAAAAAAGTTTAATATATTATTGTTCTTATTGCTTTGTTGGGAATATAATATAATTATTAGGGTGATAAATGCTAAAAAAAATAAATTTTTAACATGCTGCGGCAACCTTTCAAATTGCAGTACAAAGGTTTATCTACCATACGCCCCTTATAGACAATAAGCAATTATGCTTCCTGTATTCCAAGGTTAAATCAAACCTAAGTAAGTAATGCAGGAGATAAGCACCTTTTTGCATTCCATTCCAAGTTATTGATGGTAATGAACAATAGCATCACAGATACAGCACTCAAAGCAGCAATAAAAGCAATTGCTGACACTTCTGCTACAACGCTAGAAAAAATAGAGATGCTGATTGAGGTAGCACAAGGTTTTGTCAAAAAGCCTAAAACTGCTCAAGATTTGTATAATGCCGTTACGCTATACGATGAAGCTCTGGGGTTATGCGGTAACAATCATCCTCTTTACCAAGCTCGCGCTCTGATTGGTAAAGGTGGAGCATTACAAGCTATTCCCGAAGAAAATCCAGAGTTGCTTGTACAGGCTAAAACAGCATACGAACATGCTCTATCTATACTTGAAGAATTAGCTTCACCCGAAGAGACGGCAGAAGCACAAATGAATTTAGGTTTAGTGCTGCAATCATTAGCTTCATCTAACATGGCTCGGATGACTGATAGCATTCAAGCTTATCAAGAAGCCCTACAGGTTTTTACTTGGGAAAAATATCCGCAGGAATATGCAATTTTACACAACAATATTGCGATCGCATATCTTTCAATGTCTGGGGGTTCGCAGCAGCAGTACTTGTTTGAAGGCTTAGCGGTGCAGTCATTTGAGGTGGCTTTGAAGCGCATTAACCTCATCGAGCATCCCAGAGAATATGCAATGTTGCAAAACAATTTAGGTAATGCTTTGCAATATTTACCTTCTTCTCATCCCTTTGAGAACAATTCGCGGGCTGTTTCGGCTTATGACGAAGCTTTGAAAGTGCGTAATCCTAAAAATACTCCCATCGAATACGCCAACACCATAGCAAATAAAGCCAACGCCTTAATTAACTTACCAGACAAACTAAGCAAGCCCGAAGCTGGGAATCAGCAAAATCTCTTGAAAGCGCGTGATTACTATCAGCAAGCTTTGGAAATATTTACTCAAAACGGACAGATTTCACAAGCTCAGGCAGTATCTCAGGTATTGGGAGAATTGGGTATAGGTAATGGGTAGTTGGTAATTGGTAATTGGGCATTGGGCATTGGTAATTGGTAATGAAATAAATCATTAACTTTAATAAATGTGTTCTAAGAAATTCAAAATCTATAATCTAAAAACAAATGGCTGACATTTTAACGAATTACGACTTAAGCGGAATGGTAACTAGTTTAATGACTGGTGAATTAAATTTACTGACAGGTATTATATGGTTTTTTGTCGCAACAATAGTATCAATGATTGGTGGTGCTGTTGGTGGAATGCTGTTAGCAGGAGAGGAATTAGGATATAATTTTGCTGCTATTTTAGGTGGATTATTTGGTCCTGCGGGAGTTATCCCCGGTGCAATTTTAGGACTAATAGTATTAAATTTATTAAGTAGTTTCTAGGAGTAATTATGTTAGAAATAGGTTGGTTTTCCGCAAAATTGTTCTTCAAAGGGAAGTTAATGCGCGATGCGATGTATTTCGTCAAACAAACATCAATTGGCATTAGCATAACTTTCGGAATAATGTTTTGTTTGGCACAGACTACAATTCCTTTTTGGGTACCAGTATTCTTATCTAGCTTTGTCGGTGGCGTATTTATGCCATTTTTACTCAAAGATTTAAAAATGAAATGAGTTAGTTGTTAGTAGATAGTTGTTAGTGGATAGTTGTTAGTGGCTATTGATATTATACTAATAGTTTACAGATTACTAAGAATAGAGAATATTAATAATTGAGACTCAGTAATTTTCAATTAATGATTAGCTATATCAGTTATTACTTGAATTGGCTTAGCGAATTAAAGATGATAATCCGATTTCTATAAAATAACAACTAAACACCAACAACTAACAACTATCCACTAACAACTAAATTTTATGACAAGCATTAAAGAATTAGTAGAAGAAATCAACCGCTTTGAAGCAATAATATCAGAGTGGGATGAAAGTCAGAGATGTGTTGCATCAGGTTTAAAGCGAGCAATTGAGGATTTGCATAAAGAAGCTTTAACTCGAATGATTAAAAGCCTCAAGGAAGATTCGATGCCAGCTTTAAAAAATGCTGTCAAAGATGAAGTGGTGTATGGATTACTTGTTTATCATGAATTAGTTAAACCACCGACAGCAACTTTAATTGAAAGAGTTAAAACCGCTCTTGATGAAATTCGTCCGAGCTTACAAACTCATTCCGGTGATGTGGAACTAGTAGGTGTCAAGGAATCAGATACTGTAGAAGTTAAACTGATTGGAACTTGTGGCAATTGTCCATCTTCTACATTGACTTTATCACAATTAGTTGAAACAGCAATTAAAGAATATTGTCCGGAAATAAAATACGTTAAAGCAGTCAAATGATTTTTAACAAGAGATGCACTTGTTTTATATTTTTGATTGTAAAAATCTATCTTGTGCATTAATTTTATATTTTGGATAACTTAATTATTTTACAGTCCTCTTTAGAGGACTTTTGCTATTAGATAGGGATTTGCAATCCCTGGTAGGTTGTTAATTTTATAGAATACTATTATCAATGTCAGAAATATTGAAAGAAAATGCAGAAATTATTTTAGGTAAAATTTTCAAATCAGGAGAATTAACAATACCCCTCGCACCAAGCAATATAGAAATGTTTGGTCCTCGTGCTGCTTGTTTAGTTTTAGAAAATGGTCCTTTATGGGTGTCGGATACGGGACATCATCGATTATTAGGATGGCGAAATTTACCAACTACAGATAGTCAACCTGCTGATTGGGTAATTGGACAACCTAATTTTAATTTTGAAGGAGCAAATGCTAAAGGTAAACCAGAAAAAAATACTGTAAATGTTCCGACTGGAATCTGTAGCTGTGGGGAAGGATTGGCTGTTGCTGATGCTTGGAATCACCGAATCTTAATTTGGAAAAATAACCCGGAAGATAGCAATGTTCCGGCAGATATAGTATTAGGACAAACTGATTTTAACAGCAATCAAGCAAATCGCGGAAGTTTAACAGCAGCGGCAAATACTTTAAACTGGTGCTATGGAGTTTTCTATTACCAAGGAAAGCTATTTGTTGCCGATACGGGAAATCGTCGTTTGCTGATTTGGCATCAGTTACCAGAAGAAAACGGACAACCAGCAGATGTTGTTTTAGGACAACCTGATATGCAATCCCGCGATGAAAATGGTGGTGGTAATGCTAATGCTTCCACTATGCGCTGGTGTCACGATATTACTATTTGGGATAATAATTTAGTTGTCAGCGATGCGGGTAATAATCGCGTGATGATTTGGCAGGGAATACCAACAGAAAACAATACTCCTTGTGCGGTAGTTTTGGGACAAGAAACTTTTGATTTAGTTGAAATGAATCAAGGTGTTTATTTTCCTAAAGCTAATAGTTTAAGTATGCCTTATGGTGTTGCTGCTACACAAAATTGGTTATTAGTTACCGATACAGCAAATTCCCGGTTATTAGCATGGAAAAAACCACAGTCCATTTTATCGCTGCAAGGTGCCTATGCCGATTTAGTCATTGGGCAAAATGATTTTTACAGTAAAGGTGAAAATCGCGATTATGGATTACCAACTCGCGATAGCTTAAATTGGTCTTATGGCATTAACGTACACAATAATACAGCAGTTATAGCTGACTCTGGGAATAATAGAATATTGTTGTGGAAAATTAGTTAGCAATACCCTAAAGGGTATCGCTACATGAATAAAGCCTGCCTCCGCAGGCTGTAACTTATCTAGCCTAGGGAGGTAGGTTTGATAAATATAGCCCCAGGCTTATAGTTAGCAATACCCTAAAGGGTATCGCTACATGAATAAAGCCTGCCTCCGCAGGCTGTAACTTATCTAGCCTGCGGAGGCAGGCTTGGTAATTGTAGCCCCAGGCTTATAGCCTGCGGGCGTTTTGCTCAAAGCACAATATAATGCACATAGAAGAAATTAGAATTAGCGGAACAGTTCAAGGAGTTGGTTTTCGCCCTACAGTTTACCGTATTGCTAAGGAATTAAACTTAAAAGGTGATGTTTGTAATGATGGTGAAGGTGTATTAATTAGAGTATGTGGTAGTCAAGAGTCTATAGAAGAATTTATTAAGAGAATACAGCAAGAATCTCCTCCTTTAGCAAATATTGATAGGTTAAAAATAATTCCTTTTCAACAGGATTTAGTATTTAATGACTTTGTAATTTCTGATAGCAATAATACTGCAATAAAAACACAAATTGCTCCCGATGCTGCTACTTGCGAAGATTGTAAACAAGAAATTTTCGACCCTTTGAGCAGGTACTATCGTTACCCTTTTACCAACTGTACTCATTGCGGACCCCGTTTGAGTATCATTAATGCTATTCCTTACGACCGCTATAATACCAGCATGGGGATGTTTGCAATGTGTCCCGAATGCAGAGAGGAATACGCAGACATAGAGAACCGTCGCTTTCACGCACAACCAGTAGCTTGCTATACTTGCGGTCCTCATGCCTGGTTAGAGCGTGCTGATGGAAAACCCGTCACGGCTGCGATGTTTTCGATGTTAGATGATGTTGATGCTGTCTGTACTTTATTGCAAAAAGGTGAAATAGTAGCAATCAAAGGCTTAGGAGGAATTCATCTTGCTTGTGACGCTACCAATAATGTAGCAGTAGAAAAACTTCGTCAACGAAAACAGCGTTACTATAAACCCTTCGCCTTAATGGCAAGAGATATACAAGTTATAGAAAAATACTGCAAACCAACAACCACAGAAAAAGAATTATTAGAAAGCGCGATCGCACCAATTGTCTTAATTAAAATATCTGAAAATTCTCCCAATCTCCCTCTTTCTCCATTAATAGCACCAGCGCAAAACACCTTGGGCTTCATGCTACCTTATACTCCATTGCATCATTTAATTTTAAGGAGAATGAATCGTCCGATTGTGTTAACTAGCGGTAACATTTCCGACGAGCCACAATGCATTAACAATCAGGAAGCGCGAGATAAATTAAGCAAAATAGCTGATTATTTTCTTTTTCATAATAGAGATATTGTTAACCGTGTTGATGATTCGGTAGTAAGAGTTGTAGAAGATAAAGTCCAAATTATTCGTCGTGCTAGAGGGTATGCACCAGCACCGATAAATTTACCGTTAGGTTTTGAAAATACACCGCAAATTCTAGCAATGGGTAGCGAATTAAAAAATACCTTTTGTTTGTTGCGAGATGGAAAAGCAATTTTATCTCAGCACTTAGGGGATTTAGAAAATGCAGCGGTTTTTCAAAGCTATCAGGATACTCTCAATCTATATTTAAACTTGTTTGAGCATCAACCGGAAGCTGTAGCCGTAGATAAGCATCCGGAATATTTATCAACGAAACTCGGTAAAGAATTAGCAGTTGCAAATCAAGTTGATTTATATCAAATTCAACATCATCATGCCCATATAGCTGCCTGTATGGTAGAAAACAAACTACCATTAGATTCTCCACCAGTTTTAGGTATTGCTTTAGACGGTTTGGGCTACAGTGAAGATAATACTTTATGGGGAGGAGAACTTTTATTAGCTGATTATGATAATTTTACTAGATTAGCCACCTTAAAACCTTTTCCATTAATCGGTGGAGAAAAAGCAATTTATCAACCTTGGCGTAATACCTATGCTCAACTGATATCAGCATTTGATTGGTCAGAAATTAAGCAATGTTACGGTAATTTAGAAATTTTTAAATACTTAGAGCAAAAACCCTTAACAACCATCAATAATTTAAAAAAAAGTTTATTAAATACACCTTTAACATCATCTACAGGTAGATTATTTGATGCAGTAGCAGCAGCCATCGGAATTTGTCGAGAAGAATGTAGCTACGAAGGACAAGCAGCAATTGAAATGGAAGCTTTAATAGATGAAAAACTATTAAATCAACGTAAAGAAACGCTAACTTATCCTTTCAAACTTAACTTTTTAGATAACATTTATTATATAGATCCATATCCCATGTGGAAAGCACTCCTTAGCGATATACAGCAGAAAACTTCTACAAAAATTATCGCTGCGAAATTTCACTTAGGATTAGCGATCGCCATCGTGGCAACAGTTAATACTCTCAGTAAAAAATACTCAATAAACCACGTAGCACTCACCGGAGGAGTATTTCAAAATCGTATTTTATTAAAGCAAGTAACAAAGCGCTTACAAGCATTAGGAATTAATGTACTTACCCACAGCCTAGTATCCTGCAATGATGGTGGTTTATCTCTCGGGCAAGCTGTAATTGCAGCAGCAAAAAATTTGAAAAGAGAGAGGGGGTAGAAGGGGAAGAGGGGGGAGAGGGGGAGAAGAATACATAATTATCACCAATTACCAACGCTCAATACCCAATGCCCAATCCCCCATGCCCCATTCCCAATGCCCCATTCCCAATTACCAATTACCTATTAAAAAATGTGTCTAGGAATACCCGGTAAAATAATAGAAATAACCGATATCAAAAACAAACTAGCAACAGTTGACGTAAGCGGAGTTAAACGTCAAGTTAACATTGCTTGTATTGTAGACGAACAACATCCACCCGAATCATGTATTGGTGATTGGGTATTAGTTCATGTCGGTTTTGCAATGAACAGAATTAACGAAAAAGATGCAGCAGAAACACTGCAATTGCTGCAAGAAATGGCTGAATTAATGGTTGATTATTAAATTTGGTTAGTTGTTAGTTGTTAGTGGTTAGGAGTTATAAGTAGCGAACAGCGAATAAGAAATTACTAACTCTTCCCCCTCTTCCCCCTCTCCCCCCTTCCTTCATATGAAATACGTCGATGAATTTCGAGATACTTACAAAGCCGAAGCCTTAGAATGGCAAATTCAAAAGTTAGGAAGCTTGCTTAAAAAACCCGTTAAAATTATGGAAGTTTGCGGGGGACATACGCATTCAATATTTAAATACGGTATAGAAGAGTTTCTACCATCTTCAGTTGAATTAATTCATGGTCCCGGTTGTCCAGTATGCGTAATGCCAAAAGGTAGAATAGATGATGCTATTTATATTGCTCAAAATCCAAACGTTATTTTAACAACTTTTGGTGACACGATGCGGGTACCTGGCTCAAAAATTAGCTTGCTGCAAGCAAGAGCTAGTGGTGCGGATATTCGTATGGTTTATTCACCATTAGATTGTTTGGACATTGCTAAAAACAACCCCGAAAAAGAAGTTGTATTTTTCGCTATTGGTTTTGAAACTACCGCACCAAGTACGGCATTTACAATCCTACAAGCAGCAGCGGAAAATATAAATAATTTTAGTATGTTTTGCAATCACGTCTTAGTGATTCCTGCACTCAAAGCATTATTAGATAATCCCGATTTGCAGTTAGATGGTTTTGTTGGTCCCGGTCATGTCAGTATGGTAATCGGGTCAAATCCATATGAATTTATTTCCCAAGAATATAAAAAACCAATCGTTATTTCTGGTTTTGAACCATTAGATATTTTGCAATCAATTTGGATGCTATTATGGCAGCTTGTAGAAAATCGCTGCGAAGTAGAAAATCAATATAGCCGTTTAGTAGAAAAAGAAGGAAATCAACAAGCAATCAAAGCTATAAATCAAGTATTTGGAGTCAGAAAAACCTTTGCGTGGAGAGGTTTAGATGAAATACCATACTCAGGATTAAAAATTAATTCCGAATATGCAAAATTTGACGCTGAAACTAAATTTACCATTCCTAATTTAAAAATACCTGACCATAAAGCCTGTCAATGTGGAGAAATTCTTAAAGGAGTTTTAAAACCTTGGCAATGTAAAGTATTCGGTACAGCTTGTACCCCAGAAAAACCAATCGGTTCCTGCATGGTTTCATCTGAAGGTGCTTGTGCAGCCTACTATAAATACGGGAAAAATCAGTTAACAGTTAACAGTGAGCAGTGAACAGTCATCAAATTTCCATATATCTACCTTTAACCTCTAACCTCTAACCTTTAACCTTTAACCTTATTCTTATGCCATTCATTACTATTCAAATTGCGAAAGGACACTCCATAGAAAAAAAGCGAGAGCTAGCCAAAGCTATTACCGATGCAATGGTTTCTACAATGGGTACAAAACCCGAATGGGTAACCATTCATATCGATGAATTTGAACGCAATAATTGGTCTGTTGGAGGTACACTACATTCCGATAAACATAAAGGTAGACACAAAGAAAAAGGCGTTTAATAAATAACTGATTACTGATGTAAAGACGTTGCAGTGCAACGTCTCCCTATGTTGAAAATCATATCGACACTTTTGTAAAATCAATATTTTTAATTTATTGAATATAAAAAATGCCAATCCCCTCACAAAATCAATTTTTTAAAAATCTTGAAAAAAAACGCCAGCGAAAAGCCAAAGTAACAGATACTCATATTAATCTTGCTCATGGTAGTGGCGGAAAAGCCATGCGGGATTTAATTGATGATATCTTTGTGACAAATTTTAGTAATCCAAATAATCCTAATTTATCCCAATTAGAAGACCAAGCAAAATTCGATTTATCAGACTTGATGCAGTTAGGAGATAAACTGGCTTTTACAACTGATTCTTATGTTGTTGAACCCTTATTTTTCCCTGGCGGCAACATTGGAGAATTAGCTATTAATGGTACCGTCAATGATTTAGCTGTGGGTGGTGCAAAACCTTTATATTTAACCTGTAGCGTAATTTTAGAAGAAGGATTATCTTTAGAAACATTACGTCAAGTTGCTCAAAGTATGCAAGCAGCAGCACAAGAAGCAAACGTACAAATTGTCACTGGAGATACAAAAGTTGTTCCCAGAGGTGCTGCGGATAAACTGTTTATAAATACTACTGGGATTGGTGTAATTCCTCCTCATATTTGTATATCTGCTAGCAATATAAAACCTGGAGATGCGATAATTATTAATGGTGAAATTGGAAATCATGGTACAGCAATTTTAATTGCTCGCGGGGAATTAGCGTTAGAGTCCGATATTAAAAGCGATTGTCAGCCATTACACGATTTAGTTGCAACAATACTCGATGTTTGTCCCGAAATTCATGCAATGCGAGATGCAACTAGAGGTGGTTTAGCAACAGTTTTAAACGAATTTGCTTTAACTTCAAACGTCGGAATTTGCCTTGAAGAACAATCTATTCCCATTCGTGAAGAAGTCAAAGGAGTTTGTGAAATATTAGGATTAGAACCTTTCTATTTAGCAAACGAAGGTAAATTAATAGTAGCTGTAGCAAGCGAAAATGCCGACAAAGTATTATTAGCAATGAAATCCCATCCAGCAGGAAAAAATGCTGCAATTATCGGCAAAGCAACTGCCTCACCCCAAGGAATAGTATCTTTGAAAACCAGCTTCGGAGCCAAAAGAATTATTGATATGTTAGTCGGCGAACAATTACCAAGAATTTGTTAAAAAATGGGAATTGGGCATTGGTAATTGGTAATAGGTAATTGGTAATTGGTAATTGGTAATTGGTAATTGGTGATTGGTAATTGGTAATTGGTAATTGGTAATTGGTGATTGGTAGTTGTTTTCTTCCCCCTCTTCCCCACGCCACTTGCTACAACCGAGGAAATCTCGGCAACGCAGTGGCTCATCTCCCCCTCCTACTTAACTGATAACTGTTCACTGCTCACTGCTAACTGCTAACTGTTAACTGTTCACTGAAAATGCACGAACTTGGAATTACTCAAAATATAGTATCAATTGTTTGCGATCGCGCTGAAGGGAAAAAAGTCCAGCGAGTTTTATTAGAAATTGGTAAGCTATCGGCAATTATGCCAGATGCAGTACGGTTTTGTTTTGATATTTGTTCTCAAGGAACGGTTTTAGAAAAGGCAAAATTAGAAATTGTTGAAATTCCTGGTTTAGCTGTTTGTCGTCAATGCGGTACTCAAATTCCTTTAGAAAAGCCTTTTGGAAAATGTAATTGTGGCAGTCAGCAACTAGACTTGATTGCTGGAGAAGAATTGAAAATTAAGGAAATAGAAGTCGAAGAATTATGTGTGTAACCTGCGGTTGTTCGGATAATAGCGGAAAAATTACTAATCCTCAAACTGGTGAAGTTTTGGCAATACCTCATGATGACAACCATCATCACACTCATACTTTAGCTGATGGTACGGTAATCTCTCACTCACACAACCACGATACAGTAAATAATGCATCTGAAATTCACGCCAAAATTCATAATACAACCATATCTTTAGAGCAAAATATTTTAGCTAAAAATGATTTAATCGCAGCCCAAAATCGGGGATGGTTTAAAGGTAGAAATATTTTGGCGTTGAATTTAATGAGTTCCCCTGGCTCGGGAAAAACAACTTTATTAACTCGTACTATTAACGATTTAAAAGATAGATTAACTATCAGTGTAATTGAAGGCGACCAAGAAACAATCAACGATGCCAAAAAAATCGAAGAGACTGGCTGTAAAGTTGTACAAATTAATACTGGAACTGGCTGTCATCTCGATGCTTTGATGGTGGAAAAAGGATTGCAGCAGCTTAATCCCAGTCTTGATTCGGTGGTAATGATTGAAAATGTAGGAAATTTAGTTTGTCCGGCTTTATTTGATTTAGGAGAAAAAGCAAAAGTTGCTATTCTTTCGATTACCGAAGGAGAAGATAAACCAATCAAATATCCTCATATTTTCCGCGCTAGTGACGTAATGATAATTACGAAAACTGATTTATTACCTTACGTGCAGTTTGATGTAGAAAAATGTATCGAATACGCACGAGAAGTTAATCCTAATATAGAGATTTTTCAAGTTTCTGCGCTTTCTGGAGAAGGTTTAGATGATTGGTATCAATGGTTAAGGAAGTAAATACTTATTTTAGATGCTTATCTATGAATAAAAATGATTAAAGTCCAAATTCATCTGATTCGATATTAAGTAGCAAGACTTGGTTAATTAATTGCACGAGTAAGCGTAATGAAAAAAATATTGTTATGCTAACTACCGAAACTGGTAACAGCCAAATTGCATTATCTAAACTTATGATTTCCATTAAATATTATCCTTAGTTTACCTATATTTGTTGCCTTTTTAATATAAAGCTGTTTGAATTATTCGACGTATAGAAAAGCTACAGTTTGCTTATTTAGTGTCAAAACTTTATCTAGTATTTTTATGCGAAAAATTTAGTTTATATAAACTTAAAACAAATAGGTAGAATATCTGTCTACCTAATTGTTAAGAAGCTTACTTAGTATAAATCACCCAAAATGCATGTGCGATACCGGGAACAAAACCACATAAAGTCAAAACAATATTTAGCCAAAAATGGAAGCCAAATCCAACTTGTAAAAATACTCCTACGGGGGGCAATAACAGAGCGCAAAGAAAGCGAACTAGATCGAATCCCATAATTTTTACCTGTTGTTACGATACTCCGATAATAATGCTTTATCTAGATAAAACTTGGTTGATTAACAAACATTAAATAGAAAAATAATTCGGTTTTGAAAAATTATAAATGTCTCTACATATTTTGTTAAATAGATATTAAACTCCTTGACTGCACTAATACAAATACAAATACAACATATGATTTGGGCAAAGTAATCAGTATTTTTATTTAAAGTTAAAAATCTCAAGTAAACAAAATCAAATATCTGAAATAATTAAATCTCACTCGCCATCCGCAAAGAAAAAATGTTAAAACCGGGGTGAATTTGAATACACGCATCTCATAAATATGATTCGCCGCATTGGTTATTGGTTGGAATCTCGTTTTTGTGCCCCTGCATATGGTGGTTTGGTATTAGCGGGAATTTCGATTTGTTTTTTCGGGGCAGCTATGAATACCATGGCTGGCTGGCTGTATGCTATCAGCGGGTTGAGTTTTGCTTTACTCGGCTATACTGCTTTTTTATCACCGAAATCTTTGAAAGGCTTGCAGCTTCAGCGAAAAATGATTCAACCAGTTACTGCTGGAGATGATTTAACTGTTGAATTAGAAATTTTGAATCAAACCAAGAAGCCGGTTTCTTTATTGCAAATAGAAGATAAATTACCTTTCGTTTTAGATAAACCACAGCTACACCCAATTGAAACTATCTCGCCGAAAACTACCTATAGCTGGGTATATTATCAGCCTACCGAACGTCGGGGTATTTACCGCTGGCAGAATGTAGAATTAGCAACCGCCGCGCCTCTTGGGTTATTTTGGAGCCGCCGCCAACGTCAATTAGACGCGATCGCAATTGTCTACCCGAAAGTTTTACCGCTCAAATGTTGCCCTTTAGTTGATGACATGGGTAAGGAAGATAGCAGCAGAGGACAACCTCGCGGCAACCCTCTGCAAACAGCTAGTGAAGGATTAACCCGCTCTTTACGTCCCTATCGCATAGGAGATCCTTTACGATTAATTCATTGGCGAAGCAGCGCCCGTTACGGGGATTTACGAGTACGCGAATTAGAAATGCTCACAAGCGGACAGGAAATTATTATTGCTATAGATAATGGTGAGTGGGAAGAAAACAATTTTGAGGAAGCAGTAATTGCCGCAGCTTCAATGTATTTCTATGCACAAAAGCAACTAATGCAGGTACAGCTATGGACGGCTTCCACAGGTATAATTAGCAGAAAAAGAGATGTTCTCGAAGCCTTAGCAGCAATTAATCCCCAAGATGAAGTCATTAAACCGCAGCCTACAGATAAACCTTTGATTTGGTTAACTCAAAATCCAACGACATTTTCTTCGCTTCCTTACAGCAGTCGCTGGATGCTATGGCAAAATATTTCATCATCGCAGCCCCAAGCTGTCATCAATAGAGATGTGCCAGGTATTGTCATTAACTCCGAACAACCTTTACAAGCTCTGCTTCAGCAACCATTAAATTGATAATTATTTCCAAACAGGTATATTCAAAATTTCAATCAATCAAATTTAAATGAAATTGAATAATTGCCTTACACAAAGCATAGAATAGCAATCGTAAATTTTTGTTAACTAATAGTAAATATAAGTTGGGGTAAATTCCCCTAGTATTAGCTCACAGATGGTGAGGTACAATGCATACATATTAAATTAAAGAAGCCTTTCCTTATGATTTCATCAGAAGCAAATACTAAATCTCCATCAGAAGAAAATACTACATCTACAGATAAAAGTTTAGAAGCAATGCGGCGTTTTTCGGAACAATATGCTAAGCGTACCGGAACTTACTTTTGTTCCGAACCCTCTGTTACAGCAGTTGTTATCGAAGGGCTTGCCAAGCATAAAGATGATTTAGGTGCCCCTTTGTGTCCCTGCCGTCATTATGAAGACAAAGAAGCCGAAGTTAGCGCAACTTTTTGGAATTGTCCCTGCGTACCAATGCGGGAGCGTAAGGAATGTCATTGTATGCTTTTCTTAACTCCCGATAATGAATTTGCTGGCGACAAGCAGGATATCTCTTTGGATACGATTAAAGAAGTAAGAGATAGCATGGGTTAATGCATCTTTTATGAGCCAAGCAATTCCCCAAGAATTTTGGCAAGGCATAGAACTGTTTAATACAGGTCAATTCTATGCCTGTCACGATACCTTAGAAGCTTTATGGATGGAAGCCGTAGAGCCAGACAAAACTTTTTATCAAGGAATTTTACAAATTTCAGTAGCGCTTTATCATTTGGGTAACGGCAATTTCAAAGGCGCAATAATTTTACTAGGTGAAGGTAGCAACCGTCTTGCTCGCTATCCTTCAGTTTATTGTCAAGTTGATGTTGATGAATTATTAGAGCAAAGCATAGCTTTATTAAAAGCACTACAGAAAAATCAGCTAGAGCAAATTGACTCTTCCCAACTCGAAGCAGATACTTTACCCCTTCCCCGGATTTTGATAGTTAAAGAGTAATTAAGATTGGTAATTGGGCATTGGGCATTGGGCATTGGGCATTGGTAATTGGTAATTGGTAATTGGTAATTGATAACTTGTTACTGGTAACTGATAACTGTTCACTGCTCACTGCTCACTGTTCACTGATAACTGTTCACTGTTCACTGTTGACTGTTGACTGTTCACTGTTCGCTGTTGAAACTTTGGCGGTTATTGAAGCGTCAGGTATTGTGTAGATTATTTGTAATCAAATAGTCATCTATCGGTAAATATAACGTTTTGATATAGTACTTGAGATAATTAAAGTACGAACCAAAATTATTGCTTATTATCACTCCTACACAGCTATTATGTACAACTACCGCTTACCTAAACTTCAATTGCGTCGTCTCGGTTTCGCTTTAATGTTACCGGTTGCACTGTGTGGCGCGGTAGTTTTTCCTACTCAGCTACAAACTGCTATAGCTCAAACTGCGGATAATCGTCCTTTGAGTATTCGTGCGGATGTGCAGGAATATAATTCTAATACTCAGGTAGTTACCGCAAGGGGTAACGTACAGCTTTCGTATCCCGCTCGCCAGATAAAAGCAACCGCAGCTCAAGCACAATTTTTTAATCGAGAGCGTCGGATTATTCTTAGTGGTGGCGTGTATATTTTACAAGGCGGCACCAACAGCATTCGGGGAGAAACTGTTACTTATTTAATTGATGAAGGACGATTTGTTGCTACACCAAAAAGCGGCAGACAGGTAGAATCTGTATATGTTGTGGACGATGCTCCCAATGCTTCACCTAACAGGGCACCTTCAACACCAAACTTAAGACGTTCTAATTAGAAAAGACAAATAACGAGCGCAAATCGTGAAAATTGTTTTAGAGAACATTCACAAATCCTACGGGAAGCGGACAATTGTAAATCGCGTTAATCTTTCCGTTGCTCAAGGCGAAATCGTCGGTTTATTAGGACCAAATGGTGCTGGTAAAACGACGACTTTTTATATTGCTACCGGTTTAGAAAAACCCGATAGAGGAACGGTTTGGCTTGATAAACGCGATGTTACAGCTATTCCCATGCACGGCAGGGCGCGTTTGGGTATTGGTTATTTAGCCCAAGAAGCAAGCGTTTTTCGTCAATTAACCGTGCGGGAAAATATTCTATTGGTACTCGAACAAACTAAGGTACCGCGTCCGGAATGGGATATACGTGTTATTAGGCTATTACGAGAATTTAGTTTAGAAAAAGTCGCCGATAGTAAAGGAATTCAGCTTTCCGGAGGAGAAAGACGCAGAACCGAATTAGCAAGAGCTTTAGCATCAGGAAGAGAAGGCCCCAAATTTTTATTTTTAGATGAACCCTTTGCTGGAGTCGATCCCATTGCAGTTTCCGAAATTCAAGAAATTGTCGCCCAACTTCGCGATCGCAACATGGGAATCTTGATCACAGATCACAATGTTCGCGAAACTCTTGACATTACCGATAGGGGTTACATCATGCGCGAAGGACAAATACTAGCCTCCGGTTCCTCCGATGAACTTTACGACAATCCCCTTGTCAGGCAATATTATTTGGGTGAAAATTTTCAAGTCTAATAAATTGGGAATTGGGCATTGGTAATTGGGCATTGGGCATTGGGCATTGGGCATTGGAAATAATTATTTATTCTCCCCCTCTCCCCCTATCCCCCTATCCCCCTCTCCCCCCTCTACCCCCTCTCCCTCACTCCCTCACTCCCTCATTCCCTCTTCCCCCTCTCTAACCGCTAACTGTTAACTGATAACTGGATAATGCTGATGACAATAATGGATCGCTATTTAACCAGGGAAATGATACCGCCATTTTTGTTTGGTGTTGCTGCTTTTTCTTCTCTGGGAGTTTCAATCGGTGCTGTTTTTGAATTAGTACGTAAAGTTGTTGAATCTGGTTTACCTGTAGGGATAGCTGCTAGAGTTTTTATTTTAAATTTCCCCGAATTTATAGTTTTGGCTTTCCCGATGTCTACGCTGTTAGCGACTTTAATGACTTACAGCCGTCTTTCTAGTCAAAGCGAATTAACGGCTTTGCGTAGCTGTGGGGTTAGCGTTTATCGCATGGTGGCGACAGCTGTATGTTTAAGTTTTCTGGTTACAGGTTTAACATTTTTATTTAACGAGCAGATTGCACCGGCAGCAAAGTACGAAGCAACTTTGACGATGCGAAAAGCTTTAAAAACCGAACAACCTTCTTTTAAAAGAGAAAATTTAATTTATCCCGAATATAAAAGAGTTAAAAAAGAAGATGGTAGCAAAGAAAAGGTTTTAGCACGTCTCTTTTATGCCGATCAATTTGACGGCAAAATGATGAAAGGTTTAACAATTATTGACCGTTCGCAAGATGATTTTAGTCAGATTGTTCAGGCTGAATCTGGAGAATGGAATGTCAAAGATAATGTTTGGGATTTTTATAATGGTACTATTTATTTAATCGCTCCCGACCGTTCTTACCGCAATATTGTCCGCTTTCAACGGCAACAGCTAAAGTTACCACGCACTGCATTAGATTTAGCTAAAAAAAGCCGCGATTATGGGGAAATGAATATTGTCCAAGCATTACAACAATTAGAAGTTGAAAAGCTAGGTGGTGACGACCGAAAAATCCGCAAACTTAGAGTTAGAATTCAGCAGAAATTCGCTTTACCATTTGTTTGTATGGTTTTTGGTTTAGTAGGTGCAACAATGGGTAGCGTACCCGGAAGAACTGGTTCTGCAAAAAGTTTCGGTATCAGCGTCATCATTATCTTCGGTTACTATTTGTTGAGTTTCATTAGCGGCGGGTTAGCACAAGCTGGTGTTTTTTCTCCTTTTTTAGGAGCTTGGTTTCCTAACTTTTTAGGTTTGGGAATCGGTTTGTTTTTGTTAGGAAGAGTCGCAAGACGATGACAGTTATCAGTAAACAACGAGCAGTGAAGACTATTAGTACTCCACCACATAAGCGATCGGGGGTAATACCAATTTCACTGCTAACAAGATTTATCCTCTAAATTCTCTTCCTCTGCGCCCTCTACCCTCTCTGCGGTTTTTTTTACAAGCGCCCGAAACCCCGCAAAATTAATGTGGTGGAATAGTAGTCAAGTAAGGTTAAAGCTTCGTCTTCCCACCCCCTTCTAAATTCAGTGTTAAAAATATCACTCAAGTAAATAATTTAACAATACTCTACATAGAAATTATGACGTAGGGGTTTATTAAACGTTAGGATTAGAGGATAATCTAAAATTTGAGTTGCTCATGTCACGTTCTCGTTTTGCTTCTCCTCGCTTACGCTACCTTAAAGCTAGATTATCGATTTTTACTCGTCCTAGCTTTTTAGCAGCAGTGGTGTTTTTGTCCTCTTTAGGATTCGTAATTAAAGAATATTGGACTAATCCTAATTTTCTGAAGTTTTCCCAAAACCAACAATCATCTTCACCCACATTATCTAATTCTCAATCATCACTTTCCGATGAAGATAGAGCAATTGCTGCTGATATAGATAATTTATCGATACTTGATTACGATAAACAACAAGCAAGTATACCTATAAATACAAAGATTGATGAAAATGAGAAAGTTAAACAGCAAAATCAAACTCAATTAAAAAAGATAATAGATTTAGATAAAAAAACTCAAAAAGCTAACGAAATTAAGCCGAGTGCCATAAAACCGCAAACAGCTAATATTCAATCAGCATCGCAGGAAAATCCTTTCCTAAAACAAGCTCATAATTTACTACAATTTAAGTTCGATACGAATAAAAAAGATTCTAACGTTAACAATTTATCTCCATTTTCAGCTAATTCACAAACCCCTCAGAATTCATTTAGTTTAGGCATAACAAACGGTAATTTTGTGAATCCAAGTCTGAGTAATAATTCTGAGAGTGCTTTGCAAAAAGCTATCAATCAATCGGCTAAAAACAGCCAAACAAAGGAAAAACCAGCAGAAGATAATTTAAATAATAAAGAAACTTCTAGTCAATTAGCCCAAACTGGTGAAAAACAAACCGCAAATCAAAGATTGATACCAAAACCAACAAATTCTTTGGTTGATACCAGAGTTTTGAATCAACCTTTTAACAATCAAGTTCAAAACCCTTACGCTAATTTTAATAATACTCAAGTTCCTAGAAATAACTTCACTCAGCCCGGTTTCAACAATCAATATCAAAACCCCTACACAAACTTTAATAATACTCAAGTTCCTGGCAATAACTTCGCTCAACCAGGATTAAACAATCAATATCAAAACCCCTACGCGAACTTTAATAATACTCAAGTGCCTGGAAATACTTACACTCAACCGGGCTTAAACAATCAATATCAAACTCCCAACCTCAACCCTAACTTTAATACTCAAGTTCCCAGAAATAACTTAGCTCAACCCAACAACCCCAACAATTTCAGTAACAATAACCCACAACAAAACCCCTACAGCAACTTTAATAGAAATCAAATACCTACAAATAATCGATTCCAAAATCCCTCTAACAACTTTAATAATTCCCAATTTAGGAATAACGGCTTCAGCCCGCAAACACAGACAAGACTTAATAATGCCTACATTAGATTGAAAAATAGAAATAGTCCCACCATAGTTAATCCTAATACCTACAACGCACCAAATAACAATATCAATAATATAAATAGAGGATTTCAACAACCAAACGTACAGCAATTTAATCCACCATATTCACAGCAGAATCAGATACAGTATCCTAATAATGGGTTTCGTTATTAATTTTAGTAATTAAAGACGCTTGTTCGCATCTACCAAATGTAGGTAATTGGTAATAGAAAAGGTATTTTTTCTCTATAGTAATAGTCGCAACTGACTGCCTTCCCCTTGTAGAATGCTGTAACACTTTAAATGATTAAAAACGTAACAGTTAGGCTTGTAGTGTTACGAATCATCCGAGTCTTATAACAATTAAGAATTAATTACTTCGGCAGTTTTTACAGTGTCTTGATAAAAGGGTCAAATTTCAAATACTTTACCATTTTTGACTTCTGATAGCACTTCCGAACCGAGATAAAACAATCCCAAATCTTCCATAAGCGGATTTTCCCAGACTTTTATAAAAGCATCAAAGAATGAATAATAAGAATTTACCGTCACGCACTATTATCAATTAATTGGTGCGTGACGGCATTATGATAATTATTTAATTAATCTTGATAAACTATTTTAGCCGTCACAGCACCCTACTAGAAATAATTTTTGAGTATTTAGGTAGATAAACAAAAATATAGCGCTTTTCAATTGAGTCAAATACATTTAAAACCTCACCCTGTCCTCTGGACATCCCTCTCCTTAGTAAGGTGAGGTCAATTTGTATTATATCCAAGTGAAAACCGCTATATTTACCTACTTGTTCCCCATTACCTATTACCTGTTACCTATTACCCATTACCTCTTCCCTACCCCAACAGTTTCTCTTTCTTCTTCCCTTGCTTGCTGCTTTTCTGGGGACAAGCTTTGACAGTCATTTTTAAAGTTAGAGAAAAGTGTGGAAATAACGATGTAAAGCACGGGAACGACGAATAAACTCAATACCGTTGAAACAATCATTCCTCCAAAGACTGCTGTTCCTAAGGATTGCCGAGAAGCAGCACCTGCTCCAGTTGCAATTACTAGGGGGAAGATTCCTAATAGTGTGGAAATCGCTGTCATAACAATTGGTCGCAACCGTTGTTCGGATGCTTGGACTGCTGCTCTTGTTATGGATAATCCCTGCTCTCGTAACTGGTTGGCAAATTCTACAATCAAGATTGCGTTTTTACTAGCCAAACCAATCAACATTACCAAACCAACTTGACAATAAACGTCGTTGGGTAAACCTCTTACTGATTGAGCTAGTAATGCTCCTAATATTGCTAGGGGAACTGCTAAGAGAATAATAACTGGGTCAACAAAGTTTTCGTATTGTGCTGCTAATACTAGGAATACAAATAAGATTCCTAAACCAAAAATGATTGGTGCTTGTCCGCCGGATTGAATTTCTTCTAAAGTAATTCCCGACCATTCAAAGTCCATGTTTTGGGGTAATACTTCCTCTGCAATTTCCTCCATTGCTGCGATTGCTTGTCCGGAACTATAACCTTCTGCTGGGGAACCGTTGATTTCAATGGAAGGGAATAAGTTATAGTGGTTTACTGTTTGGGGTCCGGTAAGGTTTTTTATTTCTATTAAGTCACCGAGGGGAATCATCGTACCTTGTTGGGAACGAACGTAGAATTGATTGATATTTTTGGGGTTGGAACGAAATTCTTTATCTGCTTGGACGTATACCCGATAAGTCCTGCCAAAAGCATTAAAATCATTGACGTAATTGGAACCAATTAAAGTACCTACGGTTGATAAAACTTGGTCTACGGGTACCTGTAATGAATTAGCTCTATCCCGATTGACTTCCATTAATAATTGCGGAGCGCTAGCGGAATAGGTACTAAAAACACCTTGCAATTCCGGTCTTGCGTTTGCTTTTTGAATTAATTCGTCTTTGACTTTAATAAAAGTCTGAATATCATTATTCCCTTTATCTTGAAGTTGAAATACAAAGCCTCCAATACTTCCCAAACCTTGAATCGCTGGAGGATTAAAAGCAATTACCCTCGCTTGAGAAATTCCTGCTAAACCTCCCCTGACTCGATTCAAAATACTAGCAGCGGATTTCTCTGGGTCTTTTCTATCTCCCCAAGGTTCAAAGGGAACGAAGGAAATACCGTAATTAGCTGCTCTACCGCTAAAGCTAAATCCTCCTAAAGAAAACGTCCCCCTAACTTCAGGAATATCAAGATATTGTTTATCAACTTGCTCCATAACTTCCCCGGTATATTCCAAAGAAGTTCCTTCTGGTCCTTGAAGCAAATTGATTACATAACCTTGGTCTTCATCTGGAAGAAACGCTGTAGGAACTGTTTGATACATCCAAACGGTGATTGCTAATAAAAATGCAAATACTCCTAAAACCACTAACTTAAAATTAGTTAGAATTTCCAGAATACTTCTATATCCCGATCGCATTAAATCAATGCCGCGATTTATCACAGCAAATATTTTTGCCAACCATCCCGTAGGTTCTTGTCCCTGACGCAATAATAATGATGAAAGAGCGGGAGTTAATGTCAAAGCATTAAAAGTTGAAATAATAACCGCAAAACTGATAGTTAAAGCAAACTGTTGATAAAGCTGTCCCGTAGTACCGGGAAAAAACGCAACGGGAATAAACACCGCTAACAACACCAAAGAAGTTGCAATTACCGCTCCCGAAAGTTCTCCCATTGCTTCAATCGCAGCTAAATGGGGACGCATTCCTTGTTCTTGTACCTTACCCCCAATATCTTCAACTACCACAATCGCATCATCAACCACCATCCCGGTAGCTAAAGTCAAACCAAATAAAGTCAAACTATTAATCGAAAAATCAAATACCTTAATAAAAGCAAACGTTCCAATCAAAGCAACCGGAATCACCACTGCTGGAACAATCGTGGCTCGCCAGTTTTGTAGAAACAAGAACAGTACCAAAACCACCAACAATATTGCTTGAATCAAAGTACTGACAACTTCCTTACTCGATTCTTCCACAAACAAAGTTGGGTCGTAAGGAATCGCATAACTTAATCCAGGAGGGAAATCTTCTGCTAACTCCTTCATCCTGGCTTTTACAGCTTTCGCAGCAGCTAAAGCATTACTTCCCGGTGTCTGCAATACCCGATAACCAATTGCTCCCTGACCTCTATACCTGGCAAAAGTATCGTAATTTTCCGCTCCCAACTCCGCTCTACCGACATCTTTTAATTTAACGAGGCTACCATTCTCCCCAGTCTTGAGAACAATTTCCTCAAACTGAGTTACATCTTGCAAACGACCGGCAGCACGGATAGTTAATTGATACCTTTGTCCGTCATTAGTTGGTGGTTGACCGATTCTTCCAGCACCTATCTGTACGTTCTGGGTTTGTAAAGCAGCTACCACATCTTGAGCAGTCACACCACGACTAGCTAAAAGACTCGGGTCAAGCCATAGCCGCATAGCATAGCGACGCTCACCAAAGGGCTGCATATCGCTTACACCATCAATTCTTTTAATGCTATCGACTACGTATAAATCTGCATAGTTACTCACAAAGTTGTCATCGTAAACACCCTCTTCCTCACTGAAGATGGACATCCCCACAACAACGCTGCTCGACTGCTTAAATACATTAACACCAGTTCTTTGTACAGCTTGCGGTAACTGAGCTTCCGCAATCGATACCCGATTCAAAACATCAACTGCTGCAATATCAAGGTCGTAACCCTGCTCAAAAGTAACCGTGATGCTGCTAGAACCATCATCGCTACTAGTAGAACTGATGTATCTCATACCTTTGATACCGTTAATCTGTCTTTCCAGAACAGTAGTAACCGTATCTTCAACAACTTCAGCACTAGCGCCGATATAGTTAGCAGAAACAACTACCTGCACCGGACTTACATCGGGATATTGTTCCACAGCCAAAGTCGGAATACTAACCGCTCCCACCAAAAGAATGATGATAGAGCAAACAATCGTTAAAACTGGTCTGCGGATGAAGTTTTCTACAAACATCTCAAAAGTTAGGAATTAGAGTTAGGAGTTGATTAGAGGGGGAAGAGGGGGTAGAGGGGGTAGAAAATTAAATAAATAATTTACCTAATTACCAATTACCCATTACCAATCATTAGTAATCAAAAATCAGTGAAATCAGCGTCATCCATTTAATCCGCGTTCAGATTTCGCAATTCATTAATCTAGCTAAAAAATAATTAGTCATTTTGGAACCGAAAGGGGAATTCCACCAGCGAGCGGGATGACTGCCTTCAGGAGCGTTTAAACTCCAATCGAGTTCGTCACATTTTTTCCAACGATTGTTTTCTCTCCATCCCAAACGTTTTCCCCATTCCTCGATAATCTTGCTGTCTTGCTCGATGGTTGTTTCTATGCTTCCTCCTACTTCTTGATAAATACGAGCCTGGATGCTAAAACCAAATCTTTGCTCGCTATAAGTTAGCCACAAATTATCAATTACCTGCAATTGAACGCAGGGAAAATGCTGTACTTCAGCAGGGCGAAAGTCTTCTAAATCTTTATGTCCGGCGATATCGGCAATTAGACGGATAGTTTCTGTATCTGCTTCTTCCCATTTTTTAGCAGCCAGCATATCTCTTAATGGTTGGTAGCGTACTATGTCGCTGACTAATTGCAGGCTATTTTCTATATGAGATATTTTCTCAGATACATTTGTGTTGGAATTATTGTTTTGATTTTTAGTTGCTGACTCCGGTGTTGGCGAAGGATTATTTTGATTGATTTGCCTTTGTAATTCTGCTACCTGAGCTTTTAACTCATCTAATTGCTTTTGGATTTCAGATAGTTGGGGAGAATCCCTGTTAGTTAATTGTGGAAAGTCAGTCATATTGATTTTAGATTTTAGATTTTAGATTACATCAAGTCCATTTAAATAACCGTAATTGCCTCTACGCGGTTTTTTTATTCCGCAGTTTTGTGATAACTAATTAATTACTCTTGTGCTCCCCCTGCTTTTCCTGCTTCCCCTGCTTCCTTAACTTCCGCTGCTTCCTCGGGTGCGATCGCCGCTCCATCGGAAAGATTCAAAATACCTGTAGTGGCAATTTTTTCTCCTGGTTGTAATCCTTCGATAACTCGATAGCTATTACCTTGAATTGCTCCTAATTGAACCGGCTTTTGCTTGGCTACAAGCTGCATTTCCCCAGACTCTTCATTTTTCTGATTTTCAGCAACGAATACAAAAGCTTGATTGCCTACGCGAGATACCGCAACGGTGGGAACCAATACCGCTGGAGTTGTATCCCAAATCACTTTGACTCGCACAAATTGGTCGGAACGCAATACACCGTTAGGATTGGGAAAGGTGGCTTTGGCTGTAATTGCTTGGGTTTGGGGATTTGCTTCTGGTGAAATAAAGCTAATTCTGCCCCTGGCTAAAGGTTGACGTGCTTGTTTGTCAACTGTTAACTCTACCGGCAGCCCCTGTCTAAGTTGAGTCGCTTTTTGCGCCGGTACGGAAAATCGCACTTCTAAAGCTCTGTTTGATGTCAGGGTAGTTAATTCTTGCCCGGTATTTACATAGTCACCAACTTTGAGAGTGATATCTCCTACCATTCCGGCTACGGGTGCTAATATTCTTGTATCTTCTAAATTCTCGCCTTCTACCCTAGCCTGAGCCTGGGCTTGAGTTAATGCAGCATTTTCTCTATCTAAATTAGCTCTTGCTGCTTCTATCTCCTGTTGAGTCGCTGCAACAGTGGCTTGAGTGGCATTATAATCTTTCACTGCCGAATTACGAGCCGCTACTGCTGTATTCAAGTTGCGTCTCTGTACATCTAATGCTTGTCGCGCTTGCGCTCCTTGACTGACTAAGGTTTGCGTGCGTTTAAATTCTGCTTGCTGTAACGTCACTTCTGCATTTTGACGCTCCACTTCAGCAGCAGCAGATGCTGTTCTTTCTTGCGATTCTCTTAAACGGGCTTGAGATGTTCTCAATGCTGCTTCGGCATTCGCACGAGATGCTCTTTGCACGTTGATATTCGCAGTGGCTGCATTCAACTGCGCTCTGGAACGATCCAAACGCAACTGCATTATCGGGGTACCTGCTCTTACAATTTGCCCGGAGCGTGACAAAATCTGTACTATCCTTCCGGCTATTTCCGCCCTTAAGGTAACTTTTTGTTCTGCTGTTAAGTTACCTACATAATTAGAGCTATTTTCAAATTGCCCTGTTTCTATCTCTTGGAGGGTGACATTTACAGCTTGAGGTGCAGGAGGTGCTGAATCGGCAGTATTGCGGAGAAAAAAGTACCAAATGAATCCGCCGCCAGCTAATAATCCTAGAAGCATTAACAACCATAACCATTTGCTTCGGTTTTTGGGCGTTTCTGATTCTAAAACTGGAGAATCATCTACAACAGAACCTGGAGTTTCAGAGGAAGAAGTCATAAAGAGGTTAGAGGTTAGAGGTTAAAGGTTAAAGGTTAAAGGTTAGAGGGAATAATTAATTAAATTTGGAAACTGGAACGCAATCTGTTTCGGAATTTTCTGCGTATTCTTCGGAATTGTCTGATGTCGTAGAACTTGGAAATACAAATCGAAGCATAATTGGTGCAATTAAAGTAGTGACAATCACCATAATAATTATTGCTGCATCTAAGGAATTTGATAAAGCCCCAGTTGTGGCACCCAAACCAGCAAATACCAATCCAACCTCACCTCTAGGAATCATACCGGTACCTATTGCTAGTTTATTGATGGGTTTATTTGTAAAGACTGCAAAGCCTGCGACGATTTTACCAAGGATGGCAATAACAATTAAACAAGCAGCTATTATCAAACCTTTATGATTGGCTGCAACTGTAGGATTGAGAACGCTTAAATCAACCTTTGCACCGATTGTGACGAAAAATATCGTTGTGTAAACGAATATGAACGGTTCAAACAGCCCCTGCAATTTTTCCTGAAACTCTGTTTCTCCTAGAACTAAACCCGCAGCAAAGGCTCCTAAAATTGCTTCTAAACCAATGGCAGTTGCCAGTAAAGAGCAAGCATTAAGAAATACAATCGCTAAGAGCATTAAAGCGGCAGGATTGTTAATTTTCTTAACCGCCTTCACAAACATAGAACCGAAAATATTATTGAGAAAAACCGCACCTAGAACAAATAATGTAGCGCTAGTAAGTAAATAGATGATATTGCTAATTTCGATTTCTCCGGTTTGCACTAAACTCAGCACAACTGCTAAGACTACAATCCCGAGAATATCGTCTAAAATTGCCGCTCCTAGAATTATCTGCCCTTCGTCTGACTTGAGATTACCAATATCTTGTAATACTTTGGCTGTAATTCCGATACTTGTGGCTGTCAAAGCCGCACCAGCAAATAAAGCCGGGATAGTTGCAATCCCAAATAATTTAATTAATACAAAGGTTCCCAGAACAAAGGGTACGAATACACCCGTAATTGCTACAGTTGCCGCTTGAGTACCTACCCTAATCAACTCTTTAAGGTTAGATTCTAATCCCGTGGTAAACAGCAAAGTTAAAAGTCCGATGTTCGCACTTTCGTCGAGAAAGTCTTTCATTTGGAATCGGTAAGCTTGTTCTACAATTCCTGAAGAAGCACCCGTTATTACTTCCAAGCCTCTAAGCAAAGTAGTATTTACTTCTACCCCTTCTGAGGAAAATACTATAAGCCCTAATACGGAACCTCCCAGCAACATTCCTGCGACTAAATCGCCCAAAACAGTAGGTAATTTTAGACGGGTACAAATTTCCCCTAAAATGACACTAAAAATAAAAATAATTCCAGCAGTACCAACTAAAGCGGCAATAGTTGCTTTTTCTTCTCCTCCAGAAGCGCTATCTGCCGCTAATAAGTGAGGAGACAGTTCATTTAACAGGGAGTTAATGGATAAACCCAGATTTAGCTCCAAGCTGTTTGCAGTCAAAATTGCACCAAGCATTTAAAGTCGCCTTCATGTATTTAGTAAAGAATATCTTGCACTAGCTTTCTGCTATTGTTTTTGTTACCTTTTGTAGCTTTATAATCCTCAAATTGATTATTAATTGCAAGCATTAAATGTAGAGTCTAACAAGATTTAAAATTTATTTGTATATGATTTTATTTTAAATTATTTAATTTTCTCTTCAAACAGAGCATAAATTTTCTAATTAGGTTAAATATTTATCAGATTTTATTTTGGTCTACTACTATAACCGCTGATTTCTATTCTATATATTATTACATAATATAATTCCAGCCATACTAATCTTATAGTTTTAATCTCCCATCATTATCAAAGCTAATGTATGCGCCAATTATATTCACTCCTAATAGTTGAATATAGCAGCTAATTGATTTTTGTAAAATAATTTCGTTATCCATGAAAACATTTCTTTATAATTGCTTAACCTCAGAGTCAGAAGATATAAATATGGCAATATCTTGATATACTTTTTTCCAATGAGATTGTGTGCAGTAATTGCCAGGATTAAAAAAACACCTTTCGGCAAAAATAATATACTCAATAAACAGTTAAGTAATTTTAATTACTGCGATGCTTATGTGTTTTATTGCAATTCAAATATCTCGTGCTGCTTCAAGCAATTGAGTACGCAGCCACTGATGCGACAAACGATTAGTATTGCGTTGATGCCATACCATAGAAACAGTAAACCCTTCAACTTCAATAGGTGGTTGCAGAAGTTTCAAACCTAATGTCTTGGCGCAGTTTTGGGCAACGCGATTGGGAAGTAAAGTAACGCAATCAGAATTAGCAATAAGAAACGGAATCGGCATGAAATGGGGAGTTGACCAGATTACTTGTCGCTGAAGCTGCTGTTGTTCGAGAATTTTGTCCGCAGAGCCTTGAAAATCATCTCGCATTGATACTAGAATTTGCGACCTACTTACATACTCTTCCACGGATAATTCTGTAAGCGGACAATCGCTTTTAACCACGCAAACAAATTCTTCATGGTATAAATCTTCGCGGATATGCCAGCGTTTGAGCGGTAAATTGGCATCAATCACCAAATCAATCTGGTTATTATCTAAGGCATCCAAAGATTTCTCTTTATTTAAATTGCAAATACGAACGCGGATATTTGGCGCTTGGCTGGTTAACTGTTGCAGCAAGCTTACTCCTAGAGTCGTTTCAATGTAATCGCTAGCGGCAATTCTAAAGTCTTCCCGAGCGGTGGCAGGCTCGAAAGTTTCTTTCTCCAATAAAGTTGACTGAATTTCTGCCAAAATTTGATGCACTCGATAGCTAATTTCCCTCGCTAAAGGCGTTACTTCCATATCTCGCGAGGTTCTAATCAAAATTTCATCATCTAAAACAGTCCGCAGTCTTTTGAGAGCATGGCTCATGGAAGACTGACTAATATTGAGTTTTTCCGCAGCTTTGGTGACGCTAGCTTCTTCAATCAAAACATCGAGGGCAACCAGCAGATTGAGGTCGAGTTTTCGCAGGTTTGTGTAATCTATATTCACGGAGGAAGGTGGTGGAATCGATGTCATCGATATCTATTATCTATGATATTTGTTTGACTAATACGTTCAATTTCATTAGTCTACAGATATAGCTTTAAACTAGCAATTTAATTGAAAAAAAGATTTATGTCGCTCAATTTCTAGATTAATTTAGGTATAACATTTATTGATTCCTACAGAAAAGTAGGGGTATGATTTGCTCGTAGATAATTGATTTTCAACAAACTTATATGAGATTAAATAACTAAAAATTTACATTTAAACTTCTCAAATGATTTAGCAAAAAACAATTAAATTTGTTCCAAAAAGTATCAACGTGCCACAGGTGAAATTATGAAAATCGGTATTATTGGCTCGGGAAATATTGGTGGAAATTTAGGTAAACATTGGGCTGCTTCAGGACATGAGGTGATGTTTAGCTCTAGAAATCCCGAAACATTAAAATCAATGGCAGATGAAGTCGGTGCAAGAACAGGTACCCCTCAAGAAGCTGCGAGTTTTGGGGAAGTTATTTTGCTGGCTATTCCCTTTGGTAAAGTTCCTGACTTAGCTACACAAATCGGCAGTTTAGATAATAAAATTCTCATCGATGCAGGTAATCCCTATCCTCACAGAGATGGTGATGTTGCCCAGAAAGTCATTGACGATGAATCTCAAACAGCTACAGGTTATGTTGCCGATCAATTTCGAGGAGCTAAAACCGTCAAGGCATTTAATTCCATTTATTACAAAGTATTAGCCGAAAAAGCTTTTCTGGAAGGAGATGAAAGAATTGCCGTGCAAGTCTGTAGCGATGACGAGCAGGCAAAAGAAACAGTGAAGCAACTTATTAAAGATATTGGTTTTGCTCCTCAAGATTTAGGTAAGCTCGACAAAGGAGTTCTTTTTGAACCCGATGCTGCTCTCTACAACCAAAATCTGAAAATTGGTGAAGCAGAAAAACTGTTGAGTCAAATTCAATAATTCAGTGTACGGCAATCTTGCACCCCAAGCTCAACAAGCGCCTTGGAATGAATTCCCAGGCTGACAAACAAAGTCTGATAAATCTTACATCTTGCGTCATTATCAACAACCGCCTTAGAATAAATTCTCAGGCTAATATACAAAGTCGCTCTTTTGAAGACTGAGCAAGACTTTTAGTGCGTTTTAACGTACTTTGTACATTAGTCTCGGGTTTTGATTTCTCTGCGTTCACGCAGAGCGTGCGGGCTAGAAAGCCTCCGGCTTACAAGGGGCGTATTCGGGCTTCACGACAATGGTGCAAGATGTCAGATAAATCAGACTGGGCAAGCTTTATAGTGCGTTTTAACGTACTTTGTATATTAGCCTCGGATTTTGATTTCTCTGCGTTCACGCAGAGCGTGCGGGCTAGAAAGCCTCCGGCTTACAAGGGGCGTATTCGGGCTTAACGACAATGGCGCAAGATGTGAAATCTAACCGACTTGATTCAATAATTAATTCCCCAATGCCCAATTCCCAATGCCCAATGCCCAATGCCCAATTCCCAATGCCCAATGCCCAATGCCCCATCCCCAATTCCCAATGCCCAAAAAATTATTCATTCATATTCCGATAAGTTGCGACGGCAGAAGGAGAAATACGGTTGAGATAGCGGAAAATCCAGTATTTAAAGATAGTATCTAGAATTACGGGGAATGTGGCAATAAATAAGAAAATGAACTCATGATTTGCTGGCAAACCCCAATGACGCGATACTCCTTCGAGAATTACTTCCCAGCCGTGGGGAGAGTGGAATCCAACAAATATATCGGTAAATAGAATAATAATGAATGCCTTAGCGCTGTCGCTCAAACCATATACTACATAATCAAAAAATTCTTTTAAAACAGCAATCTCTCGCTTGCTGAATATCAAAAACCAAATAAATACAATTACAGAAATAATATCGGCAAAAACATTTTTAATTGCATTGCCGCCCATGACACGATATTGTTCTGCAATCTCAAAAGCTTTTTCTTTAACTTCTTCTTCTATCTCTTCGTCTATTTCTTGAGGAGAAAGAGAAGGAGGGCTATTAATTAAAGCTTGAAACTTGATTTTCTCTTCAAACCTTTCTAATTCTAATAGCGCTTCTTCTTCCATCTCATAATTAATAAACAATTTAGAATCTTCGCTGTCTCGAAAATGCTCGACGATGGGGCTAACTATAAGTGCTTTTGATACTTGATGACTTAATATAGGTACTATGACTAATAGTAATAAAAATCTTACAGAGATAATTGTTCTTCTTTGAGACTTGCGGAATTTATCCACAATATCTTGTTCTGCATTGGGATCTAATTCAACTTGCAAGCGATTGAATGTATTGAAAATAGAACGAGGTAAAACTCCCGTAGCGTTGACTTTACCTTTTGGCTGGTTTGGCGATTTATTTTTTGCTGCATCTGCCGTTTTTGCTTGAACTATTTCAGATTCAATTCTTGGTATAATATTAGAAACTTGATTAGAAGTTGTCTCGGGAAATTCAGCAGTTTCGGGTAGAGGGGAAGACTCTTCTATAAACGGTAAAGTATATTTAGCAACTATCGTATCAATTATTTTTAGCTTTTCTAAAATTAATTCCGAATTCGGATATTCAACATCAAACTTTTGTGCTTGTTTTACATTTGATTCGCTGAGTAAATAGCGAGTAGCTTTAAACTCCGTCAATCTCATGCGTACAATTCTTAAAAGTCTTTTCAGGTCTGATGTAAAATAATCTATGACGCTACTGCTATGAGCGGCAGAATTGAAATCTATTTTGTTGCCGTTAAAATGCTCATCTTCTATTGCTTTTATTTGTAATGCTGCTTTATAAGCTTCATCCAAAGAACGTTCCTGTGTTCGTAAGTACCACTGGTAAGCTTTTACTAAATATGAGTAAATTTTTTGGCTAACGGCAAAGTTTTTCATTTGTATTCACTTTAAGTAATTATCTAGCTTTTTAGTGGTTGTTAAACTTACGTTAACGCTGTTAGACATATTAACAAAATCATTGGGAGCCGGTTTGTGCTAAATCATTCTCTTTGGATTGTAGGTCCTAGTCGTAGTGGTAAGACAGAACGTTTGGTGCAGCAATTTTGTATTTGGGTAGACGATAGCAATCAGAATCAAGAAAGATTTTATACTAATAACCCGCAGCAAAAAAATAGCCCTAGCATACCAAAAAGTCTTTATTCCCAACATAATGAACTCGGAGTTTTAGTATTTGCTGCGAATGGAGACAATCGCCGAGAATTAGCAGATAAAATTGTTACCGCGACTTGGGGGAAATATCCGGTTAAAGCGAAAACTCCTTTGGGCTTTTTTCAAGATGAGGTGGTTTTATTTTGGCCTCTATTGATAGAATCTTTGAAAATAAAAGCATTATTTCCGGTAAGATTGCGTCCAGAAACCGAGCAGGAACTAGCAACTAAGCTTTGGCGTTCTCGATTGGATGAAGGAACCTTGCGTAGTGTCGGGCTGGGGGAGTCTCGTTTAGTACGCCGTATCCTTGACTTACTGCAATTAGCAGCTTTGAGCGGAACACCATGCGAGGATGTTCCTCAAGTTTTGGCAAGAGTAATATCCCAACAAGATAATTTTACTAATTTAGAGCCAGAATTTATTGGCTCGTTATTATTAGATTGGCGTAACTGGTGCTTGGAAAAGGGTTTTTTAACATATGGAATTATTACGGAACTTTACAGCCAATATTTATTATCAGATAACAATTATCTTTCCCGATTAAGACAACGTTATCAAGCAGTTTTAGCGGATGACGTACAGGATTATCCGGGGTTGATGCGTCAATTATTTGAGTTGATTCTTGATGGTGGTGTGGGAGCCTTTAGCTACAATCCCGATGGTATAGTGCGTTTGGGTTTGGGAGCAGATCCCAATTATATGGAAGGTTTAGCGCAATACTGTCAGACAGAAACTTTGACTCAGCCGCCGATTTTATCTTTATCCGATATGCTTTCAAGCTCAATGACGCAACTAGTCAACGAACCCATGACGCTTTTGAGCTTACCTGCTACCGTACAGTCAGTTCAAACCATTTCCCGCGCCTCATTATTGCAAAAAACCGCAGAAAAAATCATTGAAACAGTAAAATCCGGGATAGTGCAGCCCAGTGAAATAGCCATAATTGCTCCCGGTTTAGATGCGATCGCGCGTTATTCTTTGATAGAAATGCTTAGTAAAGCTGAAATTCCGGTGGATTCGCTGCAAGATAAACGTCCTTTAATTGGTTCGCCCCTTGTGCGTGCTTTACTAACTTTAATGACCTTAGTTTATCCAGGTTTAGGGCGTTTGGTAGATAGAGATGCGGTTGCGGAAATGTTAGTAGTAATTAGCTCTAAATCCGACAAAAACTATTTTATCGATCCAGTACGTGCTGGATTAATTGCAGATTATTGTTTTGAACCCCATCCGCATAAACCCAATTTACTAAATGTTGATACATTTGAAAGGTGGGATAGATTGGGTTACAGTGCCACAACTGCCTACGGAAAGATATTGCAATGGCTTGAAAGACAGCGTTTGAGATACGAACAGCGTCAAATTCCCAATCCAGTTTTCTTTTTATACGACGCAATTGAGGATTTTATGTCCGATGTTAGCGATTCTAGTTACGAACAACTTGCCATACTGCGGCAACTGTTAGAGACAGCGCAACATTATTGGGAAATTGATACGAGATTAAGTCAATATAACTATAGTCAAAATTATTATAGTCAAACAAATTTTGATTCCTTGCAGACTCCCTTAGAAAAAGAAAGTAAACAAGAATTAGAAAACAAACAAAACAAAACAAAAACTATTCTAGAATTTATTACATTACTACGACAGGGAACCGTCACCGCCAGCCCCTATCCCATACGCCCCATCGGTTCCTTAGCAAACGCAGTAACATTAGCGACAATATTTCAATATCGTTCCTTGCGTCGTTCTCATCGCTGGCACTTTTGGTTAGATGCAGGTTCACCATTATGGACAAAAGGAGGAGCAGCAACTTTATTTGGTTCAATGTTCTTCCTTCAAGATAGATTTGCTCAACCTTGGAGTGCTGAAGATGAGAAAGTAGCCGAAGACGAGCGATTGCAAAGGATTATCGAGGATTTATTAGCTCGGGTATCCGACAAAATTTATTTATGTCACAGCGAATTAGCAGTAAACGGACAAGAGCAACTTGGTTCGCTGCTGCCTTTGGTTAATGCTTGCGTAACAGTGAGCAGTTAGCAGTGAACAGTGAACAGTTATCAATTACAGTAATTGTCGCGGCGCTCACCACATTCATGGGCGGGATGTGGCGCGGGCAGATTTATCTACCGTCACAAAAAAGTATGGTAGGGTTTGGCTTTTTATTGATGATACTGCGAAGCACATCTAGAACTTATATAACAATGTATTTTATCTTACATACAGCTAGAAGCTAATTAGATATCATTCTAAAAACGGTTTAGAATTAAATCGGTACAAATAAAATCAATAATGTAAAAAAGTAATAAGCTCGAAACCCTTGGTATTCTTTGTTTACAAGAGGTTTTCAGTAATGTTTGATTTCAGTTCCCTCTCTAAGAAATACTAAGCCGCACCTGAGAGTGAAATTTAACCTTGTGAATAAACAGAATTACCTTTATTTAAGCTTATCTACTTAGTCGATAAGTTTCATTTATTCGTAGGTGAGTTCTATGAAAGCAGTTTTTGAAGCAGAATCAACTGTCAAACAATGGGATGAGGATTACTATCATCCTATTGCTTTAAAATTTTACGATTGGGCAATTATCGATATGCTCAAGATGATGGAAGTTGAGCCTGGTGCAACAGTTCTTGATGCCGGATGCGGGCCTGGTGTACATAGCATTCGAGTTGCAAAGGCAGGTTATCGTGTATGTGCCATCGATATCTCTAATACTATGCTCAGTGAAGCTCAGCAACGTGCGAAGGCGGAAAATGTTGCTGACAAAATAGAGTTTTATCAAAAAGATTTGACTAAGCTAGATTTTCCGGATAATTCATTTAATTATGTCTTTTCTTGGGGAGTTATCATCCACATTCGGGATGTTGAAAAAGCCTTGAACGAACTTGCTCGTATTGTTAAACCTGGAGGTAAATTGGCTCTGTACATAACGAATAAGACAGCAGTGGATCATAACATTGAGTCTTTGATGCGATTCATAGCACGGAAGCCACTTACAGACTTGCAACATCTGCAATTAGGTGACGGTGTTTTGTACAACATGAATGACGAGAAGATTTGGCTATGGAGATTTGAGAAGACGGCAATTGCTGAGTATCTTGCTACCAAGAAGTTGAACTTAAAGCATTGCCATATTGGAGAATTATCAGAAATCCAGCGACGTTTAACATCTGTACCAAGAAATTGTCTTTTGCAACTAAATAACTTAGCTTATCGTTGGAATTTACCGACAAACTTAGCTACAACTCAACTGTTGATTTTTGAGAAAGCTTGAGTCTTAATTGATAATAATAAACCCTTCTCTTGAGTTATTAGAGAGAGAGCATCCCAATGCAGGCAAAAAGCCCGCAGGCTATAAGCCTGGGGCTAATACTACGAAGCCCACCTGTGTGGGCTTGGAAACTCTCATAGCCCACGTAGGTGGGCTTTGTTTTTGTAGCCGCACCCATAAGCGGGTGTCGGATAAAGTATTTATTTAAAATTGGGATGCTCCCACTAGAGAGGGGTTTAAATTTACCTGTAATGTAAGCTAAAAACTAGCCAGCAGGAACGGTATTTTCATCAATGCAATAAGGTACAAGCTTATGACCAACAACAAACAGCCCGCTATCGTCATAAACTGGCATTTTAAACATAACTAAATAGGTACCTTCCGGACAATCTTTGGCTTTCAATACAGTACCCATACTAGGATTTAATGATGGCGTAATCTCGCGTACATCTTGGTTTTTCTCTACCTTAGTTGGTGATAGCGATTCAGGTGTAGTTTGAGCGATTCCTGGTGCAGCATAGAAGCTAACCGCAGCAATTGTTGATGTTAAAAATAAGGAAAATTTAGGTAGAACTGAATTAATCATTTAATAGACTCCCAAAAAGATAGTTTGTGAAAGAGGTTTATCAATTAAGAAAAATACCTTCGACGATAAACCATTACTCCTCGCTTGATATTTATTATGTGATAGAGGAAATAAACTATCTATGGGATAAAATCAGGTATTAAAAATGTATTTAATCAAATAAATGGGATAAAATCAGGTGCTGATAGTTTTAATTCATCGACGCTTGTTGCTCGCTCCCCTTAAAAAGGAGAGCTTGACGTAAGTAAGCCCTAACAAAAATCTAGGTACTTACTTTTAGTTTTTGATAATAGTCCAAAACTTTTTTGACATAATCTGCACTAAAACCACTATCGCAGCCTTGGTATTTACCAGTCATCCACCAACAAGCTGTACCGCGCACGGCTTCTGTTTGATTCTTATTTGTAGCTTCTAATTGTCCTTTTAACTCTCGCTGTACGACACAACTAACGACTTGACGAGCTAATTGGGAGTTGTTTTCAAACTCTGCTGGTGAAACTTCATTTTTAAAACAAAATTTTGACCAACTTTTCAAAGTTTCTGGTTTAACTTGCCATTCGCTGTAATATCCATCATCTGTTGAACCCGTGTTCGGCGCAGCTAATCGTAATGCTTCTACCATGACTGCAACTTGAGTATTAAGCGATTGCTGTTGCGCTTGTACAGTTGTTGGTAACAGCCCCAAAGTAACAATTACACCACTGAGTAGAAATTTCATCGCATTCACCTGTTTACAAACAGGGACAAGGATACAACATTATCCTGGAGATTCCATCTACCGAAAAATATAGGCGATGCCTGTAAAAATTGCTTCCTTGAGATGATGTTTTACCCTGGTAAATAAGGTCAAGTTGGGTTACTCTACCAAAAACCCAACCTACAAAATATAAACTACTTTCTTATTGCGCGACAGCATCCACATTAACAACTTCCGCACCAAGATTTTTCAAATCGATGTCAGCTAACGGGGTTTTACTACGTTTAATAGTAAAAACTGCTCCTTCTGATTTGTTATCTTTTTCATTTTTGAATTGAACAACGTAGGTCATTTTCTTCTTTTTAAAAGCTAATGGTAGTAAGCCCAAAGGACCAAATGCCAGGGTAGTCCAGATAGCGGTTTTACCAAGACGCTTTGCGGATTTACTTCGTTCAACTTTTTCAATAGCGCTTGCTGGGATGACTTGATTCGCTGTTTGGTTGCTAGCCTTTCTCATGTTTATATAAATATTGCCGCCATCAATAGTCACATGGCATTTATCCATGTCTCCTTCAAGCTTATTAAAACACTTTCCTTTATAGCTACCAGCTAAAGCCACAGTAGGAATCATCGAAGCAAGAGTTGTTAGAGTTATTAGAGTGAAAGCGGTAATAGATTTATTCATTTTATTTAGTAAATATACTGTGACAATAATCTTACTTATAATCATTTAAATGAATTAGTTAAATCAAGTGTTTAAAGTGCCAATTATAATGATGTTTTCAGCAATATTAATTGCAGTTTCCTGAATGTTTAGCACCATTATTTATTTATGAATGCAGCACAACATTTTTTTGCAATATACGTAGTACGAGGAAAAATATGCCTTTCTCGAAGAAACCCTTATTTATGGGGTTACCACTGCCGACTGCCGACTTTCCACTGCCCTTGATAGAAATAATATAAAACCCCTCTCTTAATTATTAGAGAGGGGTTAAATTCTGTCTTTACTAATTTATCTGCAATATCACTTTTGACTTTTGATGTTTTTCCTGAATTCTGTATTTACAGAATCAAAAGTAATTCAAAATATAAATAAGTGAAATCACATATTTAATTAAGAAATCTGGAATAAGAAACTTACTAAGTCTCCTTTACCCATACTGACGCGATCGCCTGGTCGCAAACGGTGACGATTTCCGGGCAGTAGCGACATTCCATTAACGTAGGTACCGTTGGAGCTTCCGACATCTTCAATGTAGTAAGCGTCACCTTCTACTCGAATATCGGCATGAATTCGCGAAACAACTTCCGAGTTTTCAAATCCAGAAACGTCAATATCGGGAGGAACGCGATCGTTTGCTTTACCGATATGAATGACGGAAAGATTTTGCGGCAGTTCTACTTGTGTATCGCTTTTAACGTGAACCAAGCGAGCGCTTACTTGCTGTAATTGTGTTCTAGAGGGAGAAGGAGTCGCGGGAGGTGCAGACGCAATGGGTGCTGCTGCGGGTTCGTTTGCTGGTGCCGGTTCGGTTACAGGTGCAGGTGCAGGTGAAGTTTCTTCCGGTTCAGTTGCAGGTGCAGGTTCTATTGTTAGATCTGGTAATGCCTCAAAGAAAGAAGCTTCTTCTTCCTCATCCTCTTTTGAGGCAGGTGTAGGTTCGGCAACATTAACCGGCGGTGGTGTCACTACCGGAGGAGGAGTAGGTATTTCTTGTTCCCCACTTACAGGTTCTGAGGGAATAGTTGGTGGGGGGCTACCTTCATTAGAAGGCATTTGCAGTCCTTGGGGAGTTGCTACTGCTGTTGGTGGTAAAGCAGAAGCTTCTACAGGGTTTACATTAGCAGTTGCAGGGCTACCTGAAGGCGGCGCCTCTACTGGATGATTGGGAGCAACGGTTGGTTCGACTCCGCTATTCGCCGAGCGTAAATTATAACCACACTGTCCGCAAAAAGACGCATCTGCCTGTACGGTTGCCCCACAGCCCGGACAGCTAGTAGTTGCCGGTAGGGGAGTATAGCAAGCTTCGCATTGGACAGCGCCATCTGGGTTGGGATGATTGCAGTTCGGGCAAACAATCATGGAATTAAACCTTTTTTCAAGTTCATCGTAAAAGAGTGCTGGCAAGCAGACGAGCATCTGTCGCTTTTGATTTTAACAATTACTTACAATTTCGCCGTTAAAGTTTGATTTCCGCACCAGCAGCCTCATCTAAAAGCCACCACATTTCTTTTTGGGGTTGAATCAAACGAGAAGGGTAAGTCGTTTCAGATGCTGTTGGTGCAAAAACTTCAGCTAGAGCCGCCCTTTTATTTTCGCCAGCAACTAAAAACATGACGCATTCAGCAGCATTAATAAATGGATAAGTAAAAGTTAGACGTACAGAGCTATCTTTGTTGCCTACTGTAACGAGCTTATCGGTAACTTTCAATGCCTCTGTGTTAGGAAACAAAGACGCGGTGTGGGCATCATCACCCATTCCTAGCAAAATAACGTCAGTTGCGGGAAACTCTCCTGGCTTAGAGTTAAACAATTTTTGTAATTCTTGTTCGTACTGAGCGGCAGCTTCTGCGGGATTAGATGCATCGGTGGGCATTGCGTGGATATTTTCTGCTGGAATATCAATTCGATCTAACCAAGCAGTACGCGCCATCAACTGATTGCTATCGGGATGATCTGCGGCTACATAACGCTCGTCTCCCCAAAGTACGTGAATTTTATCCCAAGGTAGTTGTTGCTTACCTAATGCCTCATACAAAGGTTTTGGGGTGCTACCACCAGACAACGCAATAGTGAAACGTCCGCGCTGTTGAATAGCAGTGTCTACCTTCGACAAAATTAGAGAAAGCGCTCTTTCTACCAAAGCCTTCTTATCCGGTAATACTTCAACTTTTTTGGTCATCAGTTTTCTTCACAACCTAGGTTACTTCTGGGATAACGATACCGTTGATATTTAGATTTTGCTTCTTATTTGTGAAACTTTTAAGAATGAATATTGGGAATTGGGCATGGGGGAGAGGGGGAAGAGGGGGGAGAGGGGGAAGCTTTCTTGTAAAGTAACCACATCCTTCACTCGCTACTTCCTACTCCAAACTATTCCCAATGCCCAATGCCCAATGCCCAATCCCCTATTCCCAATTACCCATTACCAATTACCAATTCCCATTGCGGAATGGCTTCTCGCTGTGCGACTAATAATTCCTCAATTCCTTTTTCAGCACAATCCATTAAGCTATTTAGTTGATTGCGGCTGAAACTACCTTCTTCTGCTGTACCTTGAACTTCGATAATTTGTTGATTTTGATTCATGACTACGTTGAAATCGACTTCGGCAGCAACGTCTTCGGGATAGTTTAAATCTAAAAATGCTTCTCCTTCTAATAAGCCAACTGAAACTGCGGCGATTTGTCCTATTAATGGAGAACGTTCCAAAACACCTTCGTTCATTAACTTAGAAATGGCGATCGCCAGTGCTACGAATCCACCAGTGATTGAGGTAGTGCGGGTTCCAGCGTCTGCTTGCAGTACGTCGGCATCTACCGTCAAGGTACGCTCTCCCAATGCCTCAAAATCTAAGGCTGCTCGCAAACTACGTCCTATTAATCTCTGGATTTCTTGGGTTCTTCCGGATAATTTAATAGTTTCTCTATTATGTCGCTGTTGAGTCGCTCCGGGCAACATTCGATACTCGGCTGTTAACCAACCTTTACCGCTATCCGCGAGAAATCTGGGAACACCTTCGCTAACGCTAACGGTACAAAGTACTTGAGTGTCACCACACTTTGC
Source organism: Rivularia sp. PCC 7116 (assembly GCF_000316665.1). Lineage (GTDB taxonomy): Bacteria > Cyanobacteriota > Cyanobacteriia > Cyanobacteriales > Nostocaceae > Rivularia. Next base: position 7,716,576 of record NC_019678.1, on the reverse strand, counting down.
CAAAACCGAACCGGCAGCATAGCGCGTAAAATCTTTGACAAAAATTACTGGACGAAGTTCATTAGCTTGTCTACCATCGGGACGCTGCCACACCATTACAATTGCCTCATTTTTCCCATATATGTTACCAGAATTAAGGAATTGGGAATGGGGAATGGGTAATTGGGAATTGGGGAATGGGTAATGGGTAATGGGTAATGGGTGATAATTATTTATTCTTTTCCAACTAAAAAAATGTAGGGTGCTGTGACGGCTAAAATAATTTTTCTTGATTAATTAATAATTATCATAATGCCGTCACGCACCAATTGAATGATAATGCTGCGCGACGGTAAATTCTTATTGTTTATTTGTAAGTTGAGGTAAGTAAAAGATAACTAACTTATCCAATACTGCTCGGTTAAGGAATTGAACAAAATTTTTAGATCCCCCAAACCCCCTTAAAAAGGGGGCTTTATTCCCTCCTTTTTAAGGAGGGTTAGGGAGGATCTCCCCTTAACCGAGCAGTATTGCTAACTTATCTGAGAATCTTTATCTGTAAAATTTGATTCTGTTAAGTTATCTACTGAATTATTTACTGAATCCTCTACAACTTCTGGAATTATAGTATCTGTTTTTACTTCATTCTTATTCTGCACTAATTTACTAATTTGAGATATGATTTTTCCCAAATTACCTTCTTCTAGTAAACTATTAATTACCGAAATACCGCTGGTTGATAGCATTAATTTATTAATATCTTCGACTCCTTTACCGTTACCGTTTGCACCAGGAAAAGAGTAAATTCTAGTATTTCCAATAACTCCCGGTTGTGGTGCTAGAGAACTGACTATTTCTGGCAGTTTTTCTGATAGTTCCGGCCAAAGGGTAGTGACAATTTTAGCGCTCAGGTTGGCATTGCTAATACTGTTTTCGGCGGTAATTTTAGCTTGAATACCTTCAGCTTCTGCTAAGGCTTTATCGCGTTCGGCTTGTGCAAGAATACGAATTGATTCGGCTTCTAATTCTGCCGCTTCTTGAGCAATTTCCGCTTGTTTGCGACGGCGAAAAGTTTCTATTTCAATAACTTTACGCTCGCTAATATCTCGTTGTTGAGCTTGTTGTTCGGCTGCAATTGAAGATAGATTTTTGTTTCGTTCGGCTTTTTCTGTTTCACTAGCTGTTTTTACCGCTTCTTGGGCTTGAACTTGTTCGGCTTCTGCTAAAAAGGTTTCTTTTTTCTTATTCGCGATTGATATAGCTAAATCTTCTTGGGCTAGTTTTGCAACTTTTTCGGATTCTGCTATCTGTACCTGTGCTTCTAATTTATTGGATTGTACCGCTTGTTGTCGGGTAATTTCGGCTAATTCGGCTTCTTGTTTTTGCTCGGTTTGGGCTATTTTCAGTTGTTTATTACGGGCTTCTAAAGCAATATCGGCTTCAATTTGACTTTGCTGAATCGATAATTTTTTGCGAATTTCTTCTTCTTCTACAGATTTATCCTGCAAAATCTTACTACGCAAAGTTGCAGCAGCTTCTTTATCTTTAGCTTCTTGAATTTCCCGCTCTCGCTGTGCTGTTAGCGCTTCTACCTGTAATTTTTGCTCTAATTCGGCTGTTTCTTTTTCTTGAGAAATCTGTAACGATAGCTTTTGAGCATCTAATTCTTTTTGTTCGATAGCGACTTGGGTTGTTAATTCCACTTCGCGCTTTTGCTGAATTGAACGCTGAATAGTTTCCGTGCGAAGACGCACACCTTGAGCATCGAAGAAATTATTGGTGTCGTAGGTGTCGCTTTCTTCGATTTCGGAAATTGCAATGTTGTTGAGAGTTAAACCGACTTTCTTTAAATCTTGCTGAGTCAAGTTGAGAACTTCTTCTGCAAAACCTAATTTATCCGAATCGATTTCTGCTAAGGTTTTCTTTTTCGCAGCGGCTCGAATCGCATCATCAGCACGGGTTTCTAGAGCCTCTTTAATATCTTCCGATGAGATTTTTCCTTGTCTAGAAATTCTAGCCGCAGCAATCTGTACATCTTCTTCACTAGCACTGATGCAAACATAAAAAGTTACCCGCATATTGGCTCGCAGATAATCTTGAGTGCGAACTGCTAACTTACCTGTACGCTCAACATTAATCGAAATTTCTCGTAAAGGTACCCGAGTTAGTTCGTGAAATCCAGGCACCACAACGCAGCCACCGTTGAGAAATACAGTTTTCTTTTTCACAAAAACACCACCAGTTCTGACAAATGCTTCATTGGTGGGAGTAATCACATAAATTCGTGTATATGCAAAAACGCTGAGCAATAAAAGTACAACTAGACTGCCAATTATCCCAGGAAAAATTAAACTTCCACCTATTTGAGTAAGAGCAGGTTGAGAAAATTGAGAAACATAAGCAGGTGTTGTTACTGGTTTTTCCACAATTAGATTCAGCGATGTAGATGCATTTTCGCCGATATCAGGTAACTGCGCTACCACAGTATTTGCAGGAGGTTGCGGTAATGATGCAATAAAATTTAACCAAAATAGCATATTCTTCAATTGTTATTTTTTATTTGTAACCCTGAGCCAATGATTTTGATCTGGGCTGTTAGAAGCAATTGCAAAATAAACATCTTGCTGTCTATCAATTACAATCACTGTTTCACCGTGACGGGGAATAACAGTTGCCCACTCCGGGATGTTTGCATTAATAGTCACCAAATTCCCAGACTTATCGATGACATCAACTTGACCGATTCTGCCTTGTTTTTCTACAGGAATAGTGGCAGAACTAACCGTACCATTACGACCAATTAAGCGGTCGCTACTGGTATCTTCGCCAAATTCAGCAAAAATTCTTCCAACTGGTCGTGCAATTAGCCCCCCTGTAAATAAACTGAGAAACATCGACAAAATTAACACAATAAAATTCCAACCACCACTAGGAACTCGATCGAGGATTCCCCCCAACCAGACATTTAACATCCAGCCAAACAAGCCCCATAAACTCAAATCGGTAGCTAGTAATAAAATTAGAGGTGCTTTACCAATCCCCATCCACGAGAGCGCAAAACCATTTAAATCAAAGTCAGCGTCGGCATCAACATCCGTATCGATATCAACGTCATCATCTCCACCACCAGAGATAATTACAAATAGAAATAATAAGACTCCCATTCCCAAAAATAGCCAGTAGGGCAGATTCGCTGAATTGAATAGCATAATCAATTTAGTAAAATATATTGAGATGGCAGCAATTATAACTAGAAAATTGCTGAATTTATTGGGTAATCAATTAGCGATTTATGGAAACCGCATAAGTTCAAAACTCACTTATCTTGAAGCTTTAAGTACGAATCAAGATAGAAAATATGTCAGAAATCTTGCTGTAATGACATCTGCAATCTAAGCAGTATTGTTGGAATTAGTAAGGTAAAACAAGTTATGCAAAGTCTGAAGGGCTACTAATTAATTTCCGGCGCAATACCGCACGCAACACGAAAACCAAAAGAGTTGCCGTTGCGCTCCGCCTTATAGCAGTAACGATACGCGGAACGGCAGAATTCAGGATGGTAGGGCCAAGAACCGCCACGTAGTACTTGATAACGATTATTATTGTCTTGATTTTCACTTTCTATCCATGCACTACCATCTGTCGGCGCATCTTGATAGTCATCGTGCCAACTATCAAGACACCATTCCAAAATGTTTCCGTGCATATCGTATAGCCCAAAGGCATTAGCGGCATCAAAGCTGCCAACGGGTGTTGTTTTTTCAAAGTAAATCCCTTTAGTACCTTGACCATAGGAACCGAACCATTTATATTCTTCGTTATCCGTACCTCGATAATTAGCTAAATCAGTGGTAATTGTCTCGCCAAAGTGAAACGGTGTAGTAGTACCAGCACGACAAGCATATTCCCACTCAGCTTCACTTGGTAAACGGTAGTTTCTGCCTGTATGTTTGGAAAGTCTCTGGCAAAATTCAACGGCATCGTACCAGGAAATACTTTCTACTGGTAAATCATCACTTTTGAAATATGATGGTTTTAGTTTTAATTCTCTTTTTACTTGAGGTAAATTAGTTACTGCTCGCCACTGAGCTTGAGTTATGGGATATTTGCCCATAAAGAAAGTTGGAACTATTACTAGATGCTGGGGACGCTCATTATCCCTACTACCTTCTTCATCTTTTGGTGCCCCCATTGTGAAAGTTCCTGCGGGAATTAAAATCATTTCTAGTTCAATTCCATTAACTAAATTTTCGATGTAATATTGTGCTGTTCCTTGGGTGTCTTTGATGACTATTTCTGACATTTTTGTCGATATTTTGTAACTTTTTCAATTTGCATTGTCGTGTCGTTTTGAAATTAATTTCAAGTCCTGTTAGAACGTTAGAAATTTGTAGGTTGGGTTGAACGAAGAGAAACCCAACAAACCGATCTACGAGAAGCAAGCTACGGCGCAACACCGCACGCAACCCGCAGCCCGAAAATGAGGTCAACGACGTCTGGGGAGTCGACGTAGCGGAAAGCAGAGCGGCAGAAACCAGGGATGTTGAACCAAGAACCACCACGCAGTACTCGATAACGATTATCATTATTATAATTATATGGGTCTATCCAAGCACTGCCATCTATGGGCGCTCCTTCATGGTTGCCGTGATAATAATCAAGACACCATTCCCAGACATTCCCATGCATATCGTGTAAACCAAAGCTATTAGGCGGGAATTGTCCTGCTGGGGTGGTTTGTTCTCGGTATTCTCCTTTAGGTTCATCAGCAAAAGTTTTGTTAGCTCGGTAATTTGCTAACTCACTAGTAATAGTCTCGCCAAAATGAAACGGGGTAGTAGTACCAGCGCGACAAGCATATTCCCATTCTGCTTCGCTTGGTAAACGATATTTTTTCCCGGTATGATTTGATAATCTGGCGCAAAATTCAACAGCATCATACCAGGATATTTTTTCTACAGGAAGGTTATCACCTTTAAAGAGTGATGGCTCTAGTTTTAATTTTCTTTCAACTTGAGGTAAATTAGCCACTACTCGCCACTGTGCTTGGGTAACTTGATATTTACCTATAAAGAAAGATGGTACTGTAGCTCGATGTTGGGGGCGTTCTGAGTTATCACTGCCTTTTTCATGCTCTGGAGCGCCCATTGTGAAAGTACCATCAGGAATCAGCACCATTTCTAATTCAATTCCATTCCCCAAATCTTCAATAAAATACTGAGATTGCTGGAGATGACGATGAATTATTACTTCTGTATCACCTTCAGATTTTCTCAGTTCGATGGTAGCGGATTCAAATGTAAAAGTTTGCAGATTGATATCAGCAGTTTTTTCTTGAAAAGATACAGTTCGTATTCTAAATTCAAAGTTTTGTAATGGGGGAAACCCTTTGATTACTTCCGATTTTTCTATATTTTCCGTATCAGTTTGAGACTTTCCTTCTATTTCCTCTGCAAAAGCACCATACTCCCCACCCAAGCGTTTCAAAATCTTTATCGCTACTTCTGCAAAAGGTTTCACTTGTTCGCTATCGGCTTCTTCCGGTGCTTTTAACAGCGCTACAAAATCTTGCAAGGATTTACCTAATTCGGCTGCTACATACAGAGAAACTGCATTGAATATATCTGCTGAATCTTTTACTGGTGCGGATTCAAGCAAAATACCGCGTATTTCGTCATCCATGAAATCGTACTGCACCGTATCGGGTAAGGTATCTGCTTCAATGGGTGTTAAAGGTTTTAACAAGCCTCCTAAAAAGACTTCGGCAACGTGAACTTGGCGAGATTCGGGTAGTAAGGTTTCTTGAATTAACCGCACTACGGGTAAATTAATTACTGGTGCTGCTGCGAGCAATCCCGCTAATTTCCTTCCCATTGGTGAAGCTGTCATGCGAAAGCGATATACTCGCTCTTGGGGGTTGATTTGAGGAATAGTAGTTTGGGTTGCTTGTTTGCTATGACTAGGTTTTGAAGATATTGCTGAAGATAAAACAAACCCCGAGGCTACTGCATCGCTTTTCCCGGCTACCATCTGACTCCAAGGTAAAGCTTTATCTGGCTCTAATGTAAAAACGGGAATTTTGATGCCGGTATTTAAATTAATATCTTTCCACAGTAATTGTTTTTTGACTAATAAATGTTTATTGGCTATCCCTGGGGTTAAACTTGCCAAATTTACGGAAGTACCCAAACCCAAACCTGTTTTTAACCACAACCAATCGGGTAACATCTGAATAATTGCTACTGGTTGGGCGTTTGTCCAATCTGTTAATACTTGGTTAATAGCACCATTACGCCAAATCGCTGCAACGCAGTCACTTGCTAGCAAAATTAACCGGCGACGATTGGGATCTAAAATTTCGCGGTGGCTGGCAAGACGCTGCTGAAGTGCATTTTTACCAATTCCGGGACGAATATAGATTTGTCCGTTTTCGTCGGTTACTAATCCCCAAGCCCGTACATCGCGAAACACGCCATAATGTTCTAATAATTTTTTTAACTCCCAAATTGTATGTCGCCAAATCAGCATTGATTTGCTTTCATCAACCACTAAAGCCACATCTAACCAAGGTTCTGGTTCGGATTTTAGTATGGGAATACAAATTCTTTCGGCAGCAGTACGCTCTACTGTGGCTGTCTCGTCTAATACGGTTTTTCTGCCAGATTCCACCCGACGCATCAAAGGTTTTAGCACCTGAGCTAATGTTAAAGGCTCTCGTAGGGAAGGTGCATCCGGTACACGCAGGGGAAGGGGTTTATTTTTAGAAGAAGTTTGAGGTTTTTCTTGAGTTTGTTCCTGAGTTTTTGGATAAATTTCCGCTGAAGCAGGTTTGGCAGGAGTTGGGGTATTTATAGGAGGAGTATTTAAGTTTGCTGGGGTATTTGTAGGAGGAATATTTAATTTTTCTGGTGTGTTTGATTTGTTTTTGCTTTGTGAAGGTGTATCGTTTTGTATATTACTAATTTCCAGACGTTTCTGAGAAAACCAAATAATATCGGCGATTTGTTCGCCGGTTAATTCTAAATCTGTTCCTAAAGCTGCAATCAGTTGATTAAATTGGTTATTGGTTGCAGAAGACTTCATGTCCGCTAAGCCTCCATAATATCGCATTACGAACGAAGTCAATTAATCTCAGAGACTCTGCGATTGCTTCACTTCGTGCCTCTTTCAGAGGAGCTTCGCTAACGCAATGACGTTTATTAAAATTGAGATGATATGATTCATTAGTCATGGGGAATCAAGTTAGAATTAATCATTACTGGTTAAACTTTTCAATAAAATGTCTTTTACCGATTTTACATCTGCTTCCGATTCTGGAGAAACATCGCGAGTTAATAGATAAATTGTATTCAATAATTGGTCTGTAGCACGTTCGGTATTTTTATCTTTATCTGACAAAAATTCTTTGATTAATTGATTGATTTTCGCTTCAGCATCTTGAAAAAGCTTTTCTTCATCTTGAAAATGAGCTTTGACAATTTCTTTGAGCGCTTCTTCCTGGGGGTTGGGCATTTTTATTCTTATGCATCGCCGTTTAAAAGCTGGGGGAAAATCTCTTTCTCCGTTACTAGTCATCACAATAATTGGGAAAGAATAACAGCGTACTCTCCCTGCTTTAACTACAACATCAATATCTCTATCTTGAGTTTCAACTGTAAATTCACTTTTGGCAGCAGAATTATCTTTTTCTGCCGATTTGGCTCGTCTAACTAATTCTGGAATCTTAAATTCCCCTTCCTCAAAAATATTTAATAAATCATTGGGAAGATTGATATCACTTTTATCAATTTCATCAATTAATAACACTCTTGGTAAAACAGAAGGTAAAAAAGCCGTTCCTAAAGCACCCAAGGTAATATATTTACCAATGTCTTGTTCCTCATTCTGTTGAGCATCCTGCAACCTTGCGATCGCATCGTAACGGTAAAGCCCTTCTTGCAAAGTTGAACGAGCGGTAATAGCCCAAGACAATACGGCACCTAAGTTTAACTCGTGTGCGATCGCATAGGCTAAAGACGTTTTACCAGAACCAGGTTTACCCGTAACTAATAATGGTCTGCGTAAATAAATTGCCGCATTGACGGCATTAATTATATCAATGGCATTGTCAGAAATACGGAAGTTTTCACCCCTTCTTTTATTCCTGTCATTTTCCTCTGCTAATTGCATCAGTTTCTCCCAACGTTTATCGTTAGGAATATCCTCGTTTTTGCCAAAACGCCGCCAAGGTGGAGGTTCGAGTTGTTTAAATTTCTCTTCTACACCTTGCAATTGTTTGCCATTTCCACGAAAAAAGTGCCAATCTGCCATAATTATCTAATATTCCACCAAGTTAACTTTGCGGGGTGTATCGTAAAAACAAGAATTTTTTTCTTGCCCCCTCTTCCCCCTCTTCCCCCTCTCTAGCTTTACCCGACAATCTTGGTTTGTTCGAGTAATAATCTCTACATACCCGTTTCTATCAAAGATTGATTTTGTAACATCAAATTAAAAGGTACTCGATGAGGATTATCGCATAAAAATCCTAAATGATAGCCTAAATAATTTTCTTTATCCGGTTTGGCATGAGCTTTCTTGCGAAGCTTCCACACCGATTCAATTCGAGTTAATTCGCTTTGAAAAAAATCAATTTTTAATAAATTATCAAAATCATCGTTTATATCGGGTAAATCGCATCTTGTCCACAAAAATATGGGTACGCCTCCCCTCAGAACTGCAATAAATAATTCTTCTTTGTCCAAGTCATTTTCGGGTAAACAACAAGTAATTTTGACTCCAAACTTTTCTTCTAGTTCTAATTCTGTTTCTATCTCTTCCCAATTACAATTATCAACTTTAGAAATATGATGAATCTTGTTTTGTATATCTGTTTGCTCAATCCTATTTTGTATCCAGTGATTGAATTGCTCCCATTTTAAATATAATCTGTTGGCATATTCGCCATCATTATTAAGAAAACGCTCAAGAGAGCGTATTAATAATCTATATTCGCTACCAAACGGTCTCTTTCTATTAAAATCAATTGGCACATCTTTTAAATCTATATTTGCATCTATAAATTGCAAAGGTAAGAATATTTCTACTTTTAATTTGTAATGTCGATTTTTATTCAGGTATTCAGTTTTCGCAATACGAATAAATTGATAAATTTTATCTACTATGTCTGATGAAGAACATTCAATATTGGGTGAGTCGTTGTTTACTTCTAATTTTATTCGTTCTATATTAGTCTCGTTAGGCGAGTAATTGGGAATCAGTTCAGCTTGAAGATAAAATGTATTAGCACTATTAGGAGTAACGGTAACTAATAAATAGGAATTAAGAGCAGTAAAGGTAAATAATTTATTCTTCTCATAAGTTGGCAATTTAATATTCAGGCTTTGAGCTACAGTTTTAACCCAGTAATTTAACTTGTCTCGGATATGTTTGGATACTTTTGTTTCCTGACTCAAGCGCTCGGCAAATTCAAGAATGCTAGGGACATCTTTATAGCTTGTATAATTGTTTTCTAAAAATATAGTTTTGAATATTCCCAGACTTTTTGGATTAATTAGTTGTGGAAAACTACCTAATACATCTTGGGGTTGTGAAGAATTTTCTAGAGTTTCCTTGCATACCGTCTTTAGGGTATCTAAATTAATCTCAGTAAAAACTAAAAATACATCATTCAATTTATCAGTTGATATAGGAGAAGTATTAGCTTTAATGCCTGCACAATTAAATATATTTGGAAATAGTTGATTGATTATCTTTTTAAAATCTTCGTTCTCAAGTCTTGTTTGATACAAAGATTCAGCTAACTGCTGTAATTTGCCTGTTGAGTCAGCCCATTCAATTAAATTAAAAGCTATTTCATCAAGATTATCTCCCCCAGCAATGGTATCTAATGCTTTATTGAACTCAAATCTAACTATTTTTTTTAAATCATATTCTTGAAAATATTGGATAATAATTGCGTGTAATTCTTTGATATTGCTCATTGCTTTGTGTCAAAAACAATTAATTAACAATGGAATTTCCTTGCGAATGTTGCAAAAGATTAATTTCCGTCTTCTTAAATACCTGAGTATTAAAAATAACTGATTGAGTTAGCAAATAGGACTATAGTATAAAATTTGTTACCAGTTTTGCAATTTAAATACTTGTGCTTCCATATTATTTCCGGAATTTGAGCCGAAACAGGTAAAACACCAAATATTACCTATGGGGAATATCCCAATTTTTGAAAAATGTATCTTAGATGGTGTCCCCCGAAATAACCGTCATTACCAAGGAAGTGAAGTAATCGCAGTGATTGGGATAATCCACACCTTTGAGGTGAATGCTTCGCTCCACTCGCAATGACATATTGTAAGTGATTTAGGGAACATGATATGAGATATACATATCTGCGTTTTCACTAGACTTGAGAGATGCATCACTCATCACAACAACAATTGTTCAAGTTTCATAAACGTAAAATATTTGATATTTTGCTTAAAATTCACCCATAGGAGGAATTGTATAAATATCTTATTTGTTGTAATAATTTATTACGTCTTTATAGCTAATTGAGTTCGGGCTGCATTTTGTTAGCTTTCTATTGTCTTCTCAACCAATAACTGATATCTGTCAACTGAAAAAATGTATTCCGAACAAAAAAACTCTTTTATCCCCGATTCAGCTTTATCAGTCGCTGGCTTAACCGATTACATCCAATCGCTGTTAGAGGAAGATTCTGTATTGCGACAAGTTTGGATAACTGGTGAAGTTTCTAGTGCAAACAACCATCGTGCGGGATTATTTTTTACTTTAAAAGATACCGATAGCACTACTTCGATTAAATGCGTGACTTGGAGAAGTGTAATACCGAAGCTAGCTCAAATGCCTGCTGTTGGGGAACAATTGATTATTTTAGGTAGCATTAGGCTTTATCCGGCGCGGGGAGAATATCAGCTGACTGTGTGGCAAGCTATACCCGCTGGTGTGGGTTTGCAGGCTTTACGTTTTCAGCAGTTAAAAAACCGTTTGACGGCAGAAGGTTTATTTGATGAAGAAAGAAAGCAACCGCTTCCAAATCATCCTCAAACTATTGCGGTTGTCACTTCACCAACTGCTGCGGCTTGGGGTGATATCAAGAAAACACTTAAGTCTCGGTATCCCGGTTTACAGGTTTTGTTTTCTGCTGCGACGGTGCAGGGAGAGCAAGCGCCGACTTCTATCGCTAAAGCAATTCAAAGAGTAGAAAATGATGGGCGTGCGGAAGTCTTGATATTAGGGCGCGGAGGTGGTGCGGTTGAAGAATTAGCCTGCTTCAATGATGAAAGAGTAGTCAGAGCGATCGCCGATTGTTCGATTCCGATAATTACTGGTATCGGGCATCAACGGGATGAGTCTTTAGCAGATTTAGCAGCAGATGTAAGAGTTCACACTCCCACAGCAGCAGCAGAAATAGTTGTACCGTCACTCGATGATTTATACAGTCAACATTGCGATAGAATTGCAGCTTTATCTGAAGTCGTGAATTATTCCGTGGAAGCTTCTCAGAATAAAATCCAAACGTTGCGGAATCGTTTGCAGCGATATCAATTAGATAAACAAGTCGAACAAGAAAAAATTGCTTTAACCTGGAAGCGGGAAAAATTAGTACAAGCAATGAATTCAAAGTCGCAGCAGGCAAAGCAGAAATTAGAGTTATTACGAGAAAAGTTAATAACTTTAAACCCTAGGGCAGTTTTGCAACGCGGTTATGCAGTGGTAAGACAAGAAAATGGAAGTATTGCTCGCGATGCTGCGGAGTTAGAAGTAGGGGAAGAGTTGTTAATACAATTTGGGAAGGGTGCTGCGAAGGTGAAAGTTGTTGAAACAGTGAGCAGTGAGCAGTGAGCAGTGAGCAGGAAAATGACGTATATTAACAATAATTTTGAATGAAAATAACCCAAGTCGCCGGGTTTTGCTTGTATAGCCGCACCTTTCAAGGTGTCGGTGATGCTTTCAGTCTACTTAAGTAGACTTGAGCTATTAGCCGCTTGATTTTCAATCCTAGGCGATTTTGAGCGTTAATTGATATTGGTGCAAGATATTAGATTATACGAACTAGCAATAAAAAACAATTATGAAAAAGAATTGGAATTACGAAACTAAAGTCGCTGAAATTGAAACCATAATATCTCGCATCGAAGCGGGAGAATTGCAATTAGAAGAAGTCTTTGAACAGTTTGGTGCTGCTGTCAAATCCTTGCGGGAATGCGAAAGTTTTTTACAACAGCGACAGCAACAGGTAGATTTAATGATTGAAACGCTGCAAGACAGCGAATAATGAATAATTAATTATTAATTGATGACGGGAGCAACGCTGCACAATTATTTTATAGGGTGTGTGACGCGACGAAATCATTTAAGCGAAGTAATCAGGTTTCTAGCGTCGCGCACCAACGAGTACCAAGTGAATAAGTAAAGCAAACCCAAACCTATATATACAAAGATAAATATTGTTTTTTATTTCAAAAATTGTATCTATGGTTAAGGTAATTCTGCGATTTGGTAACGGTAATGTCGAAAAAGGTTGCGAGCATATTACCGTAGAAGTCCGTACCTCTGATGATAAATTAATTGCTCAAGATAGTGGTAGTTTACCTGCTTTCCCAGAATTATGGGAGTTATATCAGTCTTGGAAATCAAGTTTTACAAGTACTTATGGTACAAGGATTAAGATAATTGAACAAGAAGAAAGAAGCCCTTATATTAATCAAAAAAATTTTGAAAAGTTTCCCACTAAGTTTAATCAATGGCTAGATTGCGATGGTTTTCGTTCCATTGAAAAACTGTTGCTTCATCATCTTAGCGTTGAGACTTATGCCAGTTTTACTGTTGAAACAGAAAATTATCAGTTGCGGCATTTGCCTTGGTGTTTGTGGCATTTTTTTGAAGAATATCATTTTGTTGAGCCGAGTTTTGCTTTTGCGAGGTATGAAGCTGGCAGAATTGGCAAGTCTAAACGCGATAATGTCAGAATTTTAGTTGTAATTGGCGATAGTCAAGGAATTGATCCTGAAGCTGATAAAAAAATCATTCAAGAATCCCTTGCTGATGCACAAATTAAAATTCTTTCTCAACCTTCTCGTCAGCAGTTAGATGAATCTTTGTGGGATGAGCAGGGTTGGGATATTCTGGCTTTTTTGGGACATTCTCAAAGCTCTGCTGATGGTAGTAGCGGCAAAATCAAGATTAATTCAACTGATAATCTTTCTTTAGGTGAATTAAAAAATGCCTTGAAATCTGCAATCAACAAAGGTTTACAGTTAGCGATTTTTAATTCTTGCGATGGTTTGGGTTTGGTTGGTGATTTACGAGATTTGTATTTACCCCAAATCATTGTCATGCGCGAGCCAATTCCCGATATTATGGCGCAAGAGTTTATCAAAAATTTTCTCACTGCTTTTCGTGGTGGTAAGTCTTTATCAATGTCGATAAGGGAAGGGCGAGAGAAGTTACAAAAATGGGAAAATGATTATCCCTGTGCAACTTGGTTACCAACACTTTGTCAAAATCCTTCAGTTGAATCAATTAATTGGGTAAATTTAGGTGGAAAACCGGCTTGCCCATACCGGGGTTTGTTTGCTTTTGGCGAAGAAGATGCCGATATTTTCTTTGGTAGAGAAGTTGTCAGCGAAGAATTATATCAAAGGATAGAAAGAAGAGAGCCTTTGATTGCTGTGGTGGGTGCAAACAAAGAAATACTGACTGCTGCTGCTTCTACTTTGTTTAAAGAAGGGGAGTCTTCAGCAGAAAAAGGTGATTTTGAAGCTGCTGTAACTAAGTTTGGTAAAGCTAAAGAATGGAATCTGCAATAGGAGCATCCCAATTTTGAACAAATATTTTACCCAACACCCGCTTATCGGTGCGGCTATACAAACAAAGCCCACCTTCGTGGGCTGAATTCGGCGCATCTTTATAAATAAATGGTATAACTCCTAACCCTTCCCCAATCTCTCCCTAACTTCTACTGCTTCATCAAGCTGAATAACTTCATTGGTAATTGCTTCTGCTTCTTTTAGGGTTAATTGAGCAATGGCTTTTTTAAATTCCGGTATTTTTTGAGGATTTAAGCTGACTTCATCTAATCCTAAACCTAATAATATTGGTGCTGCGATAATTTCCGAAGCTAATTCTCCGCATAAACCAACCCAAATATTGTGCTGATGTGCAATTTTTACTGTTTGATGTATCATTCGTAAAACGCTCGGATGCATTGCATCGACTAAATTGGCGACTTTGGGATTAGTGCGATCGCCAGCCATGACATACTGACTTAAATCGTTTGTACCGATGCTGAAAAAGTCTACTTCCACAGCAAGTTTATCTGCGATTGCGACGGAAGATGGTGTTTCAATCATTATCCCTACTTCGATTTTTTGATTGAAGGGAATACCATTTTGATTTAGTTCGGTTTTTGCTTGATTTAATATTGTTTTGGCTGCTTTAATTTCTGCGACGGTGGTTATCATTGGGAACATGATTTTAATTTTTCCTTTCTCGCTGGCTGTCAAAATAGCCTTTAATTGAGTTTTCAAAATTTCAGGATTGTCCAAACAATAACGAATACCCCGCCAACCTAAAAAAGGATTGTTTTCTGATGGTAAATTTAAATATGGTAATGGTTTATCGCCGCCAATATCTAAAGTACGAATAATTACAGAACGGTTTTGAAAAATATTAGTTACTTGCTGATAAACTGATGTTTGTTCTTCAACTGTAGGTAGATTTTGACGGTTGAAATACAAGAATTCAGTACGGAATAATCCCACGCCGACGGCACCCATATCCAAAGCTGTTTGTGCATCCTGTATGCTGCTGATATTTGCTAAAACACCGATGTTTATGCCATCAATACTAGTAGCTGTGTGATGAGTAATAACTAAATTTTGTTGTTGCGATACTTGATATTTTTCTTGCTTTGTTTTTAGTTCGGATTGAGTTTGTGCATCTGGTTTTATCCATATTTTACCTGCTTCACCATCCACACCTAATAGTGTTCCATTGGCTATTTGCAATATTTCTGATGGCATACCAACAACCGCAGGAATATTCAAAGAACGCGCTAAAATTGCACTGTGAGAAGTTGCGCTACCGCTGGTAATACAAATTCCTAATACTTTGCTCGGGTTTAATTGAGCGGTATCGGAAGGAGTAATATCATTAGCAATTAAAATTACTGGTTCTTTTATATCTAGATTTTCTGCTAAATTTTGTACATTCGTTGTAGAATTTCCGCTAAGTATTCGTAATACTCTTTGTTTAATATCAACTACATCATTAACTCTTTCCTTGAGAAACGCATCTTCTAATTTTTGATAATTATCTATGACTTCATCAATTACTGCTTGCCAAGCAAACTCACAATTTTGATGTTCTACAATTATCCGTTGTCTAACTGATTCTATAATTACTGGGTCATTTAAAAATAAAATATGAGTATCAAATATTGCTGCTTCTGTTTCGCTAATTTGAACTAAAGTTTGTTGTTGTAAATTTTTAATTTCCTGTTTGGCTACTTGTACGGCATTTTGTAACTTTCGCCATTCACTATTAACATCTTCTACACGATGACTTTGTACGGATATAAAAGATGTTTTATTTAATTGATTCAACTGCAAACAAGTCGCAATTGCGAATCCTCCAGAAGCAGGAATTCCTTGTAAATAACCATCAGCAGAAGCAGAAACAGAATCGTTAATAGATACAGTTTTAGAAATTGAATCTTGATTATTATCCCCTTCACCAAACTGATTTTCTACCAAAGCTGTTAATTCAGCCAAAACATCATCTGCATCTACACCGCTAGCACGAATAATTATTTCATCTCCCTGACGCACTCCCAAAGTTATTACTTGATTAATACTATCCCCGCGAATAAAATCGCTATTCTTAGTTATATTTTTAACTTGAATTTGAGATTTAAACTTGCTGGCAGTTGAGACAAATTTAGCAGCAGGGCGAGCATGAATACCCAGAGAATTGCTGATATGAAGCTGTATCTGTTTAGTATTTTCTGCTGTTTCAGAAGATGGTGTTTGAGCAAACTGGGATTGAATTGTACCCATTAATCCAATACCCAACTGACTGGCTTTAGCTGTTAGAGCTTCCCTTGCTTGCGTCAAGACTGCTTGAATATCAGCACCAGAAGCAGCAGTAACAGTTGCAGCGATCGCACCTTCTACTAAAGGAGCTTCACACAAATATACATTATCCCGTTGTTCGGGAGAAAGAAACTCTAAAGCCATTTCCGCACTCATCAAAGCGCTTCCCAAATCCATCAGCACCAGCACGCCATCATCGCTGTAAACTGATTCAATCGCTTCGTAAACCTGCATGGTATCGGTACCAATGGGGTTTTCAGCATCATCTATTCCAGCAGCAACAGCTATAGTAACTTGTCCTTGAACCATTTGTTCGGCAAGTTCTTTCACTCCGAGTGCTAACTGCTTGCTGTGAGAAACAATAACAATTCCAACCATTATTAGATATAGTTCGGTTATTAATTATTATGTAATTAAAAATGGGGAATTTGTAATTGTGAATTGTGAATTTTTAACATTAAACCGTTTTTCATTATACCTCTGAGATTGATTGGACTTATTAATTTCAAGAATTAAAATAACTTTATCGGTAATTCAATGACAAACTCTGTACCCTCACCGAGAGTAGAAACACAGTTTAATTTACCGCCATGTTTTTCTACCACAATAGAATAACTTGTTGATAATCCTAAACCCGTACCGCTACCGACGGGTTTCGTTGTAAAAAATGGGTCGAATATTTTATTCAAAACTGATTTATTCATACCAATACCATTATCGGCAATGCTAATAAATATATTTTGAGAATCTTTGACTGAGGTCATAATTGTAATAGTTGGCTTGTTTATCTTTTTATCTCGTAATGCATCTATTGCATTACTGATAATATTAATAAAGACTTGGTTTAATTCCGAAGCATAGCATTTAACTTCTGGTAGCTGACTGTATTTTTTAATAATTTCAATCTCTGGATATTTATTATTCGACGATAGTTTATGTTGCAATATTAATAGAGTACTTTCAATCCCATCGTGAATATTTACAGATTTAATTTCTGATTCATCCAAACGAGAAAAATTACGTAATGATAAAACAATTTCTTTGATACGCTTTGCTCCTTTTTTCATCGAAAACAGTAGTTTTGGTAGGTCTTGGATTAAATAACATAGTTCGATTTCTTCTATTTTTTCTTCTATTTCTGGAACCGGCTGTGAATATAGATTTTTATATAAATTAATTAGTTCAATTAATGATTCTACGTATTCATTGGCTGGGGTAATATTACAATATATAAAGCTAACAGGATTGTTAAATTCGTGTGCTATTCCAGCAACAAGTTGACCTAAGCCAGACATTTTTTCGGCTTGAACTAATTGGGTTTGAGTGCATTGTAATTCTTGCAAAGCTGATTCAAGTCGAGTTGCTTTGTGTTTTAATTGTTGAGTACGTTCTTCTACTTTTTGCTTTAAAGTACAGGAATATTCTGACAATCTACTATATAGTTCGGCATTCTCCAGAGAAATAGCAGCTTGAGTTACAATTAAATTCAGAATTTTTAGATGATGTTGTGTAAATGCTCCAATGGTTAATCTGTTTTCAAGATATAGCAAGCCGATGAATTGACCTCGATTTAAAATCGGCATACACAAAACGCTTTTGGGTTGTTGTTCTATTAAATATGAATCGTTAACAAACTCATTTTCTGTTGTTGCATCATCTAATAAAACCGTTTTTAAACTACGTTTGACGTAATTAACTATTGTGATAGGAATATCTTTGCTGTCTTGATACGGTATATCTAATGTTTCAACTTTTTGATTGACATCAGTTAAAGCTTCGAGGATTATATTCTCGTTTTTTAACAATAGTAAAGCTACTTTTTTCGCTCCTGCATGTTCCATCACCACTTTCATTAACCGGGAAATTAACTGTTCTAATTGAATTTCACTTGATAAGGCTTGCGAAGCTTTGATAATACAGGAAAAATTCAAAGCTTCGGAAATGCCATTGTGACTGGAATGGATTGTTTGAACGCTTGTATTGAGAACGTTTTGAAAATTGTTGTTTTGATTTTGTAAAATTGGTGTCAGTAATTGAGGATAGCGTTTTTCTAAATCGTCTGTTTTGGCTTTTGCTCCCCAACGGGCATAGCAATAATAGGCTTCTTGCATATGCAAAGCTGCAAATTTTTCTTTACCCCAGTCAAGACAAAATTTACCTGCTAGTTCGTTAGCAAGGGCTTCTTCTTGAGTATATGCGTTTGCTTTTGCTCCAGAAATAGCTTTATCGTATAGTTCAATTGCTTCTAATGTTTGTCCTAAAACTCGACATTTTTCAGCTTCAACCAAATCAACTTTATGTTGATGATTCATGGGAGCATAATTTGCCCATTGTTGTTGTAATTTTATTTGATTTTCTTCCACCCGTTGAAGTATCTCTGCTCTGTTTGCAGATTGGGAATTCAAACTTGCTAGAGCAGTCAACGAATCATACAAATAAAATGCAGGCTCACCAATTGTTCCCGCTCCAGCCATGAAATAGCGTCTGACCTCAATGGTATACTCTTGAGCAGATTGAATTTCTCCAAAAAGATAGCAAAGCATCAGTTTATATAAATAGAAGAAATACAAACCTAGTAAGTCATGGGCTTCGAGTAGTCTTGGTATAAATTCTGCCTCTTGTAGTGCTTCCCCAGACAAAATACTCGGATGCTCTGCAAATCCTAGTAAATTTAACACGGCTTGCCGATAGATTCGACACCAATTAGCTGTTGTGGCTTGATTTAATTGTACTAAGCTATTAAGATATGTGCGATTTTTCTGCTCTAAAGTATCCAGGGGCTGGCTGCACCAAAAGGAATTGAGAAGAAGATTTTTGGTATTATATCCAACGTAGTCTAAGTTTCCGACTTCTAATGCTAACCCGTAGCCCTCTTGCAATAGGGGTAGTATTTCTTTAACATGAGATTTACGGTGTAAGATAAACTCTCCTACGACACTTAATATCTCTGGTTTGACAGCTTTAGCATCCAATTTGGAGATAACTCCAAGTGCTAAATGACCAAATTTCACTCCTGTCTCTACATCTTGTACCTGATTGCAAGCAATAATCCCATAGGCTGCATAAGCAAAGGCTGATGCTGGTATATTCCCATATTGAATTGATAGCTTCACTGATAAAGCAACCAGTAATGGAAGTAAGGGAGAACCAGATATAAAAGCAGCTGCCATTATACTGTTAGCAATCTGGATAATGGCTATTTTTTCCTCATCTGTCATTATGGGTAAGTTAGCCAAGTCTGCTATTTCCCTGTCTCCAATTAGCTTGTAAACCTCGATAATAGTTTCTTGAATATATTCGAGTGTGGGTGTTTCGGGAAAAGTTATATTCAATTTTTGTAAAAACTGTAGAGCTATAGCAATGGCTTCGGTTGCTTTATTTTGTGAGGTTTTGACTAGAATTCTAATTCGATATACATCAACCTGTTCTATTAGCGATGTGGTTTGTGCAGTAACTGTCTCAATCAACTCTTCCATCGCTGTAAAATCACCACACAGCGAAGCCAATTCAGCCAATTCGTTATGGAAAGCTAAACTTTTCTGGTATTGTTGTTCCCAAGCGTTTTCTCCCAGCAACAATAAGCCGATATTCCCATATTCCCTTCCTACCTGATATGCAACTGCGCTTTTGGCTTTACGACAAGCAATAAGATTGAGCTTAGCTAGCTGTGTACGTTCTTTTTTTTCGGTAATTAAATCAGTTCCATAATTTAATTGATTAACTAGCTCAAAAATTCTATCTTCTCTGTTTTCTAGAGGTATCTTTTCCAGCAGCAATTGTCCGATATTATAGTGAGTTGCTTTTTTTTGCTCCTGGGGAATCAAAGAATAAGCAGCTTGTTGAACGCGATCGTGCAAAAATTTATAATTTGCAATATCCCCACTCTCAGACTGGCTAATTTGTATTTCTGACTCGATATAAAACTTGTAAACTTGACTTTGCGGTACAATTAACCCATCTTGTAATGCTTTCCATAAATCCGCAGCAGTTTCAGTTTCCGACTTTTGACAAACTATCGCCAAAGTTGCTAAATCAAATTGATTGCCAATACAAGCCGCGAGCTTTAATATATCCAATGTTTGTGATGGCAACTTCTGTAACTGCAATGCCATAAATTCAACAACATCGTCAGTTAGCACAGCCGCTCTGACTTTATTGATATCGCAAACCCAGGAGCCGGTATCAAAATCAAATACGATTAAATTATCTTCATAGAGTGCTTTCAAAATCCGTCTACTAAAAAACGGATTACCCTGAGTTTTTTGATAAACCAACTGTGTTAATGTTTGCGCGATTTCTACAGAATAATTGAGAGTATCGGCAATCAATTTATTTAAACTTTCTGTATTTAATGCTGCTAAAGTAATTGTATTAATTATAGTTTTTGCTTTAGTAATTTCCGACAAAGTCAACATTAAAGGATGAGCCGCAGAAACTTCATTATCTCGATAAGCACCTATTATCAACAAATAATTGATTTTAGACTCACCCAACAGCAACTGCATTAACTTCAAAGATGCTGAATCAGCCCACTGCAAATCATCTAAGAAAATAACTAAAGGATGTTCTTTACTGCTAAAAACTTGAATAAACTTTTGAAATAATAAATTAAAGCGATTTTGTGCCGCAATACCCGATATTTCTGGAACTGCTGGTTGTTTACCAATAATATTTTCTAATTCGGGAATGACATCAATAATTACTTGTGCATTATCTCCTAAAGCCTGTAATACTTTATTTTTCCAGCTTGATAATTGAGCATCACTTTCGCTTAATAATTGTCCCATTAAACCCCGAAAGGCTTGGACAAAAGCATCTAAGGGAATATTACGATTAAACTGGTCGAATTTCCCTTTAATAAAATAACCTCGTTGTTTAACAATGGGTTTATGAACTTCGTTAATCACAGCAGTTTTACCAATACCAGAAAAACCTGCAACAAGCATTAATTCGCAATTTGCTTGAGATACTCGTTCAAATGCTGCTAATAATTGTTCAACTTCATGCTCTCTACCATAAAGTTTTTCGGGGATAATAAATTTGTCACAAATATCTCTTTGAGCAATTTCAAACTTTTCAATTGAACCAGTTTCTTTTAATTGGTAAAGACACTTTTCTAAATCGCACTTTAATCCCAAAGCACTTTGATATCTATCTTCGGCATTCTTCGCCATCAACTTCATAACTATATCTGAAATCACCAGGGGTATTTCTTGTTCCCTCTCCCTAACAAGGAGAGGGTTAGGGTGAGGTTTTTCTTCAAGGAGAGTGCTAGAGTAAAGTCTTTTAGCAGTGAGAGAACTAAGATGAAGCTTCTTCAACTCCGGAGGATTTTTGGCAATATGACAATGTAGCAACTCCATTGCATCATCGGAATTAAAGGGTAACTCTCCTGTTAATAATTCATAAAAAGTAACACCCAAAGAATAAAAATCACTGCGGTAATCAACGCCGCGATTCATCCTGCCAGTTTGTTCGGGTGATATATAAGCGAGCGTCCCTTCTAAACTATTGGGATTTTTAATTTCTTGTGTTTCCTTGGGTAGTAATGAAGCGATACTAAAGTCAATTAGTTTTACTTGCTTTGTTTCCGGGTTAATTAATATATTAGCTGGTTTAATATCTTTATGAATTATTCTATGTTTCGCTAAAATATTTAGAGTTTCGCATAGGGTAATTGCTATTTGCAGAAATTCTTCGAGAGAGGTTATATCTAGAGTATTAAAATATTTTTTGAGAGAAATTCCCCCCATATCTTCCATTACCAATGCATAGCCATTTTGATATGCTTCAAGGCTATATGTTTTAATAATTATGGGATAATTTATATTTTTAGTGATGGTATATTGATTGCGAAATTGCAAAATTTCGTTGAAATCTGGATAAGGATTTTTAAGTAGTTTGATAACGACAGGTTTTCGGTCTTCTTCTCGAAGCGCGCGATATATAATGGTTCTCAAACCATTGTAGATTTCTTCTATAATTTGATATCCCTGAACGTTAGCCATATTGCGAAATCCTCCACACTTGTATATTTAGTATTCCCAAAATATTAGGAAAGATTATGTTTTAGGTCAAATTTGCAATATTAGGACTTACGCAACTGGCATGTTTTTATATTGCGGCAGGCAAAAGCGAGGGCACTAATTTGTGGGTTTTCCCTAGGGTAAATGTATCTAAAAGTGTACTTTGCAATACAGATTGTTTAACGAAAATATGTTTTGAAGAAGCATATTATAGTAATAAGTATTTTGAGAAGATACTTACGGTGTTCTTACTAAGGCGGATTATACTTAGCGTATTAAATTTGCAGCAATCATCCAAGCCTAGTAATCGTCAAAAATCTAATTGAGTAGCTATGGATAATAATTATATATTGACGATTTTTACTGCTTATTTACTAGGATTTGAGATGCGCTTACCCCGAGTCTTGTAAACATCGCGTAAGTATTGAATATTTTCAACTATAGGAATCCTAATTGATTTTTGTTAGCGCAGCGTGTCCGGAGGACATAACATACGTAGGGTGTGTTGCTTGCTTCGCGCAACGCACCATCATATAAAAGTTTCGGTGCGTTAGACTGCCGTCGTAACGCAACGACAATAAAGCGCGAAGTTTATCTACACCGCTTTTTGCCTCCCCTACAAATTCCTAATTTTTTCAATATTAGGACTTACGCAACTGGCACATTTCTGCTGTAGGGTGCTGTGACACTTATTCGATTTTTTGACGTAATAGTGAGGGTTTTAGTGTCACGCACCACCCAAGTTGTGTGACACTTGCGTAAGTCCTGAATATTTAAACCGGCAAAATCATACTTGTAATCAGCAACGTCATTTTGCCTAAGTCCTAAATTAAACTTTCCTGCAAACTTTTCAACATTAAATATACAGAAGTTGCACCTGGATCTTGATGTCCCTTACTTCTTTCTCCGAGGTAGCTAGCCCTTCCTTTTTTAGCAACCATTGGTATAGTTTCTTTCATTCCTTGTTCTGCTGCTGCAACAGCTTTTTCCACTGCATTTTTAACATCAGCACCATCATTTATAGCTTGTTCAAAAGCCATAACAGCAGGATGCAAACTATCCACCATTGTTTTATCACCTAGCTGTGTTTTACCACGTGCAATTATTCCGTCTAATCCTGTTTTTAATAACTCAAGTATATTTTCTGCATCAAGTTCTTGTTTACCAGCAACAGCAGTACTTGCTCGTAAAAAGAAAGTACCGTAAAGTGGGCCACTAGCACCACCGATGCTAGAAATTAAAGTCATACTAACGGTTTTTAGGATAGTACCGATATCCTTATCGGCAACTGTTGGTAATTTTTCTATCACCTTTTTAAAACCACGTTGCATATTTATACCGTGGTCGGCATCTCCGATAGCTGCATCTAATTCTGTTAAATAATCTTTGTTTTGTTCTATTTCTGAAGCAAATTTTTGTAGCCAGTTGATGATTGTTTGTTTTTGCATGATAAATTCAACTTTTCTGTATTTGATAGGCTTATTAAACTGCTCAAATTATTCTGACTGGTTTGTTTTCACGGTAACGTTGGGAGACGTAGCACTGCACCCCGTCTCTACATTCCGTCAAAATTAATAAAACAGACTACTACTGCCATTTTCCTATTTTCATCCCCTCACTGCATAAGTTAATAGAATCCGAACCTATAAATAATAAATAAAAAAATGTTGTTTTTTACACTTTACATCCGTAGTGTAAACAGGTATTACTAAATACAGAAGCTAACTTTTGTGAATGCGTAAGTACTAATAAATGATAATGATATAGTTGCCCTTTTTTAATTTAAGATTTGACTGCATGGCGAAGAAAATCCTACTTTTATCAGCCAATCCCACAGATACCTCTAAGCTGCGCTTGGATGAGGAGGTGCGAGAAATTCAGTCAGGTTTAGAGCGTGCAAAACGTCGAGAGGAATTTGAAATTATCTCTAAGTTGGCGGTGCGAGTTAATGATTTGCGCCGTGGTTTATTAGATCATGAGCCACAAATTGTGCATTTTTCTGGGCATGGTGGAGGAAGCCAAGGTTTAGCATTAGAAGATAATTCGGGACAAATGCAGTTGGTAAGTGCATCATCCCTAGCAAGGTTATTTAAATTGTTTCCCACGGTTGAATGTGTGGTTCTTAATGCTTGTTATTCAGAAGTGCAAGCAGAGGCAATTCACCAACACATTGATTATGTGATTGGAATGAACAAAGCAATTGGGGATAAGGCTGCTATTGAGTTTGCTGTAGGGTTTTATGATGCTTTGGGGGCAGGTAGAACTATTGAAGATGGGTTTGAGTTTGGCTGTACTTCAATTGATTTGGAAAGTATTCCAGAATCTTCAACTCCGGTGTTGAAATGTAGAAATACTGTAAATCATCAACAAACAAGTTCTTCACAAGATAATTCTCAACAAGATAATTCTCAAGCTGGTAAACGTATTTTCATTAGCTATAAACGGGATGTACAACCAGATGAGGAAATAGCTTTACAAATCGTACAAGCATTGTCAGCAGAGCATCAAGTTTTCATTGACCAAAAAATACTTGTAGGTACCAGTTGGGCTGAACTAATTGAAACAGAAATTCGCCATAGTGATTTTTTAATTGTCTTGCTTTCGGAGCATTCAGTTCACAGCGAGATGATGGAAAAGGAAATCACAATGGCTCATGAGTTTGCTCAAGAGCGATCGGGAAAACCCGCGATTCTTCCAGTACGGTTAGCCTACCGTCAGCAGTTTCACTATCCCTTAAGTGCTTATTTGAATCATATCAACTGGGCGTATTGGAGTCACGAGCAAGATACACCACGGCTGATAGAGGAGTTAAAGCAAGCTATTTATGATAGAGAATTAGGTGTTAGCACGCAAAAAAAGATTGAGTTGCTGCCATCAAAAGAACCATCTGACTTGCCGCGTCCTTCTCCTTCCGCACAGCCAGGAGCTTTGGAAATTCCAGAAGGGACGATGAAGCTCAAATCTGCTTTTTATGTAGAACGGCAAGGCGATCGCATTGCCCTAAATACCATTGTCCAGCAGGGTGTAACCATTTCTATCAAAGGTCCCCGACAAGTTGGTAAAAGTTCGTTACTCAACCGGATAATGAAAGCGGCTCGGGATGAAAATAAGCGCGTACTATTTCTCGATTTTCAACTGTTAGGAAAAGCTGACTTAAGCAGCGATGAAATTTTTCTACGTCAATTTTGTTGTTGGTTGAGTGATGAACTAGAAATGGAGGACAAAGTTGATAAATATTGGCAGAAAAACATTAGTAATATTCAACGCTGTACCCGTTACGTCAGTCGTTACATATTAAAAGAATTGGATATTCCGTTGGTTTTAGCAATGGATGAAGTAGATAAGGTGTTTGACACAGATTTTCGCAATGATTTTTTTGGGATGTTGCGTAATTGGCATAATAGCCGTGCCATGAGTGATATTTGGAATAATCTGGATTTTGTTTTAGTTACTTCTACTGAGCCTTATCAGTTAATTGACGACCTAAATCAATCTCCGTTTAACGTCGGACAAGTAATTGAATTAGAGGATTTTACTGTAGAACAGGTAGCCGACCTCAATTATCGACATGGTTCGCTTTTTAACAGTAGCGATGAAATTAAATTAATGAAATTATTAAACGGACATCCTTATTTAACCAGGAAAGCACTGTATTTGGTTGCCAGCGGACAAATTACTAGTACAGAATTATTTAATCGTGCTAACAGCCCCAGAGGTCCCTTTGGCGACCATTTGCGGCGTTTATTATCACTTTTACACGATAGGCAAGAATTAAAAGAATCTTTACTAGAAGTAGTTGAAAATAATACCTGTGAAAATCAACAAATATTCTGGGAGTTGCGCGGGGCTGGTTTGGTACGCTCCAATGGGCAGAAAGTAATACCCCGCTGTCAGCTTTACGGCGAATATTTCCGGGAGCATCTTAACAGTTAACAATTATCAACTAACCACTAACTACTATCAACTAAGCACCAACAACTCCCTATGACTAAATCAATTTACTCTTTAGGTGGTACTGTCCAAGCTAGCAAAGGAATTTACATTCGTCGGGAAGCGGATGAGGTGCTTTTGGAGTTGTGTGGGCAAGGTGAATTTGCTTATATCCTCACTTCCCGGCAGATGGGTAAGTCTAGTTTGATGATTAGTACTGCATCTGAGTTGAAAAAAATTGGGGTGAAGTCTGTAATTATTGATTTGACGAAAATTGGTACTCAGGTGACGGTGGAGCAGTGGTATTTGGGTTTGCTGCTGGAGATTGAAGAACAATTGGATTTGGATACGGATGTTGATGAGTGGTGGGAAGCTAACGATCATGTGGGTTTCACTCAGCGATTGAGCAATTTTTTTCAGCAGGTATTGTTAGAGGAAGTGGAATCCTCTGTGGTTGTGTTTGTGGATGAAATTGATACTACTCTCAGTTTGGATTTTACTGATGACTTTTTTGCAGCGATTCGTTATCTGTATGTTGCTCGCGCCCAAGATGATAAATTTGAGCGGCTTTCTTTTGTGTTGATTGGGGTGGCAACACCGGGGGATTTGATTCGCGATGCTAAAAGAACTCCTTTTAATGTGGGAAAACGGTTGGATTTAACTGATTTTACTGTTGAGGAAGCCATGCCGCTGGCTGAAGGGTTGGGATTAACAAGCAAGCCAGCAGAAGAATTATTAAAATGCGTGCTGGAATGGACTGGTGGGCATCCTTATTTAACTCAACGTTTGTGTAGTGTTATTAGCGAGCAACACAAAAAAAGTTGGTCTAATGCAGCTGTGAAACAGGTGGTTAGCAATACGTTTTTGGGAGCAATGAGCAAGCAAGATAATAACTTGCAGTTTGTCCGGGATATGCTCACCAAACGCGCACCAAATCAAGAACAAGTTTTAACTGCTTATCGAGAAATTCGTTTGGCTAGTCATCCAGTTGTGGATGAGGAACAGTCAAATATCAAATCACACCTGAAATTATCTGGGGTAGTGCGGAGGCAGGATGATTCTTTAGTGGTACGCAATCGCATTTACCAAGAGGTGTTTAATGCAGATTGGGTAGAAAAGGAACTGGCTCAACAACGCCCATACTCCCAGGCTTTAATGGCTTGGTTGGAAACAAAGGAGCAAGATGAATCGCGGTTATTGCGGGGACAAGCTTTGCAGGATGCTTTGGCTTGGGCTAAGGATAAAAGCTTGGGCAATGTAGATTATCAGTTTTTGGCTGCCAGTCAGGAATTGGATAAGCGAGAAATTCAATTTGCTTTAGCAGAAACCAAGAAACAAGCCGAGGTGATTGTCGCTGATGCACAACGGAAAGCCAAGTGGACTACTAGTATTGGTTTGGGTATCTTGACAGTAGCAATTACAGGTGCCATAGGGGTGAGTTGGTATGCTCGAAGATTAAAGAATTTACAACAAGTTACTGTTCTCGAACAGACAGCAAATTGGGCTTTAAGGTTATTTGATAGCTATGAAATAACAGCATTATTTATAGCTATGGAAACTGGGCAAAAGTTACAAACCATGGTTAAAGATAATCGCCCTGGGGAATATCCCGCAGCTAATCCCGTCTCGGTTTTGCAAAGTATCTTGAATGATATAAGGGAACGCAATCAACTCAAAGCACATACAAAGGCTCTCACCAGTGCCAGATTTAGCCCCGACGGCAAGCGTATTCTTACTGCTTCTGAAGACGGAACTGCAATAATTTGGAATAGCGATGGCAAAGAATTAGCTGTTCTCAAAGGTCATACAGGACGTGTTTACAGTGCTGTATTTAGCCCAGACGGTAAGCGTATTCTTAGCGCTTCTGAAGATAAAACTGCAAGGATTTGGAATAGCGATGGCAAAGAATTAGCCGTTTTCAAAGGTCATACAGGACGTGTTTACAGTGCTATATTTAGCCCCGACGGTAAACGCATTCTTACAGCTTCTGAAGATAAAACTGCTCGAATTTGGGATAGTTCTGGCAAGAAATTAGCTGTTCTTAAAGGACATACAGAGGGTGTCAACAGTGCCATATTTAGCCGTGATGGTAAGCGTATTATTACTGCTTCCGAAGACGGAACAGCAAGGATTTGGAATACAGATGGCAAAGAATTAGCCGTTCTCAAAGGTCATACAGGACGTGTTTACAGTGCTATATTTAGCCCAGACGATAAACGCATTCTTACAGCTTCTGAAGATAAAACTGCTCGAATTTGGGATAGTTCTGGCAAAGAATTAGCCGTCCTCAAAGGGCATACAGAGGGTGTCACCGGTGCCAAATTTAGTCCTAACGGTGAACTAGTTCTTACCGCTTCTGATGACAATACCGCTCAGATTTGGGATATTTCTGGCAAGAAATTAGCTGTTCTTAAAGGGCACACATCAGGTATCATCACAGCTAAATTTAGTGATGATGGAAGACGTATCCTCACCGCTTCTGATGACGGAACAGCAAGGATTTGGAATCCAGATGGCGAAGAATTAGCTGTTCTCAAAGGACACACAGAGCGTGTTATCAGCGCCAGTTTTAATTCTGAAAATAAAAATATTATTACCGCTTCTGGTGACAATAGTGCCCGTATTTGGGATGAAGATGACAAAGAATTAGTTTTTTTAAAAGGACATACAAAGGGTGTCAAAAACGCCAGGTTTAGTGCTGATGGTAAACGTATTCTCACCGCTTCTGAAGATAAAACTGCTCGAATTTGGGATAGTTCTGGCAAAGAATTAGCCGTCCTCAAAGGTCATACAGGAAGTGTTTATAGCGCTAGATTTAGCAATGATGGTAAACGCATTCTTACCGCATCCGAAGACGGAACTGCTCGTATTTGGAATAGTTCTGGTAATGAATTATTTGTTCTTAAAAATCTTACAAAGGGTACTACTAACGCCAGATTTAGCCCCGACGGCAAACACATTACTACTGCTTATGAAGACGGAACTGCTCGTATTTGGCATACTTCAGGTAAGAAATTAGCTGTGCTCAAAGGGCATACAAAGCTTATCAAAGATGCTAGATTTAGCGATCGCGGCAAACGCATTGTTACTGCCTCCCGCGATAAAACCACTCGGATTTGGGATAGTTCTGGAAAGGAATTAGCTGTTCTAACAGGGCATACAGATACTGTTCTCAGCGCCAGGTTCAGCAATAATGGCAAATACGTTCTTACTGCTTCTTGGGATAATACTGCCAGGGTTTGGAATACAAATGGCAAGGAATTAGCTGTTCTCAAAGGACATACAAAAGGTGTCTACAGTGCTAGATTTAGCCCCGACGGCAAGTATATACTTACTGCTTCTGAAGATGGAACTGCAAGAATTTGGAATAGTTCTGGCAAAGAATTAGCCGTTCTCAAAGGTCATACAGGAAGTGTCTACAGTGCTATGTTTAGCGATGATGGTAAACGTATTCTCACCACTTCTCGGGATAAAACTGCTCGAATTTGGGATAGTTCTGGCAAAGAATTAGCCGTTCTCAAAGGTCATACAGGAAGTGTTTATAGCGCTAGATTTAGCGATGATGGTAAACGCATTCTTACCGCATCTGAAGACGGAACTGCAAGAATTTGGCAGATAGAGGAATTGGATAATTTGCTTAAAAGAGGTTGTGAGTGGTTGGATGATTATTTAGTTGTCAATGCCCAATATTTACGAAAATTAAAGGTATGTCAAACACCATCTAATATCAAAGCAGCAGCACCGTATTTGGTGAAAATTGGGGAAGAGAAAGCACAAGCTGTTGATATTAAAGGTGTTAACGGTGCTATTGAGACTTTTAAGACTGCTTTAAAGTGGAATCCGGAATTAAAATTTGACCCTCAGAAAAAAGTACAAGCGATACATTTAGTTAGCAAAGGCGCTATTTTTGTTAGAGAAAAGAAGATAAAAGAAGCGATCGCAGCTTATAAACAAGCACAGAAAATTGATGCCAAAGTTGAAATTGATGCTGATGCTTGGAATAATCTTTGTGGACAAGGTAGTTTAAATGAATTCGCCAAAGAGGTAATGTTTGCTTGTGAAAATGCTGTGAAACTTGCCCCGGATAGTGGCGCTATTCTCGATAGTCGGGGGTTAGCGAGGGCGTTGACGGGGAATTACAAAGGGGCAATACTCGATTTTGAAGCATTTATTGCCAAGTCTAGTGATGAAAAAGAAAAAGATATAAAAGCACAACGCCAGGGTTGGTTAAAAGCCCTACGGGAAGGTAAGAATCCGTTTACAAAGGAAGAGTTGGAGAAGTTGCGGAGTGAGTAGTGATATGGTGTTCGTTGAAATAACCCTTCGTACCTCTTTCAGAGGAGCTTCGCTAAGGCAATGAAATGTAATAATATATAAATTAAAACCACAACAAATCGAATTCAGCTATGCATTCAATTTATCGCATAAATACCAAACAGTTGGATAGTAACTTTATTGATGCACTGAAAGTGAATTACCCAGATAAAGAAATTGAAATTGTTGTATACGAAGTTGACGAAACTGCTTATCTATTATCTTCTGAAGCAAATAAGAAACACCTGTTAAAAGCGGTAGAAAATATTCAAAATAAATCTAATCTTGTTGAAGTAGATATAGACAATATTGAATGAATAGAAGAATTGTATTTGAACCGGGTGCGTTTGAGGATTTTAACGAGTGGTCAAAGTTAGATAAAAAACTGTATAAAAAAATTGTTGAGCTAATCAAAGATATTGACCGTTCTCCTTTTACTGGTTTAGGAAAACCAGAGCCATTAAAACATGAACTGGCTGGCTTTTGGTCAAGACGAATTAATGAAGAACATCGTTTAGTTTATACTATAAACGATACAGAAATAATTATTGCTGCCTGTAAGTACCATTATGAATAATAGAACTTATGCAACTGGCAGATTTTTTTGTAAAGTGTGTACAGTTTGTAATTTGCTTTAGCCCAAATAAATATTCTGCGCTAAAGCGTTACTACGAACTTAATTCAACCTCACTTCAAAGCAACAATCATCTCATCATTAACTTTGAGCAATTCCACATCTACCCAATCGCCTTACAAATCAACCCATAAGAATAACGTTATCAATCACATGAATTACACCATTATCAGCTTCGATATCTGCTGCTAAAATAGTGGCATTTTTCACTTCAAATTTATGATTACAATTAATATTAATAGGGGAACCTTCCACAGAATTTACAGTTTTCAATTTTGCTAAATCGGCCTGCATTAATTTGCCCGCGACAACATGATATGTGAGAATTCTTGCTAGCTGGGGAGGATTTTGTACCAGAGTTTGAACGGTTCCGGGAGGTAATTTTGCAAAAGCTTCATCATTAGGTGCAAAAACTGTAAAAGGTCCGGGACTTTTTAATGTTTCTACTAAATTAGCAGCTTGTACTGCTGCAACTAGCGTATTAAAAGAATCAGCACTAACAGCAATATCAACTATATCTGCCATGTTTTCACCATTACTCTACCAAGTATTATAAGAGATAGTGACGACTCGGCAGGGATTTCAGTCTACTTTAGTAGACTTGAGCTATTAGCCTCGGAATTGATTCCGAGGTGGTTGTGAGAACTAACTGAGACTGATTCAAGATTTTTAAACAAGAACAGGACTTACGCAACTGTCACAAGACTCGGATGGTGCGTGACACCAAAAGTCTTATTATTACGTTGAAAATTGACCTAAGTGTCACAGCACCCTACAAGAAAAATGTGCCGGTTGCGTAAGTCCTAAAAAATAATCAACCCCACTTCAAAGCAGCAGTCTTCACCGGAGCATCCCAAAGTTTAACCATCTCATCATCAACTTTGAGCAAAGTAATTGAACAACCCTGCATTTCCAAGGAAGTCATATAAGAGCCAATTAAATTACGGACAATTTTTAACCCTTTCCCTTGACAAACTTCTACTAATTTTCGATAAACAATGTACAACTCGCTCAGGGGAGTACCACCCATACCATTAACAAAAGCCAAAACATTACTACCGCTTGCCAAAGGTGAATCTGTCAATTCCACATCTACCCAATCACCTTGCGATTCATCCCATTGCCTTACCGTGCGAGTATATGCTGAATCTTCAATAATCCCTAGCGCTAGGGTTTCTGTAATCTCATCTGCTGGAGCCATTGACGTGCGTTGCCTTCCCGGCTCACCATGAATACCGCAACCCATTTCAATTTCTGTGTCACCCAATTTAAAAGTCGGCGAACCTTTTGCGGGTACCGTACAGGAAGTCAAAGCCATGCCCATACTTCTACCGTTACAATTAACCTTGGCGCATAAATCGGCAATTTGCTGTAAATCATAACCTTGTTCTGCTGCTGCACCACAGATTTTTTCAGCTAATACCGTAGTTCCGACACCGCGACGACCTTGAGTATATAAACTATCTTTAACGGCTACATCATCATCAATTAAAATATTTAAAACCCGCATATCTTCACTGCGGGCTAACTCCGTAGCCATTTCAAAATTCATCACATCGCCGCTATAATTTTTGACGATATTTAAAATACCAGCACCACCATCAACCTGTTTTGCAGCAGCTAACATTTGGTCGGGAGTCGGAGAAGTGAAAACCTCTCCAGGAACCGCAGCATCAAGCATTCCCATACCCACAAAACCAGCGTGCATCGGTTCGTGCCCGCTGCCACCACCAGAAATAACTGCGACTTTTCCTTTTACGGGTGCATCAGTACGATATACAAAAGTAGGTGCAAAATTTACCTTAATTAAATCGGGATGAGCAGCAGCCATTCCTTCCAGACTTTCGCGTACAAAGTCGTCGGGCTGGTTAATTAACTTTTTCATATCACCTTTCACCCGTAGGATGTGAATCTTAAATTATCAATTAAATATTTATCATATATGTGGGGATAGGTAATGGGTAATTGGTAATTGTTAATGGGTAATGAAAAAATTATTTCATCGCAAATATGCAATTCTGGGAACTAGTAGTAGTCTGTCCCATAAAAGACTTTATTTTGGGAATTTTGTTCAAAAGATACTGCATCAAGTTCTAGAAAATTCCAAGGCTGTACATCTTCGGGTAGGGGAAAAGTAAATTTAATTTGCCCATCTTTAACCAAATAAAGACCAAGTTTGGGCTGAGGTGAATCCTCAGAAGATTCTTTTGCGGGTACAAATAAAGTAGTACCAAACTCTTTCAAGTTGACTTGAAAAGCATGGTCAATAATTACATTTTTACCCGGTAATGCTTGTTTAATCTGAATGAGTTGTGAGGGAGTTATTTTTTTAGTTTGCTTTACTGCTGTGACTGATTTCTCAGTTGATATATTGGTTTGTGTAGATAAATCTTGAGATAAATCAGCTTCTGTAGATGTATCCGCCGATAAATTAGTTTCCTGCGTAACATTATTCTCAGAAGCGTTATCGCTACAGCTTACAAGATAAATCGCAGATAATGATATCAAACTTAAAACCACAGCACTTTTAGATTTTGCTAGAATTCTTTGTAATCTAGGTATCATTGTTTTATTTGCGAGAAAATTTTAAATAACAGTTACAAGTTATTTATATATTCAGTTTGCGGTTTCCAATATAAATTAAATATGAAAAGTATGGTAACAATTAAAACTTGGAAATCTAAAAATAATTAAGTATTGCGAAACTGTAATTATGATTTGTAAATCATTCGTTTGCAGCATCCCAAAAAAACTAAAATTTACAACTAACAATTAATGTAAACTTTTTGATGGTAAAGCTGTAACCAGGAGAGCAAACACCGGTGAGTAGATTTCTGTTCGTAACGGATTTAGATAACACTTTCGTCGGTGACGATGATGCTTTGAGGGAATTATCACAACTTTTGAGCAAACATCGTCAAGAACATGGAACTAAAATTGTATATGCTACTGGGCGATCGCCGGTTTTATATGAAGAACTGAAACAGGAAAGAAATTTGATGGAGCCAGATGCTTTGGTTTTATCAGTAGGAACGGAAATATACTTAGATAAAAGGGATACTCCAGATACTGATTGGTCTAAAAAACTTTCTGAAGGATGGAACCGAGAAGTGGTATTATCTAAAACTGCTGAATTCTCGGAGTTAAAACCCCAACCAGACACAGAACAGGGACAATTCAAGGTAAGCTTTTTCGTTGAACAATCAGTTGCCGCAGGGATTTTACCGCAATTGGAATCTAGCTTGTCCGAAAGCGGTTTAGATGTCAAATTAATCTACAGCAGTGGTATTGACCTTGACATTGTACCCAGTAGCAGCGATAAAGGTCAGGCAATGCAATTTCTCCGCGAAAAGTGGAACTTTGTATCAGAAAGAACGGTAGCTTGCGGTGATTCGGGCAATGATATTGCTTTATTTGCTGTTGGAGAAGAACGAGGTATCCTTGTGGGAAACGCTCGTCCGGAATTAATCCAATGGCATAATGAAAATCCTGTTAACCACCGTTACCTGGCGAAAAATGTTTGTGCAGGTGGAATTATTGAAGGCTTAAAATACTTTGGTTTCTTATGATTAGTTATCTCAAAGGAATCGTTGCTGGTATCCAAAAAAATAGCGCCAATCGTCATACCCTGACTTTAGAGGTGAACGGTATCGGATACGATTTACAAGTTCCCGCAAGATTGGCTACTCTATTACCGGATTCGGGGGGTGAAGTCCAAGTCTTTACCCATTACCAAGTTCGGGAAGAGGTACCGCTTCTTTACGGCTTTAGTACACCAGCAGAAAGGGATTTATTTCGCTTTTTAATCGGTGTCAGCGGGATTGGTAGTTCTTTGGCTATTGCTTTGCTCGATACTTTGGAATTACCCGAATTAGTCCAATCGATTATTGCTGCTAACGTGCAATTATTAATCCAAACTCCCGGTGTTGGTAAGAAAACCGCCGAACGCATTTGTTTGGAACTTAAAAGCAAACTCATTGATTGGCGTAAAAATGCTGGTTTCTTCGTTGCTACAGGTGGTCCCGCACCCGGAATTCTCGAAGAAGTGCAAATGACTTTACTCGCTTTAGGCTATACGGCACAAGAAGTTAGCTACGCTTTACACGTCGTCGGCGAAGATATTGGATTACCCAAAGATGCTTTTGTCGAAGATTGGATTAAGCAGGCGATCGCCCATCTCAGCAGCAGCGAAGTTAACAGTAAACAGTGAACAGTTAACAGTAAACAGTGAGCAGTGAACAGTGAACAGTGAGCAGTGAACAGCGAGCAGTTATCAATGAATTATTTCAAACTGATAGCTAACAACTAACAACTAACAACTAACAACTGATGACTGATGACTGTTACGCTTGGCTAGAGCAATCTTTGAAAACTATTCACCGTGCTGATTGGTACCGTTCGGTGCAAACAATCCACGGTGGGGCTGGTGCTACGGTAGTTTTACAGGGAAACGAGGTCATTAATTTTGCCAGCAATGATTATCTAGGTTTGGCAGGGGATGACCGTTTAATTCAGGCTGCAACTACTGCTATCCAAGATTTTGGAACTGGCAGCACTGGTTCTAGATTACTCAGCGGGCATCGAGAATTGCATTGCGATTTAGAAACCGCGATCGCCGAATTGAAAACCACGGAAGATGCTTTGGTATTCAGCTCGGGATATTTAGCTAATTTGGGTGCAGTTACCGCCGTGGTTGGTAAACGCGATGTGATTTTATCCGATGAGTACAATCATTCCAGTTTGAAAAATGGGGCAATTCTTAGCGGTGCTGCGGTAGTTGAGTATCCCCATTGCGATGCTGCTGCTTTAAAAAGTAAGTTAGAAGAAATTCGACAAAATTATCGTCGCTGTCTGATAATTACCGATAGTGTTTTCAGTATGGATGGGGATTTGTGTCCTTTACCTACATTATTAGATATTGCTGAAGAATTTAGCTGCATGTTGCTAGTCGATGAAGCTCACGCTACTGGAGTTTTGGGAGAAACTGGTGCCGGTTGTGTGGAATATTTTGGCTGCACTTCTAAACAGTTAATTCAAGTTGGTACTTTAAGTAAGGCTTTGGGTAGTTTGGGTGGTTACGTCGCTGGGAGTACGGCTTTGATTGACTTTTTAAGAAATCGTGCCCCTAGCTGGATTTATACCACAGCACTTTCACCAAGTGACACTGCTGCGGCTTTGCAAGCAATTAAGATAGTTAAAGAAGAACCACACCGTCGCAGTCAATTGTGGAAAAATATTAATTATCTAAAAGACTTGATGTCTGATTTGCCAAACTTGAAAATATTACCTTCAGAATCAGCAATTATTTGTTTCCAGCTAGCAAGTGCAGCACAAGCGTTAAAAATCGGAAATTATCTCAAAGAATCCGGAATTTTCGCACCGGCAATTCGTCCCCCCACAGTGCCCACAAGTAGGATTCGTATTTCGTTAATGGCTACCCATCAACCAAGTCATATTGAGAAATTAGTAGAAGTGTTAAAAAATTTTAATTAGTTAAGTAAGTCGGCTGAATCAAAATATGTTCGTAGTTGCGCTTCAGCGCCAAGATTTTTGGCGCTGAAGCGCAACTACGAACCCTATAGCTTAAGTCTACTTATATTTGTATGCGGAATGAGACACTACGCTGCTGTAACTAATTCTGGCAGATATCTATTCGACAGCTGCATAACTTAGATATTTCAGCACTAATAAATAAGTAAGGTTTTACAAAAATATTTTCTGGCTTGATTAAGCAAGAGGGGGACAAGATGAATGTACGTTGGCAAAAATTGTTAGTAAAAACTTCTTTTTGGTTAGCAACCGAAATTATCCTTAACTTGATTGGAATCGATGATTTAGCTGACTATAGCGAATTTGTTTATGAAAATAAAAATTTTGGCAATAAAATAGCACGTATCTACAATATTGGCTCTATGGTGTAAATCTTTGACCGGAATGGTTGTAGAATTGTTGGACAATTGAATCAAACTAGATAAATAAGTTCGATTTTTGCTCAGCAACGCCAAAAAATTCATGCCCGTCTTGCAGATTTGTGAAACCAGTATTTCTTATAGTATCCGCCACAGCAAACGTAGCAAACGTCTACGAATTATCGTTAGCCACAAAGGCGTAGAAGTTGTAGCACCGATTAATACACCAGAAAAACTAATTACCGATTTTGTTGAGAGCAAAAAAAGCTGGTTATTAAAATCTATTGAGAAAATCAGTCATAAATATCCGCCTCAAACACCCCAAAGCTATACAGATAGTACAGAAATTATGTACCGGGGTAGTTTTTTCACTTTAAAAATAGAATCCACTGACGTAGAGAAAGTTGTTATTGATTTTGATAAGTGCTTTTATATCAAAGTACCGCAACTGTTAATTGCCAACGAAAAAGAAGCAGCAGTAAAACAAGCATTAATAGATTGGAAGCGCGAACAAGTTTATGTCGATATTCTGAGATTTGCTCAAATTTACGCCCATAAGCTTAACGTGCAACCAAAATCTATCAAGTTATCTCAACAAAAGCGAGCTTGGGGCACTTGTTCCTCCAAAGGAAGTATTCGCATCAATTGGCGGTTAGCTGATGCGCCTTTGCCAGTATTAGAGTACGTTGTTGCTCATGAAGTGACTCACCTATTGCATCACAATCACAGTAAAGACTTTTGGCAAACTCTAGGCACGATTATGCCCGATTGGCAACAACGTAAAGCTAATCTCAAAGCGTGGGAAAGTGAATTATTACCTTTGTAGTATGAGTAATGAGTAATGAGTAATGAGTAATGAGTAATGAGTAATGAGTAATGAGTAATGAGTAATGAGTAGTAGATAATAACCGCCATCTTTTCAGTAGGGTTATATCGTAAGTAATTAGCCGGACTTGATATTATTCGGTATTTTAATAAATATGAAGGTATATCCTCACAAGAAATTCACATTTATCTGGTAATAAGTACGAAGTTGGATTCATTGCTTCTTAGGTTAGTTCTTAAACATAATTTTCGCTGTTTTTTGTTTAAAGAGAGATACTAAATCGATAAAAATTAAACTCTTCCATGATTATGGAATTGGTGCAATTTAAATTGTTGTAAGCAGACACAATACTTTTAATCACAATCAAAAAAATGGACAAAAATATTTTAGATCCCCATTTGAACTATCAAGATTGGATTCTCACTGAAAATCATTTCGACTGCGAACAACTCAACTATAAAGAAACTGTTTTTACTATTGGTAATGGTTATCTCGGTACGCGAGGGAGTTTTGAAGAAGGATATCCCGGTGCAGTTGCTGCTACTTTAACTAATGGGGTTTATGATGATGTTCCGATTTATTATACCGAACTTGTTAACTGCCCAGATTGGCTGCCTTTGTATATTATTATCGATGACGAAGAATTTCGTTTAGATAAAGGGGAAATTTATAGCTACGAGCGTCAGCTAGACTTGAAGCGCGGTATTCTGAGTCGTAAAATTAGCTGGCGCAGCCCCAAAGGTAAAACAATTAGCCTTCACTTTGAACGTTTTGCTAGTCAAGCCGAGCAAAATGTTTTAGGATTACGCATTCAACTGACACCGATTGATTTTGATGGTACGATTCGGATTCGCGGCAGTATTGATGGCAATCCAGAAGATAATGATGGATTCAATCCCTGGTTAATTCTCTCGCAAGGATATGGGGAAGCTAGTTCCTGGTTACAAGTTAGAACTCGAACTTCTCGCAT
Organism: Rivularia sp. PCC 7116; assembly: GCF_000316665.1. GTDB lineage: Bacteria > Cyanobacteriota > Cyanobacteriia > Cyanobacteriales > Nostocaceae > Rivularia. The sequence continues at coordinate 7,677,870 of NC_019678.1, read as the reverse complement.
TCAATTGGGGATGGCATTCAAATTAGCAATATCTGGAACTAAAGCTACATACAGAGATATTAGCGTTCCCGGTTTTCCCACAGTGGAAGCAAAGTTTAATGCTGTTCAAGGAGTTACCGTTACTGTAGAAAAGTTAGTTACGGTTTTCACTTCCCGAGAATTGGAAAATCCCATTCAAGCTGCTTGCGATAAGTTGCAGAATTTACCAAGCTATGAAAAATTACAAGAAAGTCACGAACAAGCTTGGGAAAAGACATGGTATTACAGTGACATCTTTATAGAAGGAAGCGCGCAAGCTCAATTAGTCTTACGGTACAATCTTTTTCAATTATTAATTAGCGCTCCCCGTCACGACGACAAAGTTAGTATTCCTGCTAAAACTTTATCTGGTTTCGGATATCGCGGTCATATATTTTGGGATACAGAATTTTTTATACTGCCATTCTTCCTGTTTACACAACCCGATATTGCTCGCAATTTACTTACCTATCGCTACCATTGTTTGGAAGGAGCGCGACGCAAAGCAAAATATAATGGCTACCGGGGTGCAATGTACGCCTGGGAAAGTGCGGCAACTGGCGATGAAGTAACTCCGAGATGGGCACCAGCAAAGCATTTATATGAAGAAGATATCCGCATTTGGTGTCGCGATCGCGAAATTCACATTAGTGCAGATATTAGTATTGCGGCTTGGCTATACTGGCAAGTGACCAAAGACGATGAATGGATGCGCGATCGCGGTGCAGAAATTATCCTCGATACAGCTTTATTTTGGAGTAGCCGCGTTTTTCTTGATGTCAAACGCGAATGTTATTCGATTCTTGATGTAATTGGACCTGATGAGTATCACGAAAATATAAATAACAATACTTTCACCAATCGAATGGTGCAATGGCACTTACAAAAAGCTCTCGATGTTTACGACTGGCTCAAAGAAACTTTTCCAGTAAAAGCCACAAAATTAGCAGAAAAACTGCAATTAACTGAAAAACGACGTTGGCGTTGGCAAGATATAGCCGAAAATCTATTTATTTCCCACGATTCCAAAACAGGGGTTATCGAACAATTTGAGGGCTTTTTTCAATTAGAAGATATCAACCTTGCTGATTACGAACCGCGTACCGATTCAATGTTATCTATTTTGGGAATCAAGGAAGTTAACAAGCGGCAGGTAATCAAGCAGCCAGATGTGTTGATGCTACTTTACTTAATGGAGAGAACTGCCGTAACTGATTATGGTAAAGAAATTCTCCTCAAAAACTGGGATTATTACGCACCACGCACCGATATTACCTATGGTTCTTCTTTAGGACCAGCTATTCACGGACTTGTGGCTGCTTCTTTAGGTAAAAGCGGTGAAGCTTACGAATATTTTCGCTTAGCTGCATTAGTAGATTTAGAAAATACACGCGGTAATGCTGCCGAGGGAATTCATGCTGCATCCTGCGGCAGTATTTGGCAGGCTGTAATTTTTGGGGTTGCCGGTATCCAATTTACGAAAAATGGCCCGATAGCCAAACCTAATTTACCTCCGACTTGGAAACGCTTACAGTTTAAGCTTTACTGGCAAGGCAATTGGCACAATTTTGACTTGAAGCCAGAAGTTAGCAGCGTTAAGTCAGAAATCAAAGGCTTTATATTCGACTTGGATGGCGTGCTGACGGATACAGCAGAATATCACTATCAAGCTTGGCAGAGATTGGCAGACGAAGAAGGTATTCCCTTCAACCGTCAAGCCAACGAAGCATTACGAGGAATTTCGCGCAGAGATTCATTGATCGAGATAATAGGAGATAGAAATTATTCAGAATCTCAAATTCAGGAGATGATGAAACGCAAGAATAGTTATTATGTAGAACTTATTCAACAAATAACGCCGGAATCTCTATTACCCGGAGCTGGTAATTTAATAGATGAATTGCGTCAGAAAGGAATTAAAATTGCAATTGGCTCGGGAAGCAAAAATGCCCGCACTGTAATTGAAAGACTGGGAATAGGCGATAAACTAGATGCCATTGCTGACGGCAACAGCGTCAAACGTTCTAAGCCAGCACCAGATTTATTTCTGCACGCAGCCAGTCAGTTAGAATTAGAACCAGCCGATTGTATTGTAGTAGAAGACGCTAGCTCGGGAGTTGAAGCCGCCCTCGCTGGGGGAATGCGAACTATCGGAATAGGTTCTATTGAAAGAGTTGGTGCGGCTCAAATTATTTTACCCAGTTTAGAGAATGTCAGCCTTAAAGATATTGAGCATAAATTGAGTTTTTGTTTGGCTGGTACTCCAGCACATTAAACGCGAGATTCAACATTTATCCTCTTTCCCTCTCCTTAATAAGGAGAGGGATGTCCGACAGGACAGGGTGAGGTTTTAACCGTATTGAACTCAACCAATTACTTATTATTAAATTAGTAAAAATACTTCTAAAAACAATAACACCCAAGCATCTACTTGCTCAGGGATGTCCTCTTTTTGTTGAATTTACAGGGACGTACTAATCAATTGCTTCGTAAATTGCTAGTTACGTTGCCCCCTGACTTTCAGAGCGAGGAATTATAAGCGTTCGAGTCGGGTGTTATTGTTATTTTTCGAGACAGATTATGAGACAGTTTTTTTACCTCCTCACTTGATTTAACCTGTATCTACCAGGCTATTTTATCTGCCAGGGAAGCTTTAATTCGCTTCATCCTTAATATACCAATTATTAATTTAAGGTAGACAATTTTGAAACGTTTCTTAACCTTTAATTAACTTAACAAGCTTTCAAAAAAATGGTTTGCTTTCTATTTAATTGATTATCAAAAATTTAATTATTATTAAGCCATTAGTTCAATTTACCATAGTTATGAAAGGTGTATAGCATCCCGATTTTGAACAAATATTTACCCTACACCCTGCAAGGGTGAGGCTATATGAACAAAGCCCACCTTTGTGGGCTAGTAAACCTGTTAGCCCACAAAGGTGGGCTTTGTAATATTAGCCCCAGACTTATAGTCTGCGGGCGTTTTGCCGCCATTAAGATGCTCCCTTCTCTCCCCTCACTCTTCTTAAACAAATTCTGGACTCACAAAACCCCCAATAATTTCATCCAACTTCCCAGCTATATTTAATAATTCCAGTTCCTTCCACCTTTTACCCACAATCTGCATTCCAATCGGTAATCCATCTGTTGTAAAACCAATAGGAATAACCACAACCGGATTCCCCGTAAGATTCAACAATGAAGTGTAAGCACCATTCGCTAATAAATAAGGTACCTTTCTACCATCCACATCTATAAACCTTCCCATCGGACGATGCGTAAATGCACAAGTCATCGCAACCGGACACAACCATACATCCCACGGTTCCATTGCTGCATCCATTTGAGCAATTAATTTATCCCTTGTTGTCAAAGCTGTAAAATATCCCTTCAAAGTTGGATTTAATAACTCAGGTAAATAATCTCCCATATTGCTAATTTCCCTTAAATTTTTATCTCCCTGCGTCATCTCCCGAAATATCATCGGAATGCGCTTTTTCGCTGTCGCAAAGTCCACAGGTTGGGAATAAACGAAATTGTATGCAATTAGGCGATCGCTCAATTGTAAAGCCTCTTCTATATCAAGGGGAGGAATCCAACTTTCAATTTTTACACCTGCTTGAGTCAAATCATTCGCTACAGTTTGCATTGCAGATGTAATTTCACAAGCAACCGGAAGCTCATCCCAACCATCCATCCAAGCCACCCGCAAATCCTGCAAAGACTTATCGGATATCGTATCAAAAGGAACGGGGGCAATATCTGGCTGTCGAATATCCGCACCTGCAATCAGTGTAAAAGATAACCTTAAATCTGCAAAACAACGCGCCAAAGGTCCCACAGTTTGCATTTGACGAATGCACTTTGGCTGTCCCGGAACTTCCGGTATTTGTCCGGCTGAAGATACCCTTCTATCCGTTGGTTTTAGTCCATAAACTCCACAAAAATGTGCCGGTTGCCGAATTGAGCCGGAAACATCATTTCCTATATCCAACGGTGAAAAACCCGCAGCTACAGCCGCAGCACTCCCGCCAGAACTACCACCAGGAGTATAATCTGGATTCCAAGGATTATTAACAGCAGGAAAAATATCGTTAACGCTTTGATATTCCCCTGCAAGTTCTGCTGTATTGCTTTTACCTAAAATTATTGCTCCCGCATTTCGCAAACGCGGCACTACCGTAGCATCACGAGTAGGAATGTAATTTTCAAGGGGTTTATATCCCGCCGTTGTACGCAATGCCTCAGTTTCAAAAATATCCTTTATTGTTATCGGTACGCCATGAAATACTCCCCAATTTTCACCTTTAGCTAAAGCTTCATCAGCTTGTTTTGCAGTTTCGAGAGTGTTTTCGTTGAGAGTGCAAATTGCATTAAATCTAGAATTATGTTGAGAAATTTGATTCAAATGTGCTTCCAAGACTTCAACTGATGAAACCTGGCGCTCTTTTATCATTCGAGCAAGTTGATGTGCGGGTGTAAATATTAAATCATTCATATTATTAAAATTAAAACTTCAATAAAAACTCGTTCCCAGCCAGAGACTGGGAACGCCAATTCGGAGGCTCTGCCTCCATTGCTCAACAAAAGGCAGAGCCTCCCGTACAGCATTACAAGGCAGAGCCTTGTAACGAGACTGGAAGACGAAAATCCCCAATAATTTCATCCAATTTCCCCGCAATATTCAACAATTCCATTTCCTTCCATCTTTTGCCGACAATTTGCATTCCAATCGGTAATCCATCTTGAGTAAAACCAATCGGAACAACTACAACAGGATGCCCAGTAAGATTAAAAGGAACCACATAAGCACCATTCGCCATCTGATAAGGTACTTTTCTCCCATCAATTTCCACTGCTGCACCTTTGGCTCTATGAGTAAATGCTGTTGTCATTGCTACCGGGCATAACCATACATCCCATTGCTCTAACTCCCTATCCATTTGAGCAATCAAATTATCCCTTTGTGTTAAAGCTTCAAAATAACCCTGCAAAGATTTTTTCATAAATATCGGTAGAGAAATATTTGGCACTTTGCTAATTTCTCGTAACTCGCTTACGCCCTCGGTTGCTTCTCTCCACAAAAACGCCATTTGTTGCCTAAGGTTTTTAAAATCAGTTCCTTGAATAAACATTAGGTTATAGGTAGCCACGGCATAAAAAACTTCCCATGCGGTAGCAAAATCGTATTTTGGTATCCAGCTTTCAACATTAACCCCAGCATCAGCAAGCTTTTTCCTCGCTGCTTGCATTGCAGATTTAATTTCTCTGGCAACTGGATATAAAGGTAGTTCATCAATCCAAGCAATTTTCAGCTTGTCTAAACTTTTCTCATCAACTTCATCCAAAGGTACCGGAGGAATATCGGGTTGACGATTATCTGCACCAGCAATAATTTTTATACATAAACTCAAATCTTCAATAGAACGCGCTAATCCCCCAGCAACAAGCATTTGCCGAATACAGCGGAAATCCATATTCGTAGTATCGCCAATATGCCCGGTAGTCGGAACCCTTCTATCTGTCGGCTTGAGTCCATACAATCCGCAAAAATGAGCGGGTTGACGAATCGAGCCACCGATATCAGAAGCTAATTCCAGAGGAGAAAAACCTGCTGCTAAAGCTGCTGCTCCCCCGCTAGTACTACCTCCCGGCGTATATTCTAAATTCCAAGGATTATTTACGAGAGGAAATATATCGTTTATTCCCTGATAATCCCCAGCTAATTGAGAAGGGCTGGTTTTGCCGATAATAATTGCTCCAGCTTGACGCAGACGCGCCACTGTCGTTGCATCTTCTGTGGGAATATAATTTTTAAACGGTTCATAACCCGCAGTAGTAAGCAATCCTTTAGTTTCAAAATTATCTTTAATCGTTATTGGTACGCCGTGAAGTAATCCCCAATTTTTACCTTTTGCTAAAGCTTCGTCAGCCTGTTTCGCAGTTTCTAAAGCGTTTTCGTTAAGAGTACAAATTGCATTCAGCTTAGAGTTATGTCGCGAAATCTGATTTAAATAGGCTTCCAACACCTCAACCGATGAAACCTGACGCTCTTTTATCATTCGAGCAAGTTGATAAGCAGGTTTAAATATTAATTCGTTCATATTATTCAAATTAAAAATCCAGAATTTAACTAACAACTCGTAACACTCGTTCCCAGTCTCTGGTTGGGAACCCAAATCCAGAGGCTCCGCCTCCATTCCTCAACTAGAGGCAGAGCCTCCCGTACAGCATTAAAAGGCAGAGCCTTGTAACGAGATAAAGTCCGCCTTCTATTACTAAAAATGAAGTTTCCTAGCTTGCGGAGGCAGGCTTTGCAATTGTAGCCCCAGTCTTATAGGCTGAGGGCATCTGATATGCTTTTAGTTAATAGTATTAACTAAATTTAAAGTAACATAGATATGGGTCGTCCGACGAAAGAAAATTCACTAACTTCTGAAGATGTAATTGAAGCTGCAATAAGTTGTTTGGATCGAGAGGGAGAATCTGCTCTGGGAGTGAATCGGGTAGCGCGAGAACTTGGTATAAAACCACCGGCGATTTATAAACATCTCAATGGAAACGCGGAGTTGAGGAAAGCGGTAGTTTTAACAATTTGGCGAGAATTTCTCAAATATTGTCAGGGAAAAACTAAAGGAATTAACGAACAGCGTCAGTTATTCAAAGCTGGTGGAATAGCGAATCGGGACTTTGCCAAGCTGTATCCAGCGCGTTACAAAGTGATGATGCAGTATCAATTACATCCCACGGATAAAGATGCCAATGCGGTGATTAAACAAGCAATGGGTTGGTTTCAGCAGGGAATACAGGGTTATGATTTGACTGAAAACCAACTAATTGACGCAATGCGAATGGTTAACGCTGCCATTTACGGATTTATTAGCGTCGAGCAAGCGGGAATGATGACTTTTCAACGTTCAAATGATGAAAGTTATGAGATTATGTTGGATGCCTTGATTGTTGGGATTGAGTATATTCGGGGTAGGGAGAAATGATTTTACCGAACGAAAACCATTTTTATCTAATTAGTAGATTAAGACAGAATTAAGAGATTAATTGCTAAAAACCTTAAAAAAGCTCAATGAAATAGTTGTTTTGTTACGCCTTACTGTATTAATATGTTTTCGATAAACATCCTACAGTAATTATAAAATTTACAACCCAGCCTAGAAAATTCTGCTAAATTCTATATACATACGACTTTTTCGGCAATATCACCTTAATGAGATGACTATCTGCTTGAATCCTGATTGCCCATGTCCGGAAAACTCTGATGAAAAAAGCTATTGCCAGAGTTGCGGCGTGCAGATGATATCTCTGCTGAGAAATCGCTACCGAGTGCAAAAGGTGCTTTCAAATGAAGGGGGATTTGGCAGAACTTATGTGGCAAAAGATATAGATAAACTCGATGAACTCTGTGTTGTTAAGCAATTGGCACCAAAAGCACAGGGCACATGGGCTGTAAAAAAAGCAGTTGAACTATTTGAAGAAGAAGCCAAGCGACTGCAAGAATTAGGGAAACACCCTCAGATTCCCACTCTGCTGGCTTACTTCGAGGAAAACCATTATATGTATTTGGTGCAAGAATTTATTGATGGGCAGAATTTGTATGAGGAATTCAACCAGCAGGGAGTCTATAGTGAGAACAAAATCAAGGAATTGCTATTGCATTTGTTGCCAGTTGTTGAGTATATTCACCAGCGTAATGTAATTCACCGAGATATCAAACCACAAAATATTATGCGCCGTCGAAGCGATGGCAAATTAATATTGATTGATTTTGGTGCTTCCAAGCAATTAACAGCAAACGTGCGAACCAAACTAGGAACAACTATTGGAACCCCTGGTTATAGTCCTTTAGAGCAAATGCAGGGTGGAATAGCTTTCCCAGGTAGCGATTTGTTCTCTTTGGGCACTACTTGCTTTCATTTACTGACTGGTGTTCACCCAGGGAAACTATGGGCAGAAAATGGCTACAACTGGGTTAATTCTTGGCGAATTTATTTGAAACATCCGATTAGTAAGCAGTTGGGTGATGTTCTCGATCAACTTTTGAAAAAAGACAAAGAGGAACGCTATCAATCGGCTTCGGAAGTTATCGCGCAATTAACACCACAGCCAAATACTGGATCTACTTCTAAGCCCAATCACAAACGACTGTATGGAACTATAGTAGGCTCCGCGATCGCGCTTCTGGGAATTGGAGGAGTTTTCTATATCAACAATTCAACTAAACCCTCTATCTCGCAGCAAACAGCCCCGATTAAAACTTTAAATGGACATTCTCAATTAGTAAGTTCTATGGCGATGAATCCCAAAGATACAACTCTTGTTAGCGGCAGTTATGATACTACCGTTAAACTGTGGAATTGGGAAACCGGAAAGGAAACTGACACCCTACAGGTAAATGGGGGAACAGTTCATGCTGTTGCTATTAGTAGTGATGGAAAAATTCTTGCTAGCGGTATGGGTAATAACACGATTAAGTTATGGAATCTAGCAACTAAAGAAGAAATAGGTACATTAATAGGACATACAAGTGCGGTAAAATCCCTTGCTATTAGCGCTGATGGAAAAACTTTAGCTAGCGGTAGTTTTGACGGTAATATTAAATTGTGGAATCTTGCAACCCAAAAAGAAAACGATACATTTGCAGGACATTCCAGTTCGGTAGAGTCACTTGCTTTAACTGCTGGCGGAAAAATGCTTGTCAGTGGTAGTGCGGACAAAACTATTAAAATGTGGAATTTAGATACCTTACAAGAGATTCGCAAACTAGGGGGGCATTTTGCCACCGTTTGGTCGTTAGCTATTAATCCAGATAATAAAACCCTTGCCAGTGGTGATGCTAACGGCACTATTAAACTGTGGAACTTGGGAACCGGACAGGAAATTCGTCACTTGTACGGTCATTCTTTTTCTGTCAATTCTGTTACTTTTAGTCCCGATGGAAAAAGTCTCGCCAGCGGTAGTAGTGACGAGACTATTAAACTGTGGAATATTTCAGATGGAGAAATAATTCGTACATTGACGGGAAATTCTAAAGAAGTTACCTCTGTTGCCTTTAGTCCCGATGGTAAATACCTTGCAAGTAGCAATACTGATGGAGTTATCAGTCTTTGGCAGGTAACTCCCTAGTTTAAAACCATCACATCGATCTTGAATTGGGTGGGTAAGAAAGCTTGCCCACCCAAAGTGTAGAGTTTTCAGCGCCGATCAATTAAATTGTGAAATTAGATTACTAAGTAGTCGTGCAAAATTAATTTAACATTCTAAAATCTTCAAAACCCTGGGATTGCTTCGTTCCATTCCCTAAGAGGGAACATTAAGCCCTTCGGGCATACTTCGTGAACGTTAACGCAATGACAATATACAATTAATTTTGCCTAGTTACTTACTGTTGAAGCTTGCTAAGCATACTTTGTACTAATTTATAATTATCCATATTCCCTTTTTTCTGAAATATTTGAGACGCTTTTTGCAAATCTTGTATTGCTTTTTGTTTATCTCCTAAGCCAGCGTAAGCCAAACTTCTTAATCCGTAAGCATCACCATCATCTACATCTAGGGAAATAGCAGTAGTATAATCGGCAATTGCTTTTCTATATTCTTTGTTCTTTAAATAAGTATTTCCTCTACGATTATAGTATCTTGCTTCTTTTGGTTTGATACCAATCGCTTCTGTATGGTCTGCAATCGCTCCTTTATAATCTTCTTGCATGTCACGTGCTATTGCTCTAATAGAGTAAGCTGATGCATTCTCCTGATTAAGGCGAATTGCTGCGGTAAAATCATCTATTGCTTGCTGGTATTGCTTTTGTGTTAAGTAAACACCACCTCGATTCGAGTAAAATACTCCTTGATTTGGCTCTAGGCTAATTGCTTTAGTGTAATCTGCAATTGCTCCTTTATAATCTTTCCCATGTTCAAGTGCTATACCTCGTTTATTATATGCAGAGGCATAATCTGGATTAAGGCGAATTGCTGCGGTAAAATCAGCTATTGCTTGCTGATATTGCTTTTGCGTTAAGTAAACATCACCTCGATTCCAGTAAAATACTGCATCCTTTGGTTTGAGGCTAATTGCTTTTGTGTAATCTGCAATTGCTCCTTTGTAATTTTCTTGTTCATATTGGGCATTACCCCGATTGTTGTAGAACAAATATGCTAATTGTGGAGTAAGACCTATTGCTTTGTTATAATCTTCAACTCCTGCTTGATAATCTTTAAGAAGCAAGCGAGAATATCCTCTGCTGCTGTATATCAGCGAATTTTTAGGTTGAAGACTCAAAGCTTTATTAAAATCTTGAAGAGATTGTTGCCGCTTTCCTAACTTAGCGTAAGCTTTACCTCTACCGATGTAAGCTGGAACATGACTAGAACGGAAGCTTAAAGCTTGAGTGTAATCTGCCACCGCCCCATTGTAGTCTTTTTGTATCCAGCGTATATCTCCCCGTTGAGTGTAGAACTCATACGCTAATTTAGAATTAAGACGTATCGCGTCATTGTAGTCGGCAATTCCTTTTGCTGTATCTCCCAAGAGATAATGTGCATAACCCCTTTGTGCGTATATAACAGCATTGTCAGGTTGAATTTGCAAAGCTTTATTAAAATCTTTGATAAATCCTTCTCTATTGTTCATCTGGGCGTGAACAAGTCCACTAACCCAGTAAGCATCTACAAAATTTGGCTGGAGGCGTATAGCTGTTTTTGTATCATTAAGCGCTTCTTGATAATCTTTCTGCCAATAGCGGACTAAAGCTCGCTGCACGTAGGCAATAGCTAAGTCAGGTTGAAGTTTTAAAGCTTTATTCAGGTCTTTTATCGCTTCAGAGTAGTCACCCAAATTTGAACGAGTTCTACTCCGTCGGATGTAGCTCTCAGCTAGATTGGGATTAAGTTGAATCGATTGATTACCAGCTTGGAGCGCTTCTGGGTGACGACCTAATTGATTGAATGCATCAGCTAACCAATTATGAAGAATAAAATCATCAGGTCTTAATTGAATCGTTTGTTTAAAAGTTTGCAGAGCTTCTGGGTATTCTCCCGAGTACCAATATGCATCTCCCAACTGACGTAAAGCACGATCCGATTCGGGATTGTACTTATTTGCCAATTTAAATGATTTAATTGCTTCTGGATATTTTTCTTGACGCATTAACGCCATACCATGTGAATACCAACCGTGATAAAAATCCGGCTTAATTTTAGTTGAGCGCTCAAAAGCTGACTGAGCTTCTTTATACCGACGCGATCGCCATAGTTCATTACCGTAATTTAGCCATTCAATTTGATCGGCATTACTCTGCGGTGGTTTTAAATTGAGTGAAGCTTGAACTATTTCATCTTGTTCGGCAGCAGTAAGTTGTTTTGGCAAAGAATTAGCAACTGGTTTCAAGTTCAGGTTGATTTTTTCCTGTTCAATTTTTGCTAAAAAAGTACGAATTGGAATACCCAAGCTATAGCCTAATTCTAATTGGGGATTCCGAGGAGATTTCTGCTGAATTGGACTTGGCTGTCCTTTTTTGAAAGCTTCTGCTGCTGTATGAATGCCAATTAGACGACCTTCTGTATCTAATACGGGGCCGCCGCTCATACCTAACGCGGTAAAATTAGTATAAACTAACCCATAACCTTGAGAAAAAGAACGGTCATCCATAGCACGATTAGTACCCCTGTTCCAACCTAAAAGAAATCCGGTGCTAAACTGACGACTTAATTTTTGCGTTTTAGCTTTTGGTACTGGCCATCCAGATACGAAAGCTACCCGATCGTTGATGTCTAAGCTATAGTTTGCCAGGTTAGCTACTTGATATTTTTCGCTGTTGGTAAACTGCACAAGTGCTAAATCTACTCCTGGTAGTATTTTTATTTGACTTGGGTTTACAGAATGTTGCTTACCGTCGGCAGTGGTAATTGTTAAAGTACGATTGCCCCTAACTACGTGTTGGGCAGTGAGTACGTGGTAAGTATTGCCTTGCTGAGCTACAATCGCTCCTGAACCGTTGCCGCTTCCCCAATTGATTAATACTGTAATTTCTTTGGCAATATTATCAATTTGACTCGATAGTTGTTGCAGTCTAGATTTATTAGTAGATGTGTTTTTTGGATCGGATGCTACTATTTCCCCTGAAACGAATTGAGGAGCTAGCTTTGCAACAGTTTGAATAGGAACTCCCCAACTAGAGTTTCTCATTTTTTCCTGTAAAGCATCACTTGGTTGGGTACCATCTTCATAAGCATAAGGATTCCCCCACAAAGGTTGAGCATGAATGCCATTAATGCCGATAACTTTTCCTTGACTGCTGATAATTGGGCCACCACTCATTCCCTTTTCTACTTCATTGGTGTAACCAATTTGATAGCCTCCCTGCAATGGACTTTTTAGTAATAGAGAGATTCGTCCCAACCGAAAAACAAATTGTCTGGATTCAGATGCATTAGCTTCAAAAGGAAATCCCGCAGCAAATACTTTATCTCCTTGTTTTATAGTTGATGAATTACCCAATTGAGCAACTTTATAGTTATCTGAGCTACGGAAATTTAATAATACTAAATCCTTGTTATCAAAATTAATTCCCTTCACCAATTCTGCTTGATGCTTTTTACCGTCGGATGTATGAATGAAAGCAGATTTATTTTTTTCCAGGACATGTTTACTGGTAATCACGGTAAACAACGGACCTTTTTTGCGAATCAAGATCCCCGAACCACCTTTTTCTCCAGAAAGAATCTTAACGGTGATAGACTTTGCTAACTGTTGTAGTTGCTGTTGAGATAATTGAGAAGTTTGCTGTTGAGCTAAAGCTGCTTGAGTATGAATAGTTGTGTAAACACCTTGTACTGGTAATATCAACAAGGTTCCGATACAAGCAATCTTAGACAACGACCAACTATTTTTTTTATATGCAGCCATATTGCTTTTACTCCCAGTCATTTCTTGCCATCTCATAACAAATTAATTTAACCGACTTACGCTCACTAGTAATCAATCGAGAAAGCCTATATATCTAGTGTTTAGAAGAAATATTATCTTTATTTCCTCCGCATTGCTGCACTTAAAGAAGAAATCAATGCATTGATAAAATGGGGGAGTTGAGAAATTATTTTTTTAACAGCACTTTGCAATCAAATTAGCTACAAAGTTAATCATTACAAATATTGAAGGATAGGTCTATTTTCCCTTCCAATTGCACCTAATTAAGTTGAAGCCTGCTGTATTCTTGGTTCCCCCATTAAAAGCTAAAAAGAATTAATTTCTCTGTACAGTCTTTTCTATTTCACTGCTGATGCTTGGCGCAACAACCGATTCATATCAACAAAAGTACGAGGAGAACCATCAGGAGCTTGAACCAGAGGACCGCTAGCAGTATGTCCCATCTGCCTCAAGTTTTCTATTACTTGACTGACATTTTCACCAGGTCTAAGAGTCAGTAGCATTTGGTTACAGCTACCTCCGTATCTTCTAGCTGCACAGATGACATCTTGACGATTTACTCTCGTATTAGTCAGATAGTTGAGGACACCTGAAGCGTAAGCATTCTGAAATCTTGAAGATACCGCTCGACAGCGAGCTTTGGGCGGATACTTCGGACTCCATTGTCTAACCCAGCGAATCACAGCAATTTTCTTCCCAGTTGCAGTTGCAGCGAATGTTGTTGGTACACCATCCGTGCTTCGACCGCAAAAGAAACTGTAAGTTGACCTTTGTCCGTGACTAGGTGAACTGAACATGGCAATGCTACTAAGAGCGATCGCACTAGCGGACAGAAGACTAGCAAAGAACTTAGTGTTCATAGTAAGCAATAATCCTCATTTCTCAAATTAGAGATACTGTTAAATAAACTAAAATTGGTTTATTTTGCTCTATATACTGCTAATGCAGTATGAAATATGGAGCTTAATTATCTATCGCTTTAAAATTCTATTTTTACGATTCGTTTTATATAGTAAGTAATTTTCACCACCAAAAATCCTTGGTTAAAAATTCTTAACGTTCAATCAAGCATGCATAAGTACTTAAATAGAATCGAAAGAACAAATCTGCGTTGAGAACCAGTTTTAAAATTAAATTTACTTTATTGATTTACATATTTCCTATTTCGATAGCAGCAGAAATAATTACGCAAACAGGAACTACTCTGAAAAGAGCTTTTGCGACAACATAAGAGATTTAAACCGGCGAGAACTAAAATACTTTATATCTTCAAGTTATGCCAGCGATATAATACACATATACTAATATATAAATATTGCTTAGTATATGTGTATTGCTGGGCAACAAAAAACACAAGCCTCCAAAGATTCAAACCTCATAGCTTAAGTTACTAAAATAAATTGATTTAAAGCTGATACTTTTTTCAACTAGATATTTTTTCAGCTTATAAAGTATTAATTATTGCAGTTAATTTAATACGATCGCAGCATTTAGGCATCAAATATTTTTAAATTACTCAATTAGAAGCAGCCGATTCGTACTCAACAGCAACATTTTCTTCAGTTGAATTCCTACCAACTACCAAACATTCATTTTCAACTTTTGCCAGCATATCGTTAAAAGCAGAAGTATAATTACCATTTTCATCTACAATTCTGCGGAGTGTATAATCACCGATTAGGGGAATTATCCCGAACCAAATGTTTTTACGTTGCCATATATCTCCATTCTGAGAACTTTCATCTTGGCACATTGTGGCATTTATTATCCATTTCGGAATTGGTATCCCTAATGATAAGGGTATTATTTGTGATTTTTGTAGAGTTTCGTCTTCAAACTGAATTTTATAAGTAAACTGACTCAACCAAGCACCAATAAGTAATAATCTTCCTAGAATCGAATTATGAAAAGTCCACTGTATCTGTCCAAAAACTGGTAGAGACAAAGTATTATTTTCGGCATCCCATTCTAAGTTATACATGGTGATACAATCATCCGGAAGTGGATTGCCATCCATGAAGAATACACCTTTAAGAACGCTTGGTAAATTAGTTTCTTTAAATGGCTTCATCCAGGTGGCAATGTTATCAAGTTGTTTGTTTTCTATTTTTAAATTCATGATTCGATTTTAGATTTGAGATTTTTATATTCGCTTGCTAGTAATTGAATAAGAGGGGGAAGAGGCGGAAGAAGGGGAGGGAGTAATTCCATGCCCAATGCCCAATACCCCATGCCCAATGCCCAATTACCGTTTTGCAAAACCTTGTAATACTAATTCATTTGGCGTGACGGCGGTAACTTTTTCAAATTCCCATTTAACTTCTGTGATTGAATCCCATTTATACTTTTTGAACAAGTACAAAACGAAGATATTAATTAAGCCAATAGATAAGTCTCTTCCAGGACAAGCTCGTTCGTGTCCGTGACCATTCCAAGATAAAATATCAGAAAAATCGCGTTCACTATCGAAACTATCTGGATTTTCGTATCTTGCAGCATCTCTATTAGCAGTAAATATAGAGCCGATTAAACGGGTACCTTTTTGAAACGGGCATTTTGATTCACCGATTTCAATTTCTCCTCCTTCTTGTGCTAGCTGACTAACAAATCTGACTGCTGGATAAAGACGAGCGGTTTCTAGAATTACTTTGTTAATTAAAATCGAATTTTTCAAAGCATCTGGATTCGGAGTTTCTTGTTCGTTCCAAACTGTATTAACTTCTGAAATTACGTTATTTCTTAAAGCTTCATCCAGACATAAAACTCCAATTGTGGAACCTAAAAGGGCACTAGTACCAAGAGTTCCGGCAATATGAATCATGTCAAAAAGACTATTAGCAATTTGATGCTCGTTCAAATTGTATTTTGCACCTGTTTCCACATAAGATGACCATAAAGGAGATTGTTTGTATCTCTGAGTTAATTGCTTCCGATGTTTCACGCTTGGTGCTGTTAGTAATCCCAGCGTATATTTGTTAATAAAATTCGGCAGAGTTGCGAGGAACAGCTTTTTATTGTAACCAGTTGATGCGGTAACTTCTTCTTCAGATAAGGAGATTTGGAAAACAACTTGATGCAAAATTTTCAGCATCATTCTTGGTAAATCTTTACCAATATGTAATTCTTTTTTTTGGGCTGCTTCTGATAAGCATTGATTGACTAAATTACTTAAATTTTCGATATCTTCCGCAGGATTTGTTAAAGCTTGTAAAAATAAAGCCCGCGCTCCCGTATGTTGAGTACCGTTCATTCCCAAACTCAACGGATTGTTAAGCAAATAGCTTGGAGCAAGCATTCTAATAATACCCAAGTCGTTTCCTCGTAGTTGAGGTTCGACTTGCATTAATTTTTTAACTTCTGCATGAGAAGTATGTATAATTGCTTGATCTCCGCCAAAAAATTTGTCTCCAAAAAGTTCTTTAGCTGTATACAGAAAACTCTTAAATTTCCGCAGCAATAAGAAAGCATCTTGATAATAAAATCGTAAACGTAGAGTTTGACCAATTTTACTGTCATAGCCGACTTTCGCTAACATGCGGGAAAGTTCAATTTGACGTTTTTGTGATTTGATAACTTGTTCTTTTATAGTCATGATTTTCCTTTTTTATTTACTTTTATAGCGGTTTTCATTTGAATAGAATACAATTAACTTTTTCTTATTTCCCTCTCCTTGACAACGAGAGGGGTGTCCGCAGGATGGGGTGAGGTCAAAATATTATATCCAACCGAAAAATGCTATATAGCGCTTTTCACTTGAGTGTAATACACTCACATAAACCTCACCCCCTTTCCCTCTCCTTATTAAGGAAGAGGGGTGTATTATATCCAACCAAAAACTGCTATATTTACTACTTGAAAAATGATTTATACTATTACCAATTACCCATTACCAATTCTTACTAAATATTAATACTTTGAGGAATTTTTGAAGGAAGCAAATATTCGTAAGTAGGACGATTTTGATTGCGTTGATGAATAGTAGCTTCAACTTCAATTAAATTATTTCGGAATTGTTGCAAAGCTGGTTTTACTAAGGTATCTTTGAAGTAATTCTCTGGGTAATCACCTAAAGTTTGATAGTAAATAGAACCTAACAAGTGGACTAAGTTTAATTGTTCTTGTGCTTGTTCTAAAGGTGGAAGTAAATTTAAATAGTTTTCTTCGGTAACTTTGCCTTCAAGAATTGAAGCAGGCTGATAACCAGCTAAGGGTACTGCTGGAGCGTAGTTCATCATGTCTCCCTGGGGAAAATTAACCGCAGCATGTTGAGCGCTAGCAGTAAAAATAATCAGCGTAATAGCATCAATTAAGTAATCTAAGGTTTGAATAAGCCCATGTTGTTGACCAAAATCTGGAACTCTTCCGCCATCAAAAGCCCCTGCTTCAATAGCCCAGTTCTGAAGTTTGGTGTCATTTTTAACATCCGCATCGCTTTTGTAGTAAATGTTTAAATAGTCACCAACCCATTGATGAATTGTATTCCAAACTAACAGCGCATCATCGCGGTATGGGTAAACAGGTAGCTTTTGTGTATCGTTAACGCCGCGTTTCTCTAATTGCTTGGGTAACATGGCTTCATTAAACCCATAGCTTTGTAAACCGACTGCTGCCAAAACACGGGAATTATCAATAGTCGATGCCAGTAATTTATCCACACCTCCACCAGCAGCAATCAAACGACGTTGGGCTGCATCGTTTATCGCTAAAGTTCCTTCAAAATGAGGACTTAGTAATATATTAAGCGGATGACTATCCGGTAACTGACGATGAGTTGCAACAACAAAAGGACCTACAAGTAAATGAGTGCGTCCTAAATGAGTTACAGCTTCGTGGTAGTTAGCATCTGCGATTTGCACGATAGTTTTTGCAAACAGCCAAGCATATTTGTCTGATTTAGGCGTAATAATCGGATTATCCTGGGGATTTTGACCGCACTGAATCGCAACTGGACGCATTAAAGTTGGTTTATTGCTATTGGAATTTTTAGGAATTGCAAATAGTGCTAGGGGAGCGTAAATATACTTTTGCTGTGAAGGAAAAGTACCGTTAACAGCACCTTTCAAAATTCCATAGTCTGCTAAATAAAGTCTTCCTTCTTCACCTGCTGCCGCTAAAGAATCATCTCCCATGACTTCCCGATATTGAGCCTCGGTAACGGGAAAGCGATCGCCCAATTTATTCACTTGCTCAATCATTACCGGGTTGTATCCAGCTACCCGCATATAAGCAAATTGTTCGTCTGTAGAGAAATTCTCGGCTATCTTGGGTATTCCCATCTCGGGGAACAGCTTGTGATAATCATTTAAGCTTTTCGCATGTCCCCTAGGACGTTTTTCATATAAAAGACTTTTAACTCGACTTAGAGAATCTTGAAAAATAGAAAGTCCGCTTTCCCTAAGTATGGAAAAGAACAACTCATCAATTTCACTATAATCCTTTGATATTCCTGTAAGTAATAAATTCGGAATAATTTGTAAAATTCTAGCACTAACAGTTAAATTAAACGGTAATGCCCCTTTAGCTAACACTTCTATCAGAAATAATCTCACATCGTCGCGGACACTTTCGGAACCACGATTTCCTCGATTTGCGATTAGGGTATTGATAAAAACAACTTTTAATTCTTTAGCTAACAAACGCAGCCAGCCAGTAGAGAAATTCTCATTACTAGGAAGTTGATCCACCATTGCAATAGGTGGAATATGGCTATAGTTATACTGGTATTCTTGCCTAGCAAGTTTTAATTTATCCACTGGTGACAAATTATTTTGATTATTTTCTGATAAATCTGTCATATATAATTTTCCTCCCATTTATAGTTGTAAATACAACTTCAACATCTAAGATAGAAAAACGGTTATTTTAATTTTTCTTAACGAACGAGGTTAATTTGTTGGCAATCCGACATTATTTAGATAGGGAATAACTGATATAAATTATGCACATGTTAACCGAAACTTTGTTTATTATAAAAGTATACAAATATAATTAATATTGCTATGTTCGTAGAAAAGTTACTTAAACGATTACGGGGCAATAGAAGAAATAATTTTTTGTAGTTAAATCTTCTTTATGAATTATTTAGGATTGGTATAAAGAATGTTTGCAAAGCTTCAACTTGGATATAGCTATTTTTGGCGTTGCTGATTAAAAATATGAATAGCCCCCCAACCCCAATTTTGGGGGATTTAGGGGGCTAGTAAATATGAGAAAGATAAATTCATATTTCAATTCAGCAATGCCCTATTTTTAATTGGATAGAAGACAAATTGACTGAAAATCAACAGATTGATGTGGTGGGAATAGTTAACGCTGCGATTTACGGTTTTATTAGTGTCGAGTCAGGGGATAATCTGTTTTCAACGCAGAGGAACGCGAAGGTAAACGCAAAGCAGCGCAAAGATTTTTCAATATGATAGACTGATTTTGAGTAGGATAAAGGATTATTTAGACATATTAATTTAGTGCGATGCTAGGAGGAAGAGGAAGAAAGTATAAACAATTCCAATACCTTCTGGTAATTATATGATATCAGTTTTATTTTGTTCGCTTAACTCATGATTTAAAATTAAATAGAACGTTAAATATTAAAAATTATCCTAACTTAATTAAATGCAACAAATTACAGTCCAAGAAATTCAACGAAATCCTTCAAAGTATCTAAACCAAGTTGAAGCTGGTGAAAGCTTTATTATTGTCCAAGAAGATAAACTTATTGCCGAACTTAAACCAATTACAAACAGCAAATAAAATAATAAAAAACTATCACGACCATTTGGTTTATGCAAAGGAGAATTTACTGTTCCTGATGATTTTGATGCACCTTTACCAGAAGATATTTTAAACGCATTTACACATTTTTATTAAATTAGAAAATATACAATATAAAACTAAAAATAATTAATTACCAATTACCAACTACCAATTACCAATCCGCAATCCCCCATGCCCAATCACCAATTAATTAATCATGTTCAATGATTCGTCATTCGACTTCATGGCGATTATTTACGGTATCATCAGCATTGACACCATTTTGCGTTTATTCAATAATTGGGGTTCATTTTGGGATGATAAAGTAACTGCCAAAGATAGATTTATATTAGAAAGAGTTGCAGTATTTATTCTAATTCCGTTAGGAGTATTTTTTCACGAAGTCGGACACGCTTTAGCTACTTTACAGGTTGGTGGTGAAGTTCGGGAATTTCAATGGCGAGTAGTTTGGGGTTATGTTATCGCTGTCGGAAATTTCCTTCCTGTAGAATCTTGGTGGATTGCCTTTAGCGGGAATTTAGTTTCAATTGCTTTAGGTTTTATAGCGATTTTAGCGGTACCTTTAGTTAAAAAAACAGTTTTAAAGCATTTATTTTATACTTTTTCTCAAGCTCAACTGGTTTACTCGCTGGTGGTTTATCCGATTTTTTCGTTTACTACTTCTCGCGGTGATTGGTTAACAATATACGATTTATCAATAAAACCACTAGCTCAAATAACTCTGGGGATACATTTAGTTATTGTTTTCGCTCTGTGGTTAAATTCAAAAAATCAGTGGCTGCTGAATTTTTTGAATATACCGAGTTTAGGAAAAGCTGAAAGTTATATTGACGAAAAAATAATTACTCAAACCAAACGTTTAATTATTCGCGAATTTCAAGTTTTAGATATTGAAGCACTAGCAGAAATTCTAGCCAAGCCCGAAGTAATGCAATTTTCTTCACCAACGGGTGCATTATCTCATAAACAAACAATGGTGAAACTTCAAAGCTTTCTTGATTCCTACCAAAAATATGGCTACGGGAAATATGCTCTAATTCATCGTCAAAGCGGACGTTTGATTGGTTATTGTGGGATTGCTGTTGAAAAAATTGAAGGTAAATTAGAAACCGAATTGGGTTATCGTTTGGATTCGGAATTTTGGGCACAGGGTTTAGCAACGGAAGCAGCGAAAGCTTGTTTAAAATATGGTTTTGATAAGTTGAATCTTGATTATGTTTTGGGAATTGTGGAACCCGAAAATAAAGCTTCAATTAGAGTTTTGGAAAAAGTTGGGATGGAGTTTGTGAAAGAGTCAACATGGTGTGGGAAGCTTGTTTGGATTTATAAAGCGATACCAAGTATTGATAAATAAGTAATATAGTTTCCGATTTTCCTTTCCTTAAGAAAATAAGTCAAAAATTAAACTCTTTTAGCAAAAAAATAGTAATTTAACTGAGAAAAACAGAGGGTTATATAAATCATCATTGTAAAAATTGCTGCAATGACCAATCCCCAATTACCAATTCCCCAATTTTCAATCCTTAAGAATTCGTTTTTCAAATTCTTGCGCTCTTTTGCGATTGGGAATTCCAGTCATCAATTTTTCTACAAGCTGCTTTGGAGTCAAATCTGGATTTTCGTCTAAAGTATCTCTAATTACCACACTAGCAAAAGGTCCGACAAAACTACTAAATTCTCGGCGACAATAATCGAGAAAATCTGGGTTACTAATTGCAGGAGTAGTCGTCAAACTTGATACCGAATGATTTACTTTTCGGGGTTGTTCTGTTTTATATTCTTTGAGAAGTTTGACGTGACTCCTAAAATTTTCTGCTCTTTGTGCATCTGGAATTTTTTCGGCTAAAGCTTCAACCAAATCTTTGGGTGCGATATCGGGGTTTTCTTCTAAAGTTTGTTCCATCACAACACTAGCTAAAGGTCCCACAAAACTAGTAAGCTGAGAACGACAGTAATCTATAAATTGTGGATTTTGAGTAACTGGTTTTTTTCCGAGTTGTTCAAAATTGTTCTCATTATCAGCATTCTGCGGCTCATTTTGTTGAGTTCTTCTCGGTAATATACTTGAAATAATGCCACCTAGTGACATTTTTGGTTTCAAGTTAGTGTTAGTAACTGTCTGGTTAAGATTAGTGTTAGTACCTTGATTCTTATGAAGCTCTACTATTATTTCCTTAGCAGATTGATAACGTTCATTGGGTGCTGCTGACAACATTTTATTCAAAATGCTAGCTAAAGAGTTACTAACATTTGCATAAGATTGCCAATCCCAGTTTAAAGAATCATCTATTAATAAATGCGGCATTTTCCCAGTTAAAAGAATCAGCGCGCTAACCGCAAGGGCATACATATCGCTGGAAGGAAAACAATGCCCCAAACGTAATTGCTCCGGTGGAGAGTAACCAATTTTTCCGACTACTGAAGCCTGTCTAAAAGACTGGGAAGAATTGCTAAAAATTTGAGTAAACTTTTCTTTTACCACTCCAAAATCAATCAATACTGGTTTCGATTGATGATTAGGAAGCATGACATTTTCTAGTGAAATATCTCGGTGAATAATATTACAGCCATGAATATATTCTAAAACTGGCAGCATATCTAATAGCCATTCTCTGACTTCCGCTTCCGAAAATGGCTTACCAGTTGTAGAAAGACGTTCGTCTAAAATTTGTAGATAAGTTTTACCATCAATATATTCTTGAACAATAAATAGTTTTTCATCATGAGTCAATAAAGCTAAAAACTGAGGAATTTGTTGATGTTTAATTTGATATAAAACTTTTGCTTCGCGTTCAAATAGTTCCTTTGATTTACGAATAACACTGGGGCTTTGGGTATCAGGTAAAAATTCCTTTAGAACGCATGGTTCGTTATAACGCCGATTGTCCAAAGCTAAGTAAGTTCTTCCAAACCCGCCCCTTCCCAAAGTTTTCTGAATTTGATAGCGATTACTAATTAAAGTTCCTGGATTAAGTTCAGCGCTCATTTTTAAGTTATTATTTAGCTAATAATATGATTTCTAATTAAATAGGGTAAGACTTTTGAGACTTATGCAGTATATTTTACTAGCAATCATATAAATTCAGAAGCGATTTAGCTCAAATTTTTAGTATCAAAATGATACATTTTTCTAATTTTAGTATCTTTATGATACATTTTTTTTGTAATAAGCAACAACTCAAGTTTTAAATTTGTTGATGATTATCCTTGTCATGGGCGTTTCGGGTTCCGGTAAAACTACCATTGGTAAAACGCTAGCAGAATCTTTAGGCTGGAAGTTTCGGGATGCTGATGATTTTCATCCACAAGAGAATATTGATAAAATGCGAAACGGTGTTGCATTGAATGATGCAGATAGACTACCGTGGCTGCAAAAAATGCTTGATGTCATCAAACAGTGTTTGTCAGAAACTACAAATATAGTTATCACTTGTTCGGCTTTAAAAGAAAGTTATCGTCAGATGCTGTTAGTAAATCATGAATCTGTAAAGCTGGTTTATCTCAAAGGTTCATTTGAATTGATTCAACAACGTTTGAAAGAACGAAAAAATCATTTTATGAACGAACAACTTCTTAAAAGTCAATTTGATATCCTTGAAGAACCTTTAGACTCACTTACAGTTGATATTTCGCAGCCTCTTGAGGTTATTGTGCGAGAGATTGTAGAAAAACTGCGATCGCAACTTGGTTAACTATTACTTCAAATTAATAAAGACGTTGCAATGCAACGTCTCTAGACAAAATTCTTGTAGGATGGGCATCCCTGCCCGTCCAATTCTAAAGTGAATTCAATGCTCCTTCAGAAAATTCTCTACTTCCTCCACTGTTGGCTGAGAAGCGATCGCACCGGGTTTTAATGTAGTCAAAGCCCCCGCAGCGCTAGCATAAGCAATAATTTTTTTCACAACTTCGGCATCGCTTAAATTCTTGATTCCGTAATTCAACAACTGGTGAACAAAGCCAGCAACAAAACTATCTCCAGCACCAGTTGTATCAACTACGGGGACAGAAAAAGCCGGAAGTTTATCTTCGTTTTCGCCGAGACAATAAGCACAACCCTTTTCTCCATCCGTGACTAATACTCCTTCTAAACTGCTGGCACGGTAAGTAATTGCCCCTGCATCGTGAGTATCAAATAATAATTCAGCTTCTTCCTTTGCTAGTTTCAGAAAATCTACTTTTTTGATTAATTCCCGAATTACGTCAGGAGCAGCGTCAGGATTTTTCCAAAATACATCGCGCCAGTTGACATCTAGCAAAATCTTTACATTGTGTTGAGAAGCTAACTCTAAGGCACGATAAACTGCCGCACCACTTTCGGGATAAGCTAGTTCTAAAGTCCCGACGACTAAAATATCGGCAGTAGCAAATAATTTTTCTGGTAAATTTTCTGCCTTCAGACGAGTGTCGGCAAATTCGGTAGTGTCGTAATCCTTGAAACCGGCAAACACGCGATCGCCGTTTTGTTTTCTAGTTACTAATACTTGTCTGGTAGGTGAAGAGGGATGATGCTGCACTCCAGTTGTATCTACACCTACTGCTTCTAAAAGCTTTACTAGACTAGTTCCGGTTTCATCTTCACCAACACAGCCGATAAATGCTGACGGGGTTCCCAACTTGACTAAAGCACAAGCAACATTCGCTGGCGCTCCCCCTGGATAAGAAGTCCATGACTCAACCTCAGGAACCGAACGACCTAATTGATCGGCAAGCACATCATATAGTATTTCACCTAAACATAAAACGCGGGGATTGCTCATTTAATTAGACTTGTTTTAATTTTTAAAGAGAATTTCTGTATAAAACCTACAATAATATTTAGTATTCCTAAAGCAATCGTTCATACAAATAAACAACAATATTCTTGCCGAAATTGTGTCCATTAACTCTTGCATAAGAGATTTAGCATCCGTATTAATTCTAATTGAATGTGCCCTTTAAAGATATAATAAATACTAATATAAAATACTGTATAGCGTAAAACTGAAATAAAGAATAAATTCCAGATAATCGTATAGCATTAAACAGTTGAAACTCCTACCAGTAAAAGAATCTTCTACAATGGGAAAAAGCAATTGAGTACATTTACCACAAAAGGGAGGATGGAATCTAAATGGCTGGTGGCGAGTCTCAGACCCCTGTTAGTCTGTCTGACCGAGAACTGCAAATTATCGACTTAGTGGCCACTGGCTTAACTAACCAACAAATTGCAGTCAAACTGGAAATTAGTAAGCGTACTGTTGATAACCATATCAGCAATATTCTTACCAAAACACAAACTGAGAACCGAGTTGCTCTTGTCCGCTGGGCTTTGCACTGGGGTAAAGTATGTTTAAATGATGTTAACTGCTGTCCTATTCCTCCTTTGCAGGACTAAACAGCATTACGACAATTATTTGATGCCAGGTTTGATTGCTGCTAGCTCGTCTCCTCACGCTTCACTTTTCGGTGTTTAACTCATCTCTTTGACGCGCAATCGCAGGGTATTGGTCTACGCGCTCACAGCTAGCAGCAATCAATTCCCGTCCGACTAGCAACGGACGGGTTCATCTTTAACTTTTTTTTAAATAATTAATAAATAATTAACAAATAAATTATTAGCCAAGAAAGATAAATTAATTCAACAATTTTAATCTTTTCAGATTATTTATATAAGTTTAATAATCAACAAAAGTTAGCAATAATTTCTTTTGTAAAAGGTTACATTAATAATGGAATATAAATTGCCGATTTAGGTGGGGGAGCAATGTTGTTATGAATAGCTCAAATTTAGCCAAAGGTAGCGATAATACCTTTGATATTTTGAATTTTGATCTCATTTCACCCCGCCCCACCCAGGATGTCGAGATACTTAACCAGCTATCATTTGTTCCTGGATTGAAAGAAGTTTTGATGCTGCGTCAAGTTCATGCTTTAGAACACGCTACAGTCTGGACTTTAGGTGAATCGCATTCAACAGCCAGACAAAAGATAATGCAGCATGAAGATGTGGTTGATAATCAGCTTTACAGTGGTTTATCAACAGAAGAAGGTTTTTATCTTTATGGTGAAGTCAACATCAGCGATTTACGACGCTCTGTAAACCTTGCTCTCCAACGCCTTACTAATGGAGAATGGAATTTAGCCGTGCATCCTCGCTGCGGAACAAATGCATCGGTTGCCATGTTATTGACGGCAGGATTGGCTTTAGGAATGCATTTATTATTACCGCGAGGACCAATTGAACAATTAATTGGTTTGAGTGTAGCAACAACAACCGCAACCGAAATTGCCCCCGATGTCGGTGCTTTCTTTCAACGTCATATTACCAC
Organism: Rivularia sp. PCC 7116; assembly: GCF_000316665.1. GTDB lineage: Bacteria > Cyanobacteriota > Cyanobacteriia > Cyanobacteriales > Nostocaceae > Rivularia. The sequence continues at coordinate 7,651,828 of NC_019678.1, read as the reverse complement.
CGCAATTCCTTTCAACCTTGCAGTTGAAAATATTACTCTCAAGCATGATGCAATGGGACGCAAAGCTTATTTTGTCAAAGTTAAGTGGAGAGAGTAA